>JBBQKV010000118.1:0-7641 GCA_038327245.1 Acidobacteriota bacterium
GAGCTCGGCTTTCCCAGGTCCGCGACGCGCCGGAAGTAGTCGGCGAACGCCGCCATTCCCCCCTCCGCCTGCCGCCAGTCGAAGTTCTCGTTGGGCGCGTGGTAGCCGTGTTCGGGCAGGGAGAGGCCGAGGAAGAACACCGGTGACTTGAAGACCTTCTCCATCGAGAGGACCGCGCCGATCGAGCCGCCCTCCCGCACGAAAACCGGCTCCTTGCCGAACGCGAACTTCATCGCACCGCGGATCGCGTCGGCATAGGGACCCGTGGTTTTTCCCTGGTAGGCCGGAAGCTCGTGCTCCGCGCTGATTTTCACGTCCGGGTTCTTCCCCTTCACGAACTCGGAGACCAGGCGGACGATCTTCTTCGGGTTCATGTTCGGCACGAGGCGGCAGGAGACGATCGCCGTCGCTTTGGGCGGGATGATCGTCTTGACGCCCGGTCCCTGGTAACCGCCCGCGATGCCATGGACCTCGAAGGTCGGCATCATCCAGACCCGCTTCATGATCTCCAGCGGATCGTCCACGCGCAGCGACCGGAACATGTGGTCCCGCTTGAAGTCCTTCGTCGTGAAGCCGCAGTTCTTGAGGTCTTCGAGCTCCCGCTTCGTCGGCGGTACGACGTCCGCGTAGAACCCGGGGATCTTGACGCGCCCGGTCCGGCCGTCGACGCACTCGGCGATGACCTGGCAGAGCTCCGTCACCGGGTTGCGGGCCGCGCCGCCGGCCGTGCCGGAGTGCTGATCGGTCTCTCCCGTCTGGAGGGAAAAGCGGAAGCCCTGAAGGCCGCGAAGTCCGGCCGGCTGGGCCGGACGAGCCCGAGAGACCCAGACCGTGTCGGATACGACGACCGAGTCCGTCGCGAACTCCTTCACGTTTTCCTTGATGGTCGACTCGAAGTGCGGGCTCCCGATCTCTTCCTCGAGCTCCCACAGGAAGTGCACGTTCGCCGGGATGTCCTGCTCCCACGCGTACTTGGCTCCGAACAGGGCGGTCATCGCGGGACCCTTGTCGTCCGTGGTTCCGCGGCCGAAGTAGCGGTCACCCTTTTTCACGAAGTCGAACGGCGCGGTTTCCCAGTCGGGCCCGTCGGCCGGCTGCACGTCCAGGTGGTTGTAGACCGTGATCGTCGGAAGGTTGGCGCCGCGGTCGAAGCGGCCGTGAACGATGGGATGTCCCTTCGTTTCGTACAGGCGGGCCTTCGCTCCGAACGACTCGAGCAGCGAAACCGCATACTCGGCGCCGCGGTGGACGTCGGCCTTGCGCTCCGGCTCGACCGATACGGTCGGAATCTCGACCATCTTCTCCAGGGCCTCCTCGTACTTGGCGCGCCGGCCGGCGGCGTACTCCCGGAGGTCCTCCTTCTGAAATGCTGCGAGCATCAATCCTCCCGTTCGCTACTTTTTCTTGGCAGGGCGGACGGACTTCTTCTTCGGCGGACCCATCTTCTTTGCGGCGCTTTTCTTCGTCGCCGTCTTCTTCGGCATCGGCGCAGTCTTCTTCTTCGGCGGTGCGAGCGCCTTCGGCTTCTTCGGGGCCACGGCCGCCTTCGGGGCCGGTTTCACGGGTCCCCCCGCCGCTTTCTTCGCAGCCTGACGCGCGGCCGACGCGGTGCGCCGCGCCTGTGCCGCGGCTTCCTTCTTTTCGAGTGCGCGCTTCTGCGCCTCCCGTTCCATCACGGCCAGCCGCTCCGACAACTCCGGCTCGGTCACGATCGCCGCATGGGGCAGGCGCTTGCGAACGACGTCCAGCCGGTCCTCCGGCACGCGCAGCAGATACAGCGCGGTTTCCTTGGTCTCCCGGGCCTTGGCGATGTAGTCCGCGGTCTCCAGGGCATGGGACGGCGCGTGCGAGAAATCGACCGCAATCGCAATGGGCTTGTCGCGCTTCGCGATCTCCCAGAATCCGGGCCACCGCGGCTCCGAAACGATGATGTGCGCCCCGCTGCGGGCGAGCTTCTGCACCCGGCCCGCGCGCTCGTCGGCTTCGTAGTGGAGATAAAGGAGGCTCATGACAGGAGCCGCGGACTATAGCAGCGTCGCCCGTTTTCGCGAGGGCGGCGGAGCCTCGGCCGCGCCGTTTTCGCGATAGTGCGTGCCCTTCGAGACCCGATTGTCCGAGGCGGCGCGGTGGATGGCGAGGGCCGTCTGGATTCCGTTGCGCAGACCGAGCAGCTCGTCGGACATGGTCCCGCGCCGGTAGAAGTCCTCGATCTCGTCCCGCAGCTCCCCCAGGATCCGCCCGGCCCGGTCCAGGCGCTTCTCCGACCGCAGCAGTCCGACGTAGTTCCACATCGTGTTCCGGACGACCAGCCAGTCCTGCGCGATCAGCGCCGGGTCCACCGGCTCGAACTCCGGCTGCCAGGGACGAATCCGCGTGGCCGCACGGAGCGGTTCGACGCCGATCGTCTCCGCGGCGGCGCGGCCGGACCGCCAGCCCCAGAGGAGGCCCTCCAGGAGCGAGGTGGAGGCCAGCCGGTTCGCGCCGTGGACGCCGGTGCACGACACCTCGCCCGCCGCGCGCAGGTGACCGAGGGTGGTCGCGCCGTCGAGGTCCACCGAAACTCCGCCGCACGAGTAGTGCGCCGCGGGGACCACGGGTATGGGCCCGGCTGTGAGGTCGAAGCCGTACTCGAGACACCGCCTCGTCAAGCCCGGGAACCGATCGCGGATCCACGCCGCCGGCTTGTGCGAAATGTCGAGGAGGGCGTGCGGCTCGTCGCGCTCCAGCATCCGCTGGTGAATCGCCCGCGCGACCACGTCGCGGGGCGCGAGCTCGGCGTCGGGATGAACCTCGCCGAGGAAAGAGTTCCCGGCGGCGTCGGTGATGCGCGCGCCCTCTCCGCGCAGAGCCTCGGTCAGGAGGAGCCGCCCCTTCGGGTGGATGAGGGCGGTCGGATGGAACTGGATGAATTCGAGGTTCAGGAGACGGGCGCCCGCGCGACGCGCCATCGCGATCCCGTCTCCGCGCGCTCCCTGGGGATTCGTGGTGTGGAGGTAGACCTGTCCCAACCCTCCGGTCGCGAGGATCGTCTCGCGAGCGAGAACCGGCCGCACCTCGCCCGTCTGCCGGTCGAGCACGTGAGCGCCGACGACGGTCGGCGGGTCGTAGCGGTCGGTCGGGTCGAGGGAGTCGTGCGAAAGTGTGAGGAGATCGACCACCGTCGTCGCGACGAGCCAGCGGATGTTCTTCTCGCGGCGGCAGGCGCCGATGAGCGCGTTCTCGATCGGCGCGCCGGTCTCGTCCTTGACGTGGAGGACCCGCGCGACGGAGTGCGCTCCCTCCAGCGTCCAGTGGAAGTCGGCGCCCTCGCGGTCGAAGGGGACCTGGAGCTCCTCGACCAGAAGCTTTTTCACCAGGCCGGGACCCTCGCGGGCGAGGAGCATGACGGCTTCCGGGTCGCAGAGCCCGTCGCCCGCGCGTTCGATGTCCGCGGCGAGCAGCTCCGGAGAGTCTCCCGCGGGCCGAGCCACGATGCCGCCCTGCGCATAGAAGGTGTTGGACTCGGTCACCTCGCGGGCGCGCGTGACCACGGTGACGTCCGCGCCCTCGCGCGCGGCAGCCAGCGCCGCGGAACAGCCGGCGATCCCGGTGCCGAGCACGAGGACGTCGGTCGACTCGCGCGGGCTCATCGGCTCACTTCGATCTCGAGCGAGATGTCGGCGGCCTCGACCGAGTGGGTGAGGCGCCCGATGGAGATCGAGTCCGCTCCCGCGAGCGCATAGTCGCGGACCGTCCCGAGATCCACCTTGCCGGACGCCTCGATCCGGGGCGGGGGCGTCGCGGTTCGCGCGATGCGAGACCAGCGGGAGACAGTTTCGGGGCTCTGGTTATCGATCAGGACGATGTCCGCGCCTCCGGCGACAGCCTGCCGGAGGTCGTCTTCCGATTCGACCTCCACCTCGACCGTCATGGTTTCGGGAGCGTAACGCCGGACGGTCTCGAGCGCCGCCGAGACTCCTCCCGCGAGAACCCGGTGATTGTCCTTGATGAGCACCTGGTCGAACAGCCCGAAACGGTGGTTGACCCCGCCGCCGTCCCGGACGGCCGCGCGGTCGAACGCCCGCAGCCCGGGCGGGGTCTTCCGCGTGTCGAGGATCCGGCAGCCCGTGCCGGCGACGGCCTCGACGTAGCGGCGGGTCGCCGTCGCGATCCCGCACATCCGCTGGAGGAGGTTCAACGCTACCCGCTCCGCGGTCAGGATCGCGCGCGCCTTTCCAGAGAGTCGGGCGAGGGTCGTGCCGGGCGGCACCTTCGAGCCGGCCGCCGTCCGCTCCTCCCAGGAGAGGTCCGGGTCGAGGAGCTCGAAGACGCGCCGGGAAACGGGCAGTCCCGACACCACGCAGTCGGACTTCGCCACGATCTCCGCGGTGGCGACCGCATCGGGGGGGACGATGGCGTCGGTCGTCACGTCGGAGGATCCGACGTCCTCCGCCAGGAACTCGAGAAGGCGTTGATCGAGCTCCTCCCGGGAGAGGCCATCCATGCCGGGAAGACTAGCCGAAGCCGTCCGACCTAGGACAGTTCGAGCATGCGCAGCAGCGGCTTTTCGGCGGCCTTGCGCAGCTCCTCGGGCATGACGATCTCGGGCCGCTCGTCGCGCAGGCACAGATACAGCTTCTCGAGAGTGTTCAGCTTCATGAAGGGGCACTCGTTGCAGCGACAGCCGTTCTCCGGCGGCAGCGGAATGTACTCCCGGTCCGGAGCGAGCTTGCGCATCTGGTGAATGATCCCCTCCTCCGTCGCGATCAGGAACCTCTTCCCGGGCGCGGTCGTCGCGAACTGCAGGATCGAGCGGGTCGATCCGACGTGGTCGGCGTACTTCAAGATCCCCTCGGGACACTCGGGGTGCGCCGCCACGAGGGCGTCGGGGTATTGCGCCTTCAGGCGCAGCATTTCCCGCTCCGAGAACTGCTCGTGAACAATGCAGGTGCCCGGCCACAGCGTCATGGGCCGGCCCGTCTTCTTCGCGAGGAACGCGCCCAGGTGGCGGTCCGGCGCGAAGAGGATCTCTTTGTCCGACGGGATCGACCGCACGATCTTTTCGGCGTTCGATGACGTCACGATGATGTCCGAGAGCGCCTTGACCGCGGCCGAGCAGTTGATGTAGGTCAGCGAGACCGCGCCGGGATGCTCCTCCCGCCACGCCCGGAACGCGTCCGGCGGACAGGAGTTCTCGAGGGAGCACCCGGCCTCGTAGTCGGGCAGGACGACCTTGCGGGTCGGGTTCAGGATCTTCGCGGTCTCCGCCATGAACCGCACGCCGGCAAACGCGATGATCCGCGCGTCGGTCTCCTGTGCCCGGCGCGAGAGGTCGAGCGAGTCCCCCACGAAATCGGCGAGGTCCTGGATGTCCTCCTCCTGGTAGTAGTGGGCCAGGAGGACCGCGCTCTTCTCCTTCTTCAGCCGGACGATCTCGTCCTCGAGATCCAGCCGGGGATCGATCGAGGACAGGTCGGGCGGCGCCGGCCGCGGCGGCGGACCCGGCGTGAAGGGGGCGTCGAGGGGCGACGGCGTGCTCATGTCCTCCGAAGATAACAAGATGCGCCGCGCAAACCTTTCGCCGGGAACCCTCTGGTATATTTCGAATAGGATGGCAACCGAAGTCCAGTCAGACAAATACAGGGGTCTCGACGCCGCCAGACTGGTCGCCGCCTACCGCAACATCTACCTCTCCCGCCGCGTCGACGACAAGGAAATCCAGCTCAAGCGGCAGAACAAGATCTACTTCCAGATCAACAGCGCCGGACACGAGGCGGTCACGACCGCCGCGGCCATGCTGTTGAAGCCCGCCTACGACTGGTTCGACTGCTACTACCGGGACCGGGCCTTCTGCCTGCAGATCGGCGTCACGCCGTACGAGATGTTCCTGCAGTCGGTAGGGGCGAAGGACGACCCCTCTTCGGCCGGCCGGCAGATGCCGGCTCACTGGGGTTCGCGGCGGCTGAATCTGATCTCGAAGTCGTCGTGCACCGGCACCCAGTTCCTCCACGCGGTGGGCGCGGCGGAGGGCGGATGGCGGCTCTCCCGGATCCCCGAGCTCGCGAGCCGGGGCGGCTTTCAGAACGACGAAGTCGTCTACGTGTCCGCCGGAGAGGGCCAGACGTCGGAAGGGGAGTTCTGGGAGTCCGTCTCCTCCGCGTGCAATCTCAAGCTGCCGGTGCTCTATCTCATCGAGGACAACGGCTACGCGATCTCGGTTCCGGTCGAGGTGAACACGCCGGGCGGCTCGATCTCGAAGCTGCTCCGGAGCTTTCCGGACCTCCTGATCAGCGAGGTGGACGGCTGCGACTTCGTGGAGTCCTACGACACCCTGCGCTCCGCGGTCGATTACTGCCGGGCGCGGCGGGGCCCGGCGCTCGTTCACGCCCAGGTCATCCGGCCGTACAGTCACTCGCTCTCGGACGACGAGGCGCTCTATCGGACGAAGGAGGAGCGGGACCGCGACCAGGCGCGGGATCCCGTCGTCACGTTCGCGCGGTTCCTCGTTGGCGAGGGGATCCTCTCGGAGACTTCGCTCGAGCGGCTGAAGGCGGAAGTGGACGCCGAGGTCAACGAGGCGGCGGACCGCGCGCTCGCGGCGGAGCTGCCGGCGCCCGAGTCCGCATACGACTTCGTCTACTCCCCGGACGTCGACCCCACGTCCGACGCGTTCTCCTCGAAGCCCGCCCCCGCGGTGGAAGGCGGCCCGGGCCCCACGACCATGGTGGACCTCATCAATGCCTGCCTGCGCGACGAGATGAAGCGGGACCCGCGGATCGTGCTGTTCGGGGAGGACGTCGCCGACGCCTCGCGGGAGGAAGTGCTCGGCGAGTGCAAGGGCAAGGGGGGCGTCTTCAAGGTCACGCACAACCTCCAGCGCCTGTACGGAAAGGACCGCGTCTTCAACGCGCCGCTCGCGGAGGCGAACATCGTGGGCCGCGCAATCGGGATGGCGCTGCGCGGGCTGAAGCCGGTGGTCGAGATCCAGTTTTACGACTACATCTGGCCGGCATACATGCAGATCCGGAGCGAGCTCGCGACCATGCGCTGGCGCTCGGCCAACACGTGGACGTGCCCGGTCGTCATTCGCGTGGCCGCCGGCGGCTACATCGGCGGCGGCGCCATGTATCACTCCCAGTCCGGCGCGGTGCTCATGACCCACAACCCGGGGCTTCGGGTCGTAATGCCCTCGAACGCACTCGACGCCAACGGGCTCCTGCGCACCGCGATCCGCTGCGACGACCCGGTGATCTTCCTGGAGCACAAGCACCTCTATCGCCAGACGCACAACAAGGGGCAGTACCCCGGGTCCGACTACATGGTCCCGTTCGGAAAGGCCTCGGTGGTGCGGGAGGGCGCGGACGTCACGGTCGTGACCTACGGCGCGACGGTGTACCGCTCCTGGCAGGCCGCTGCGGCGTTCGCGGAGGAGACCGGGAAGTCGGTCGAGATCCTGGACCTGCGGTCCCTGTCGCCCTACGACTGGTCCGCCATAGCGGAATCGGTGAGGAAGACCAGCCGGGCTATCGTCGTCTCCGAGGACCCGATGTCCTGGGGATACGGGGCCGAGATCGCTGCGCGGATCTCCTCGGAGCTCTTCCCGTGGCTGGACGCCCCGGTCGAGCGCGTGGCGGCAACCGACACGTTCGTCGCGTACCAGCC
>JBBQKV010000119.1:0-7629 GCA_038327245.1 Acidobacteriota bacterium
CCGACTGCCGGCCGGCCGATGGGGCCGGCGTCGTCGGCGGGAGCCGGGATGGCCCCCCGACCCGGAGCGCCGCGTCCGACCGGTCCGGTGACGAGACCCATGGGTCCCGCTTCCGGAAGCCCCATGTCGCGACCCGGTCCCTCGGTTTACCGGCCCACGCCGGGCGGGCCCGGGATGCGCGGACCGGCCGGCGCGCCCCTGCGGCCGACCGGACCCGCCGGGCGACCGATGGGTCCCGCGTCGGGACGTCCCGGAGCCGGACCCGGCCGGGTCGGCGCGGCCCCGCCGCCGGCGGCCGAGCGAACCGGGCCGAAGCGCAAGGAAAAGGACGACAAGGACAGCAAGAAGCCGGCGGCCAAGCGCGGCGCCAAGCCGAAGATCACGGTGGCCGACGAGGTGGACCTTCGCGAGTTCGTCGGCACGTACGAAGAGGACACCTACTCGGACATCTCCCTCCCGCTGATCGAGAAGGGCGAGGGGGTCGAAGAGGTGGTCGCCGAGGCCAAGCCCGTGTCCAAGTCGGCGCTGCGGCGGGCGGCCAAGTCCACCCGCGCGCACGACTCCGGAAAGCTCCTCGAGTTCAAGAAGCCGATGCCGACCGGCCCGATCTTTCTTTCCGAGGGGGTCACGGTCAAGGAGCTCTCCGAGAAGCTCGGCGTTCTCGCCAAGGACATCCAGCGCCTGCTCATGCAGAAGGGAATTCTCGCGACCGTGAACCAGACGCTCGACGCGTCGACCGCGATCCAGATCGCGAAGGAGGTCGGGGTCGAAGCGGCCGTGGTGTCGTTCGAGGAGGAGCTCGAGCTCGCCCGGACCGGCTCGGAGGGCTCCGAGGAGTCGCCCGCGACGCCACCTTCCGAAAAGACCGCCCGCGCCCCCGTCGTCACGGTCATGGGGCACGTCGATCACGGCAAGACCTCACTCCTGGACGCGATCCGCCAGACGAAGGTCGCGGAAGGCGAGGCGGGCGGGATCACCCAGCACATCGGCGCTTACCGGGCGGAGGTCCACGGCCGTCCGATCGTCTTTCTCGACACGCCCGGCCACGCGGCGTTCACCTCCATGCGGGCGCGCGGCGCCCGCGCCACCGACATCGTCGTGCTCGTCGTGGCCGCGGACGACGGTGTCATGCCGCAGACCATCGAGGCGATCGACCACGCGCGGGCGGCGAAGGTCCCGATCGTCGTCGCGATCAACAAGATCGACAAGGCGAACGCCAACGCCGACCGGGTTCGCAAGGAGCTCGCCGACAAGGGAGTCCTCCTCGAGTCGTGGGGGGGAGACGTGCCCTCCGCGGAAATCTCGGCGACAAAAAAGCAGGGGATCGACCAGCTCCTGGAGCTCATCTTGATCGTCGCGGACCTCCAGGAGCTGACGGCCTCGGTCTCCGACGAGGCGCGGGGCGTCGTCCTCGAGGCCCGTCGCGAGGCGGGACGCGGCAACGTCGCGACGGTCCTCGTCCAGTCCGGAACGCTCACCGTCGGAGACGTCTTCTTCGCGGGTTCGGTTTTCGGGCGCGTCCGGTCGATGACGGACGACCGCGGAGCGCGACTCCCTGCAGCGGAGCCGGCCACGCCGGTCGAAGTGACCGGGTTCGAGGACCTGCCGCAGGCCGGCGACGCTTTCCAGGTCGTTTCCGACGAGGCGAAGGCGCGCTCCGTCGCATCCTTCCGGCACCAGCGCGATCGGGAAAAGCAGATGGCGGCGAGCCAGAAGCTGTCCCTGGACCAGCTCTTCAACAAGATCCAGGAGGGGCGCATCAAGGAACTACCCCTCATCGTCAAGACCGACGTCGCGGGGTCCGCAGAAGTTCTGTCGCAGGCCTTGAAGAACCTGTCCAACGAAAAGGTCAAGGTCTCGCTCCTGCACGTCGGAGTCGGCGCCATCAACATCAACGACGTCCTGCTCGCTTCAGCCTCCGGCGCGATCATCGTCGGATTCAACGTGCGCCCGGAAAAGAAGGCCGAGGCCGAGGCCGAGAAGAGCGGCGTCGAGCTGCGCCTCCACACCGTCATCTACAACGTGACCGACGAGATCCGCAAAGCCATGGAGGGACTGCTCGACCCCACGTTGAAGGAGGTCGCGCGCGGGCGCGCCGAGGTGCGCAACACGTTCCGGGTGCCGCGGTTCGGCGTCGTGGCCGGCTGTTACATCACGGAGGGATCGATTGCGCGCTCGTCCCAGGTCCGGCTCCTGCGCGACAACCGCGTCGTTTACGAAGGCAAGGTCGCCTCGCTGCGGCGCTTCAAGGACGACGTGTCCGAGGTGAAGCAGGGCTTCGAGTGCGGAATCGCGCTCGACCGGTACCAGGACGTGAAGGTGGGCGACGTGATCGAGGCATACCAGATCGAGAAGATTGCCGGATTGATGGAAGCCTAGGGACAGACCACGGTTTCCTGAAAAACGAGGCGCGAGACCTCCCGAACACGAAACCGTGGTCTGTCCCCTCCTGAAATGGTCCTCGCCTACGCCGTCTTCGACCTTCACCTCCCCGGCTGCCGCGGCCTGAAGGAGAAGCGCATGATCGTGCGGAGCCTGAAGAGCCGCGTCCGAAACCAGTTCGAGGTCTCCGCGGCCGAGGTGGGATCGCAGGACCTTCTCGAGCGGGCGGAGCTCGCGGTCGCAGCCGTCGGACCGGACCAGGTTCCCCTGGACGCTCTCCTGCAGAAAATCTTGAACTTCGTGGAGCAGAACCTGGACGGGGAGCTGCTGAACTATCGGAACGAGTTCATTCATGTCTGACGGACGGGACACGGGACGCGGGACAAGGGACACGGGGCGGTCATGAAGAAACAGAGCCGACGCAGCCAGCGGGTCGCCGATCTCGTCCGGGCGGAGATCTCGAGCCTCCTCCTTCTGGAGGCGCACGACCCGGACGTCAAGACCGTCACCATCACGGATGTCGAGGTATCCCCGGACCTGAGGTCGGCGCGCGTCTTCTTTACGGCCCGAGGCGACGAAACGGCGCTCGAGCGCGCCGGCGCCGGTCTCGGGCGGGCCTCGGGGTACCTCCGGCGCGAGGTGGGACGCCGCTGCGCTTTGCGTTACGCGCCCGAGCTGTTCTTCCAGCCGGACCTCTCGTACGAACGCGGCGCGCGCATCGAGGAGCTGCTCTCGGAAGTCCTCCCGGAACAAAGTGAAGACCCGTGAGATCGATGGACCCGTTCCGCCGCGGCTTCCTCTTTCTGCTCGACAAGCCCGCCGGCCTCACCTCCCACGACGTCGTCGAACGCGTCCGGAAGGCGCTTTCGCTCCCCCGCGTCGGTCACAGCGGGACGCTCGACCCCATGGCCACGGGACTCCTGCTCCTCTGCGCCGGAGAGGCCGCGCGGCTCCAGGGTTTCTTCACGCTCATGGACAAGTCTTACGACGGCTTCATCCAGTTGGGTCGCGCGACCACCACCTTCGATCGCGAGGGCGAAGCGGTCGGCCCGGACCGGGACTCCACGGGAATCCGCCCGGAACAGATCGAGGCGGCTGCCGAATCCTTCCGCGGCGAGTTCCTGCAGTCTCCCCCGGCTTACTCGGCGAAGAAGGTGGGCGGCCGCAAGTTCTACGAGATGGCGCGAAAGGGCGAGAGCGTGCCCCTGATGCCGAAGAAGGTTCGAGTCAAGGAGCTTCGCTTCGGGGAGCTCGCGGGGGGACGCCTCCCCTTCACGATCTCCTGCTCCTCCGGAACGTACATCCGGTCGATCGCGAACGAGCTGGGCGAGATGCTCGGTTGCGGAGCCCACCTCGAGTCGCTGCGCCGGGTGCGGATCGGCGACTTCCACGTGGCCGACGCCGTTGCCCTCGAACGGTTCGAGGAGATGTCGCCGGCCGACCGCCTGGCACCTCCCCACGCCGTCCCCCTCTCGAGGGTCAACTTCCCCTTCGAGCGGGTGCGCCTCGCCTCCCTCGAGACCTGGAAGATCCGTAAGGGACAGTCGATCCCGGCCCGCGGCGTCGCCTCGAAACAGGGGGACTGGGTCGCGCTCGTGGGGCCCGCCGACGAAATGGTGGCGCTCGGCCAGGTGAGCCCCATCGGCACGCGTGGGATCGCATTGATCCGGCCCAAGCTGGTCCTGGCTGAGTAGCTTTCGTGTCCCGTGTCCCGTGTCCCGCCTGTGCTAGGCTGGCAGATTGTGAAAAAAGAGTGAGATGAGAGAGTTGGAGGATCAGTGAACGTCACGGAACATCGAACGCAGAAGCCGACGATCGTGTCGGACTACCGGACCCACGATACCGACACGGGCTCGCCGGAGGTGCAGGTCGCACTGCTTACGAACCGGATCGTCTACCTGACCGATCACTTCAAGACGAACGCGAAGGACCACCACTCCCGCCGCGGTCTCCTGAAGCTCGTCGGCCGGCGCCGCCGCCTGCTCGACTACCTGAAGTCCGAGGATCCGGACCGCTATCACCGGCTGATCGAGCGCCTCGGCATCCGCAAGTAGATTCCGGGCGCCGGATGACCCGTCGCCCCGCGTTCCCCCGGCGCCCACAGCCGTTATCCCGATCGCCGCACCCCGGCTCCGCCGGCGGCGACCCTAACGAGTAAGGAAGAACATGATTCACAACGCTTCGATCCCGATCGGATCCAAATCCCTGGAAATCGAAATCGGAAAGCTGGCGAAACAGGCGGACGGCGCCGCGGTCGTTCGCTTCGGAGACACGGTCGTCCTCGCGACGGCGGTGTTCGCGAAGGAGCCCAAGGAAAATGCCGAATTCTTCCCGCTGACCGTGGACTACCGTGAGAACACGTACGCGGCGGGCCGGATCCCGGGAGGCTGGTTCAAGAGAGAGGGCCGCCCCACCGAGAAGGAAATTCTGACCTCGCGGCTCACGGATCGCCCGCTTCGCCCCCTCTTCCCGAAGGGTTTCAACCACGAGACCCAGATCATCGCGTTCGTTCTCTCCGCGGACGGACAGAACGATCCGGACGTGCTCGCGTTGAACGCCGCTTCGATCGCGCTGACGTGCTCGCTGGTGCCGTTCTACTCCCCGATCGGAGCGGTTCGCGTGGGCTCGGTAAACGGGCAGCTGGTGCTGAACCCGACCAATGCCGAGCGGGAGAAGTCCGAGCTCGATCTCATCGTCGCCGGAACCGCGGATGCGGTCGTCATGGTCGAGGCGGGGGCCCGCGAGATATCCGAGCAGAAGATGCTCGACGCGATAATGTTCGGCCACGAGGCGATCCGTCGGATCGTCGCAGCCCAGAAGGACCTCCAGCAGCGAGCCGGTTTCCAGAAGCCGGCCTGGCAGGCCCCGGAGGCCTACTCGAAGGAGGTCTTCGCGGAAGTCCGCCGGCAGTGGGAGGCCCCGATGCGGGCGGCTCTCACCCTGCCCGGGAAGATCCACTCCTATTCCGAGGTCAAGGCCGTCAAGAAGGCCGCGGTGTCGATGGTCCCGGAGGTGGACGCCCTGCGCCGCCAGCAGACGGCGAAAGCCGTCGACGACCTCGTGAAGGTCTTGACGCGCGAGACGATCCTGAACGAGGGAAAGCGGCTGGACGGCCGCGCGTTCGACCAGGTCCGGCCGATCTCGTGCGAAGTGGGTCTCCTCCCCCGCACGCACGGCTCCGCCCTGTTTACCCGCGGCGAAACCCAGGCGCTCGTCACCGCGACGCTCGGCACCTCCGATGACGCTCAGATCATCGAGGAGTACGAGGGCGAGAGCGAGCACACGTTCCTGCTCCACTACAACTTCCCGCCGTTCTCGGTGGGCGAGGCGAAATTCATGCGGGGACCGTCGCGCCGCGACATCGGGCACGGCAACCTGGCCCGCCGCGCCCTCTCGACGGTGCTGCCGAGCGAGGACTCCTTCCCGTACACGGTGCGGGTGGTATCGGACATCCTCGAGTCGAACGGCTCCTCTTCGATGGCGACGGTCTGCGGTGGAACGCTCGCTCTCATGGACGCCGGGGTTCCCATCAAGTCGCCGATCGCGGGCGTGGCGATGGGACTCGTCGGCGAGGGAGACCGGTTCGCGATTCTGACGGACATCGCGGGCCAGGAAGATCACTACGGCGACATGGACTTCAAGGTCGCCGGCTCCACCGCCGGAATCACCGCGCTGCAGATGGACATCAAGATCCAGGGTCTTCCCCGCGCGGTCCTCGAGCAGGCGCTCGAACAGGCCCGGAAGGGACGGCTGCACATCCTGAAGGAGATGAACGCGGCGCTCGAGCGGCCCCGGCCGAACATCTCTCCCTACGCGCCGCGCATCTTCACGATGCAGATCCCGAGGGATCGCATCCGCGACGTCATCGGCTCGGGCGGCAAGACGATTCGTTCGATCATCGAGGAGACCGGCTGCAAGATCGACGTCGAGGACTCCGGCAAGGTCTCGATCGCGTCTTCCGACGAAGCCGCCGCGCTGCGGGCCATCCAGATCATCGAGGGTCTCACGCAGGAGCCCGAGATCGGGAAGGTCTACACCGGTAAGGTGCGTCGGGTCGAGCCGTACGGGGCCTTCGTGGAGATCCTGCCCGGACAGGACGGCCTGGTGCACATTTCGGAGCTTGCGCCCTACCGCGTCCGCCAGACGACCGACGTAGTCAAGGAAGGCGACGAAGTTACAGTCAAGATCATCGCGGTCGACCCGATGGGCAAGATCAAGCTTTCCCGCAAGCAGGCCCTCTCCAAGGAAGCGCTGGAAGCCGAGATGGCGATGGCGCCCGTCGGCGGTGATGAAGAAGAGGGACGGCGCCGCGAAGGCGAGCACGCCGGACCCCCCAACCGGGACCGCGGACCCCGCGGCCCGCGGCGGTAATACAAGCAGGAGGAAATCGAGCATGAGAAATCTCAGGCGGAACATTCTCGCGGTGGCGTGCCTGTCGGGCACCGTGACCCTCGCCGCCGCGTGCCGGAAGACCGACACCTCGACCACCACAGCCGTGGGCGTCACGCCGGACACGGGCATCACCACGACGACGACCACCACCACGACGACGTCGACGGCCGCGGGCACCTCCGAGCTCGTCCCGGTGGATACCGCGGTCGTGACCGCGGATCCCGTCATCGTTTCGCAGCGCAACGCCAAGCTCCGGCGGAACGCCAGCCAGGCGAAGAGCGCGCCGTCGAGCTCCAACCGGACGGGCCGCCCGGGCTATTCGGAAGAGAGACCTCCTCCGGCGCGCGCGGAGCGTTTCGTGCCGGAGGGCACGATCCTCCGAGTCGCGTTCGACGAGCCGATCTCGACGGCGACGGCGCGGATCGGCGACACCGTCCGAGGCCGCGTGCTGGACGACGTCCTCGCCGAAGACGGCGGCGTCGTGGCTGCCTCGGGCAGCCGCGTGGTTGGCAGGATCGAAAACGTCGTCGACTCGGGCAAGCTCGGCCGCCGCGCGGAGCTCCGGTTCCGGCTGACCGACCTCGAGACGCGCTCCGGGAACGTTGCGATCCGCACGTCCATGTACGAGCGGCTCGGTGATTCCCACACCAAGCGCGACGTCGGCTACATCGCGGGGGGCGCGGCGGTCGGCGCGATTCTCGGACAGGTTCTCGGCAAGGACACCGACTCGACCCTGAAGGGCGCGGCCGCGGGCGCCGCGGTCGGAACAGGTGTCGCGACGGTCACCGGCGACCTCGACTTCACGATCGAGCCGGGCCGCACGGTGGCTTTTACGTTGGAGGAGCCGCTGCGGGT
>JBBQKV010000120.1:0-7591 GCA_038327245.1 Acidobacteriota bacterium
CTCGGAAAGCTCGGCGCGGCGCACCGGCTGGCGGTGTTCGAGGGTGGCCACTCCTGGTGTCCCGCTCCCGTCTGTCAGGAGGCGGTCGAGTGGATGGAGATCCAGGCGATGAAGATCGGCTCCCGCGCGAGAGACGGCGCCCTGGTCGAGCACCTCTTCCAGGACGCGCTGGCGAAGGCCGCCGCGCTGGAGAAGGCGGGCAGGACGACGCAAGCCTTCCTTCGGTACTCGGAGATCTCGGAGGACTTCTCGGGCCTCGTCGATACGAACGGAGCGGACGCTCCGCGTGCCCGCCTGGGAGGTCTGGACGCGGTCCGGAAAGAACGCGCGGTGGAGGACCGGCGTGAAGAAGCTGAGGCGAAGCTCGCCGACCGGCTCTGGGCGGACCTGACCGCGGCGCTCCACTCCGATCCGCCGCTTCCACTCCGCGCGATCGTCAACCAGGTCCAGGTGCCGAGGCTGCGGCACGACTCCGGTCCCGACCGGCCGGAACCGGAGCGGCTGTCCGCCCAACGGGTACTGGAACAGATCTTCGTCCAGGCCGCCTTGTATCTGCCGCGCGACTTCGCCGCGAAGCACGATTTCCTTCGGGCGGAGCTCGCTATCCGGCTGGCCGCCGAGCTCAAGCCCGACCGCGCGGGCGTGGCCTGGTACAACCTGGCGTGCTTCCGCGCGCTCGCCGGCGACCGGAAGGGCGCGATCGCGACGCTTCGGGAGGCGGTCGCAAAGGGCTTCCGCGACGTCGCGCAGATCGAAGCCGATCCCGACCTCGTCTCGCTCCGGGAGGAGAGGGGCTACCGCGCGATCGTCGCGGACCTGAAGGAGCGCCCTACGAGTTGATGTCCTTGCCCGCCTCGAGCTTGGCGATCAGTCCCTTCAGGTACATCTTCTGCACCTCCGGGGCGCGGGAGAGCGCCTCCTTCGCGTTCTTCGTCGCCTCCTCGAAGTTGCCCGCGGCCGACTGGGCCCGCGCGAGACCCATGTAGACGAACCACAAGTTCGGGTTCTTCTCCGCGTTGCGCTGGAAGATTTTCGTCGCCTCGGCCGTCTTCTTCTCGGCGAGGAGCTGTTTGCCGTAGTTGTGGAGCTGGAGCGGTCCCGCGACGGCGATCGCCTTCTGCTTCGTCGCGTCGGCTTCGGCGCTCTTCCCGGTCAGGCGGAGAAGCTGCGACTTGGTGTCGAGGTTCTCGTACCGCTCCTCGTTCTGGATCGAGGTGTCCGCCCACTTCAACGCTTCCTCGTAGCCCGTCTTGTTCTCGATGGCCCACGTCGCCGCGTCATTCCAGCTCACCCAGTTGTACTGCTGGAGACCGCGAAGCTGCTCGTGGAGGCTCGCGAGCGTGGCCTGGGGCACGTCGACCTTGACCTGGAACGGCACCGCGATCTTTTCCCAGCGCAGCGTGACGACGGCCGAGTCGGGGTGGAGGTCGTCGAAGGAGTAGGAGAGCGCCTCCTGCATTTCCGCGATCCGCGGCTTGACCGACACCCGGAGGGCGTCCTCCTTCTCGTCGTAGGTGAAGCTGCCCCACGACGTCGAGTTCTTCGAGAAGATGACGGTCCAGGAGCCGTCGGTCGGCAGCATGTGCAGCCCGTAGGAGCCCTTCGCGAGCGGATGTCCCTCGACCGTCACCGGGCCTCCGAAGGTGATGACCGTGTTCTCGTTGGCCCCCGCGCGCCAGACCTGGCCGTAGGGGACCAGCTCGCCCCAGACCTTTCGGCCGCGGACCTCCGGGCGGTGGTAGTCGATCCGGATGTCCGTCACGCCGAGGCGCTGCTCGGCCGCGGCCCGCTGGCTCGCGAGGGGCAGGTCGAGAACGAGGGACTGGTTTGTGTTCTGGTTCTGGGCGGCCGCCGGGGCGGCGGCGAGCGCGAATAACGCAAGCAACGAGAGCCTTCGAGATGCCATGTGTCGCCTCCTCAAGGTTTCGAAGTCAATACGGATTCGCTGCCCGCGGGTTGACCTCCGGGACGAAACCGTCTCGGCGGAGGACCAAAACTCATTTCAGCCCGCCGGCACGCACCGGCCCGCGGCCCACTCGCGGAGCTGCGAGACCTCCTCGGCGCGCAGGACCGAGAGCGGCCGGGTCGAGCGGAGCGCAACGAGGAGCCCGGACTGGTCGAGAGGGAGCTTCGCGGGGCGCGCCTCGTAGAGCGCCGAGACGATCGCCTGCTCGATCTCGGCGCCGGAGAAACCCTCCGACGATTCGGCGAGGCGCCCAAGGTCGAACGGGCCCGCGTCTTCGCCGCGCCGGGCGAGGTGCAGCCGGAAGATGTCGGCGCGGGCGTCGGCCCCCGGCAGGTCCACGAAGAAGACCTCGTCCACGCGCCCCTTGCGCATGAGCTCGGGCGGAAGCTCGCCGACGGAGTTGCAGGTGGCGACGAAGAACACGCGCCGCTGGTGCTCCTGCATCCAGGTCAGGAGAGCGCCGAGCAGGCGCTGCGAGACTCCGCCATCGGACTCCGACGACCTCGCCGAGACGAACGCCTTCTCCACCTCGTCGATCCACAGAACGCAGGGAGCCATCCGCTCCACTCTCTTGAGCGCTTCGCGCAGGTTCCGCTCGGACTCGCCGATGAACGGCGCGAGGAGCCGGCCGGCTTCCAGCGAGAAGAGCGGCACGCCCCAGCACGCCGCGACGGCCTTCGACGCCAGGCTCTTCCCGCAGCCCTGGACGCCCAGCAGGAGGAGGCCCCGCGGCGGATCGAGGGCGCCTTCCCCGCCGGCCGCGAGGAAGCCGTCCTTCCGGGTCTCGATCCACTTCTTCAGCCTTGTCAAGCCGCCGATCCGGTCGAAGCCTTCGGGCGCGGCCACGAGCTCGAGCACGCCGCCTCCGCCCACCAGCGTCTGCTTCGTCCCCCGGATCCGCGCGAGGTCCGCGCGGTCCAGCAAGCCGTCCTCGACGATCGCGCGCGCGAGGGCCCTCTCGGCCTCGAACATCGTGAGTCCCTCGAGATCGGAGGCGAGCTCCTCGAACTCTTCCGGAGAAAGGGTGACGCGGGGCGCGCCCTTCTCGGTGCCGGTGCGGCGGACGACGTCGGTGACCAGCCGCTTCAGCTCGTCCCGTCCGGGCAGCGCGAACTCGAACCGCACCTCGACGTCCTCGAGCTCCGGTTTCCGGGGAACGAGCGGTCCGACGAGCACGAGCGTCCGCGCCGAGCCGGCGAACTCCTGAGCGGTTTCCCGGAGTGCGCGGAGCGCCGCCGCGTTTTCGAGGTGCGGCTGCGGGTCTTTCAGCAGCCATACGCCGTCGCCCCGGCATGCACGGATGATCTTCAGCGCGAAGGAGAGATCCACGGTCCTCGGGGCGTCGGCGGGATGCGACGGGGACAGGCCGCTCGCCGCGCTCCACGTCGAGAGGGGCAGCGCCAGCTCCGCGGCCACGGCGCGCACGAGGCCCTCGAACCGCGTCTCCTCGACCGTCTCGCAGACGACCAGGGGATGGCGCGACCGGAAGAGGAGAGCGAGGTCTTCGGCGGGGACGTCCATGATCTTCGGGTGGGCGGAGTCTAACCGGGGAGCGCTCCGTGCCTTGACTCGGAAAGTAATCGTGAGAAGCTTCGATAAATCGAAGCCGGTTAATCGAGTGAAGACTTTCCCGTACGGCCGCGAAGGAGGAATCATGCGGATCCCGACGTGCTCCACTTCCCGAGCCTCGCTGTGGACGGTCGCGGGGCGGGTCCTGGCGATCGCCGCTGCGCTGGCGATTCCGAACCGCGCGATCGCGCTCGACGATCCGCCGGCTCCGGCGCCTGCCGCCGCGGTTGCGGCAATGCCGGATGAACCGCAGGCGAAGCAAACGGGAGAGGGCCAGGAAGCCGGCAAGGAGAAGAAAGAAGAGGAGAAGATCCCGCGAGTGACGGAAGGCGTGACGGTCACCGCCAAGGCTCCGCCGCGCAAGACCGAGATCGCGCCGGACGTCCGAACCCTGCCGGCCGCGGCCACCGTCCTCGAGCGAGCCACGATCGAGACGCGGCCCTATCGCGAGACCACGGAGATTCTCCGGGCGGCACCGGGGATGGACTTCGCCTATTACGGGCAGGGCGGAGCGCCTTCCGGGCCGGCCTTCCGCGGCTACACCGACCGCAACTTCGGCCAGGATCTGGCGGGCTTCGTCGACGGGGTCCCAATGAACGTCTTCGGCGCCGTGGCTTCGCACGGCATGATCGACGTGACGTCGCTGCTTCCGGAATCGATCGACCGTATCGAGCTCATCCGGGGGCCGTTCGACATCCGCTACGGAGACTTCCACCGCGGCGGGAGCGTCAACTTCGTGACCCGGGAGGGTGTCCCCCACCCGTCGGTGTCGCTGGCCGGTGGGAGCTACGGCGAGTACCGCGGCCTCGCGACGTACGGGAACTACGACCCGGACGCTCGGAAGGTGTCCGTGTACGCGAATGTGGACGTCCGCAAGTCGGACGGGTACGCCGACAACCAGACGGTGGACTACTTGCGGACCTACGACAAAATCCTGATCCCGCTGGGGGAGAACTCCGACCTGAGCGTCGCCGGCCTGTACTACGACAGCAAGTGGGACGCCCCGAGCTACCTCGACCGTGCCCTCGTCCGGAGCGGCGCCCTGGACGACCAGGCCGCGGTCAATCCGACCGACGGCGGCGACGTCCAGCACGGCCTCCTCTACACGCGCCTGCGGGTCGGCGTGGCGAATCCACTCACCGCGACGGTCTACGGCTCCAGCCGCGACTGGACGCGCTTCCGTTCCGATTTCCTGATCTCACCTACGACGACGCAGGTCCGCCAGATCGACGACCGCTGGACGTGGGGCTACCGCGTCGAAAAAAGCTTCGGGTTCTCGCTCGCCGGAAACCCGGGCGTTTTTCTTTTCGGCACGACGTTGCAGCGCGACGACGCGAAGACGGTGCAGGACCGGACGCTCCTCCGGCGGGTCACCGCCAACACGGACAACGTGGACGAGCTCCTGACGCAGGCGGGGGGGTATGGGCAGGCCCAGTGGATGGCCCGGAGCTGGCTGAAACTGGTCGGGGGCGTCCGTTACGACCACGTGGACTACAACCTGCACGACAACATCCGCGCACCCGGAACGTACGTCTCCGACTATTCCGCGGGCCGCTGGAGCCCGAAGGTCGGCCTGGCGGTCTCACCCTTCTCGGGTTTCGAGATCTACGCGAACTACGCGACGGGGATGCGCTCGCCGACGCCACGAAGCGAGGTGCGGAACAGCCTGACGAGCGTGGGGAGGGTCGAGATCGCTAAGACCGAGAGCTACGAAGCGGGCGTGACGGCGCGGGTGCTCGAGCGGTTGCACGTGCTCGCGGGGGTCTGGCGAACGGACAACTCGAACGAGATTCGGGGGATCCCGCCGGGAGGAGTCGAGTTCGAAAGCCTGGGCAAATCGCGCCGCAAGGGAGTGGACGTCGAGCTGAACTGGTATCCGTGGGCCGCGACGCGCGTTTTCGGCAGCGTGTCGTTCGTCGACGTGGAGCTCACCACTCCCACGACACCCGGAGCGACGCACCTCCCGGACATTCCGAAGTACGTCCACCAGGTCGGGGCCGAGACCCACATCGATCCATTCGGAGGAATCGGGAACGTCACCCTCGCGGCCGACTGGTCGTTCTATGGTCCCAAGAACTTGAACACCCTGGGCACGATTCGCGCCGAGAAATACCAGAGGGCCACGGCCCGCGTCATCTGGGCTGCCCCCCAGTCCTACCGCGTCTGGCTGGGCGGCGTCTATTACCCGGCGTCGAGGATCGCGGAGGCCGCATTCCTCTTCGGCTCGAAGGTCGGGGTCCGGGCAAATCCCCGCTTCGCGCTCCAGGGGGGGGTCGGCTACACGTTCGAGTGACCCGGCCGGGCGGTCCGGGCCGGTTTCAGCGGCGGGGGAGCGCGAAGAGACCGTCGCCCATGGGCACGTCGAAGCGAACGTCTTCGTAGAGGATCTCGGAGGTCCGGCGTCCCCTCTTGCCCTTCTCGTCCGCTTCGTAGCCGAGCCGGCGCATCGGGAGAAGTAGCCCCGAGACCGGCCGCTCGTCGAGGTACTCGGTGTAGTCGTACTTTGCGGCGTCGTACTTCAGGTTGTTGGCGAGGAGTCGGCCGGTCGCTTTGTCGAAGTAGTAGGTCCAGACGTGCATGCCGCCGGCGTCGCCGGCGCCCATGTCGTAGGTGACGCGGACCTTCTCCGCAACGGAGCCCTTCCCGAGCCGCTCCTCTCCGGCCGGCTCGAGGTGCGCTCCCGGATCCGTCAGCTTGAAGGGCATCGTGAATACGTAGTGGGATCCGAACGTGTTGTTGCGGGCTGAGTTCGTGTCCTCCGGGGTCGTTGCGAGTTTGCCGTCCACGAACTTCACGGCCTGGCCGCCCGAGTTGATGTAGACGATTTTCTTCCCGTCTTCCTCGAACTCGATCCGGCCTTTCATCTCGGGTTGGAGGACGTAGCGGTGTGTCTGCACCCGGCGCCTCTCGACTGTCCCGTCCGGCCGGTACTTGATGACCGTCTTCCGGAACTCGACCGTCTTCTTGGAGGCCCACGCCGGCCACCCGCCGGTGTGCTCGATGGCCCGGCGCACGATGGCGCCGGCAGGCCCCGCCACCAGCCGGTCGAGCGGGGAAGGCGCCGCCAGGAGGAGGACGGAGAGCGGCGCGTACAGAAATGCCGTCTTTTTCATCCCGCAAACGCTAGCAGATTCGCGGCAGCGACTCTCCGAACGGCAAATCGAGGATCCGTTTTCCGCCGATCGGCGTCCGCGCGACGACGATGCCCGGGTGCTCCGCCGTAACCCGGCCGATGCGGGCCGCTTCCGTCCCGAGAGAATGGCTTCGCATCGACTGGAGGGCTGCTTCGCTCTCCTCCTCCGGGACGAAGGCGACGAGCTTTCCCTCGTTTGCCACGAGGAGCGGGTCGAGGCCCAGGATCTCGCAGGCTCCGCGGACGACGTCGCGAACCGGCACGGCCCTCTCGTCCAGGTCGATCCCCAATCCGCGGCGCGACGCGATCTCGACCAGCGTGGCCGCGACCCCTCCCCGCGTGGGATCGCGCATCGCGTGGGTCCCGGGCGCCGCCTGGAGGATCGCGGCGACGAGCTCGTGGAGTGGCGCCGTGTCGCTCCGAAGTTCGCCCTCGAACTCCAGCCCCTCCCGCCGGGACAGGATCGCGATTCCGTGGTCGCCGATGGGGCCGGACAGGAGAACCGCGTCGCCGGCCTGCACGAAACGCGAAGACAGGTTCACGCCCGGCGCCACGATTCCGATCCCCGACGTGTTGATGAAGACCTGGTCTCCCTTTCCGCGGTTGACGACCTTCGTGTCCCCGGTGACGATCTCGACGCCGGCACGCGCGGCGGCGGTTCGCGCCGACTCGACGACCCGCCGCAGGTCCGCGAGCGGAAAACCTTCCTCGAGAATGAACGCGAGAGAAAGGAACAGCGGTCGGGCACCTCCCATGGCGAGGTCGTTGACGGTGCCGTTGACGGCGAGCTCGCCGATGTCCCCTCCCGGGAAAAATATGGGCGTGACGACGTAGGAGTCGGTCGTGAACGCGATGCGCGACCCGTTCACCGAGAGGATCGCCTGGTCGTCGAGCGCTTCGAGCGCGGTGTTGCGGAACGCGGG
>JBBQKV010000121.1:0-7578 GCA_038327245.1 Acidobacteriota bacterium
CCGCCCCGGAAGCCTGATACCGAACCCCCGTCACCATCGGAATCCCGTTGGCGTACTCGGTCACAGGCATTCCCGAGTCGTACCCGTACGAGACCACGAATGGACTCGCTCCCGTGGGCCGCGGATGGTAGTGGTGCGCCAAAAGTCCCAGAGCGTTGTACTTCCACTTCTGCGTCGCCGTCAGGCTCGAGCCGCCCGAGATCGACGTCGTCTGAGAGGCCAGCCGACCCGTGGCCGAATCGTAAGCGTACGAGTCCGTGACCGCGTTCGAAGGCGCGATCGCATAGTTCGTCGCTGTGCGGCTCGTCAGCCTCCCGAAGGAGCTGTCCGCCGTAGTGTTGTTGAACGTGTTCGACAAATAGGTGCGCGAGCCGCCCTCGTTGCTGGTCAGCCCCGTCAGCCGCCCCGCAAAGTCGTACGTCCGCGTCAACACGAGACCGCCGGGCTGCGTCTCCGAGAGCACGTTGCCGAGGCTCCCATACTCCGAATACGTCACGGTTCCCTTTTCGGGTGTCGTCTCCAAGCGGAGAAATCCGGCCGGGTCATATGTGAAGCTCCGACTTTGGACTCCCTGAGTCACCGTCGTAACCTTGCCGTTGACGTCGTAACCGTAGCTCGTCTGCTCGCCCGTCGGCTCGGTCACGGAGGTGAGGCGGCCGAAGGCATCCGTCAGGAACGTCGTCACAGGATTCGGCACGACGGCTCCGGCGCCGCAAGACCCATTTGTGTTCAGAGTCCCGCTGACGCAGTACGTCGTGGTCGCCTCTCGAGTATCGCTGTACCAGCTCGCACCGTTCGTCCGGTCGACCGTCGCCAGGCTCGAGTGCTTGGAGCCGACGACCTGCTGCGGCCGGCCGAACGGGTCGTAGCAGAGACGGTACGTGCCCGGCCAGTCTGCCGGTCGCACCGCCGAATAGTTCGATCCAGAGAAGACGCAATTGGTCTGGACAGCTGGAGCGGGAAGAGCCTCAGAGGTCGAGTCATCGACCCACTCCGATGTGAAGTAGGCGTTCCCGAGGCCGTCGTACTTCGTGAACCGTTTGGCATACTGGGAGCCTGGCATCTGCCGTCGTTCCTTCGTCAGCCGCCCGAGGCCGTCGTATACGTACTCTTCCCAGGTGGACAGACCGGGCCCACCGTTGCGCTGGGCGATCGTCTGGGTTGCGGAGAGATAACTGACGCTGGTCACGGCTTCGCCGCCCGGTGGAGTGACGGAGGTCACGCGCCCGAGACCGTCGTACAGATACGACGTCTGGAACCCGGCGCTGTCTCTGGAAGACGTAATCCAGCCGGTCGAGGTTGCCCGCATGTAGTCGACAGCTTTCCAACTCGCGCCGGCCGACCCGTTGATCCACCTGGCCGACGTCAAGAGGCCGTTCTGGTGCGTGTAGATCTTGCCGAAGGCGTCGCCGTTCGCCGTAAGCGCCGGGGGCGTCGGGTAGGCGGCCGAGCACGAGTTCGTAGCGGGCGGTGACGGATAGCCGGGGTACGTCGCGGAGAAGTCCTGACTCGGAGTGCCGTTCGCATTCGGATACCGGCAGGTCAGGAAGATCCGCGCGCGTGTGGCGTCGTGGATGAAGGTCCCTTTCAGGAATCCCGTCGTCGGCACGAACTCGAAATAGCGATCGAGAGTCGAAGACCCCTCGGTAGTCGTCTGCCGATCAAAGAGGTTCGGGAGCCAGGCCGACCCGATCTGCAGCCAATTGGTCGTGATCGTCCGGCCGTCGTTTCCGAGGCTTCCCGAGTGGGTCTCCACGTTGAAGTGACGGTTGTTCGTCAGGTCCCAGTTCTTCCCGGCGCTCTGCGAATAGCTCACCGCGTGATATTTGCAGGCCGAGCAGCTCCCGTTAGACGCCGTCGCCTGATGGTACGTCGTCTCTGTCAGAAGCCGGCGGTTGTACCTTTCGGCGGTCATGTCGTCGTACTCGTACGTTCGGTGCGTGACCCGCAAGGCATGATTCGGGCAGAACGGATAGTCGTTCGCGCCCCCGCAGGCGGGCAGGTTGACGACGGTCTGCGGATTCGGATCGACTTCGTAGATCGCTTCCCGGACGTCAGTACCCGTGCGGCTTCCGTAGGCGTACGTGGTGGACGTCTTCGGAGAGGCCCAGAAAAGGATCGACTTTGCCCGGCGTTTTCCGTTGACATCCGCTGGCTGCAAGACGATCGTCAAGGTCTGCGAACCCCTCTGCGAGCTGTACGAGCCTTGCTCCCCGAAAGGAAAGGCATACTGCGTGTAGTCGCTGACGGCGGCGTTTCCGTTGACGGTTTCGGTCCGTCGGACGATGCCAGTCTCCTTGTCCTCGTAACGTGCTTCATCCGTGCAATCGCCTGGGTCGGGGGGGATCAGCGGCACGTCGGGACCGGCCGGGCCACTGCCACAGAATGGCAAACCTGACGCCTCCACTGGCGCCGTGCTCGGCGGGCTTATCGCCGAGCAGCTGCCAAGACGCGCGGGCCGGCTATGGTAGAAGGAGTAGGTCTCATACAGATAGTCGATCGTCGCCCCGGTCGGCAGGACGAGCTGGGTGAGCAGACCTGCGGCGCCGCAGTTCGAGTAGCCAAATTGGTAAGACGAGCCGATCTCCGGCGGCTGGAGGGCGGTGATCTGTTCCAGATGCACGTTGAAGACCCCGCCCCCGCAATAGCGACCGTAGACCTCTCCTCCTGACTTGTAGGTCAACGTCCAGGTCCGCGTCGTCGAGGATCCGTTCGCATGCACCGGAAAGGTGAACGAGCTGATCCTCCCACCACCGTCGAGGTTCACTGAAACCTGGCCGGTCGGGAGGTTGATGTAGTGAGGGATCCACGTGTTGACGCCGGTCGGAGGTGCCTGCATCTGCATGACGGTGCACGCGGAAGGGTCATAGGCCCAGTACGGTGTTGCGATGCCAACGTAGTACTGGACGGTCATCGTGTTTCCGAATGGATCCGAGAGAGACGTCAAATACCAGCCATTTCGCCCCCGCCCGAAGTCGTGAATGTAGTTGTTCGGATCGTCGTCGAAGCCAGTGACTTGATGGCCGAACACGTAATGGTTGCCATCCTCGTCCCACAACTCCGGTTGGCTGTTGAGCCCGTTCGGCGCATAGAGTCGATACCGACTGGCGTCCCGGGTTCTCAAATAGGCCGGATTTACCGGGTCTGTTTGCGCGAAACTGACTTCCGCGCCATCCGATCGGAAGAAGCAAATCCCAGGGGTCCCGCACCAGCCGATTTTCCCTAGCTGGAAGTTCCACCCAATGCCGAGAGCCGGATTTCCGACGAGCGGGTGATAGAAGTCCGTTCCCTGAAAACCGGGCTTCCCCCACTCGGAGACTCGCGAGTTGTACGAGAGCTGCGCCTGGAACTTCAGGTTCGGACCGATCGGATACAAAGGCCCCAGGGGGATCGGAACCGTGAGCTGTCCGTTGTAGAGGTTGATCGAATCGACGCTGGTGGAGTGAAAGACGTTGTTGACGTAGCCGGGCGCCGAGTCGGGATCATCGTCCGGGCCGTGTTGCGCCAAGACGACCGTGGCGATCGAGAAGAGAAACAAAACGACGAGCGACCTTCGCCTCATCGAGCCCCCTCACCCGCGATCGTTTCGAGGGGCCCGCCAGGGAAAGGGACGTCCGGAAAGCCCGTTGATTGGATCGAGGATCGCAGGCTAGGAAAACCAGATAACCGTGTCAAGCCCTCTTTTTTCGGCGTTCGGCACAAGTGGGCGGGTTATCAGATCCCCAACGCCTCCTCGATCAGCGCCGCCAGCTCCCGCTTGTGCACGCCGGCGTTGCCGGTCGCGACCGCGGCCGACGGCGCGCGGCCGGCGTAGCGCAGCTCGGCTCCCGGCGGAAGGACCTCTTCCAGTAACGGCGAAACGAAGCTCCAGGCGCCCATGTTCTTCGATTCCTCCTGCACCCAGACCACTTCCTTTGCCGAGGGATAGCTCGCGAGCGTGCTCCGCAGCACTTCGCCCGGGAACGGGTAGAGCTGCTCGACGCGCACGATCGCGACGTTCGAGACCTTCTTCTCTTCGCGCGCCGCGGTGAGGTCGTAGAACACCTTTCCGCTGCAGAGGAGGACGCGCGAGATCGCGCCGCGATCCGGAACGCCGTCGTCGATCACGGTCTGGAATTTCCCGCTCGCCAGTTCTTCCAGGTCCGAGAAGGACGCCGGGAACCGCAGGAGGCTCTTCGGTGTGAAGAGCACCAGCGGCTTGCCGTGCGGCCGGCGCATCTGACGGCGGAGGAGGTGGAAGTACTGCCCGGGCGTGGTCACGTTGCACACCTGCAGGTTGTCCTCGGCGCACAGCTGCAGGTAGCGCTCGATCCGGGCGCTCGAGTGCTCGGGGCCCTGTCCCTCGTAGCCGTGCGGCAGGAGCAGCCCCAGGCGGGATACCTCCCGCCACTTGTCCTCGGCGGACGAGACGAATTGATCGACCACGACCTGCGCGCCGTTGGCAAAGTCGCCGTACTGCGCCTCCCAGAGGACCAGCGTCTCCGGAGCCTCCACGCTGTACCCGTACTCGAAGCCGAGCACGCTCACTTCCGAAAGCGGGCTGTCGTAGACCGCGAGGGCGGCCTGCGCGGGGTCGAGATCCGAGAGCGGCGTCCAGGTCTCCCCGGTCGCGGTGTCGTGAAAGACGATGTGCCTCTGCGAGAACGTTCCGCGGCTGGTGTCCTGGCCGCTCAGGCGGATGGGCGTGCCCTCGAGGAGCAGCGAGCCGAACGCGAGCGCTTCCGCGGTGGACCAGTCGAGAAGCTGCGCTCCCTCCGCCATCTTTGCGCGCCGGGCGAGCTGCGAAACCATCTTGGGGTTCAGGTGGAACCCCGCGGGCACGGTCGTCAGCACGCGGCCGATGCGGGAGAGCGTCTCCGCGGTGACGGCCGTGACCACCTCCGGACTCGGGACACGGACCGCGGGCCCCGGAGGCGCCGCCGGTTCGGTCTTCGCGCGGCTCGCGATTTCCTTCGCGGCCGCCAGCGCCTTCTCGTAGGTCGCCTTCTGGCGCTCCTCGAGACCCACGGCCTCCTCGGCGGACAGCACACCTTCCTTCACGAGCTTCTTCGCGTACAGGGACCGCACGCCCGGATGCTCCTGGATGCGTCGGTACATGAGCGGCTGCGTGTAGGTCGGTTCGTCCCCCTCGTTGTGGCCGTGCAGGCGGAAGCCGATCAGGTCGATGACGACGTCCTTGTGGAACTCCTGCCGGTAGTCGAGAGCGATCTGGAGGACCCGCCAGGCGGCCTCGGGGGCGTCGGCGTTGACGTGGAAGATCGGGACCTGGTTGATCTTCGCCACGTCCGTCGAGTAGAGCGACGATCTCCCGGCGGCCGGAGGCGTCGTGAAGCCGATCTGGTTGTTGACGATCAGGTGGACCGTGCCGCCGGTGCGGTAGCCGCGCAGCTGAGCCAGGTTGAAGACCTCGGCCACCATCCCCTGGCCCGCGAATGCCGCGTCTCCATGGAGAATGACCGCGAGCACGCGCTCCCACGCTTCGGGCCCGTGGCCCCGCCGGTCCTCCTTCGCGCGGACCATGCCCTCGACGACCGGGTCGACCGCCTCGAGGTGCGACGGGTTGGCGGGAACCGTGATCTCGACCTTCCGGCCGGTCGAGGTCTCGTGCGTGCCGTGCGCGCCCTGGTGGTACTTGACGTCTCCCTCGTCGGCCGGGAAATCCGGGTGCACCGTGCCCTCGAAGCCCGCGAAGATCCGCTCGGTTGCGTTGCCCACGACGTTCGCGAGGATGTTCAGCCTCCCGCGGTGCGTGAGGCCGATCGCGACCTCCTCGATGCCCCGCTCCCCCGCCCCCTCGAGGAGCTGGTCGAGGAGCGCCACCGCGGTCTCGCAACCCTCGATCGAGTAACGGCGCTGTCCGAGGTATTTCGTTCCGAGGAACTGCTCGAACGTCTCCGCCGCGAGGAGCTTCTCGAAGATCCGGCGACGGACCTCGCGAGGAGGCGGCTCGGGAGCCGCTCCAATGCGTTGCCGGAGCCACTCCTTCTCGACCGGGTTGGAGATGAAGCGGTACTCGATGCCCACCTTGCCGCAGTAGACGCGGCGCATCACGCCGATGATGTCGCGCAGCGGCATGTGCTCGCCGCCCTTCAACCCTCCGGTCCAGAACTCCCGGTCGAGGTCCCAGATCGTCAGGCCGTACGTTTCGAGGTCGAGCTCCGGATGGCGGTGCACGGGCACCATGCGCAGCGGGTCCACGTCGGCGATCAGGTGTCCACGGACGCGGTACGCGTTGATGAGCTCGAGCACCCGCGCCTGCTTTTCGATCTCCTCGCGCCGGCCGAACACGGGGTTCCGGTCCACCGCCCAGTGGAGCGGCTCGTGGGGAACCCGGAGGTCCGCGAAGACCGACTCGTAGAAGCCGTCCTTCCCGAGCAGGAGCTCCTCGATCCGCGCGAGGAACGCGCCCGACTCCGCGCCCTGGATGATGCGGTGGTCGTAGGTGGACGTGAACGTGACCGCCTTGCTGACCGCCAGGTGCGAGAGGGTTTCCGGCGCCATTGCCGCGAACTCCGCGGGATATCCGATCGCTCCGGTGGCGACGATCAGGCCCTGCCCCGGCATGAGGCGCGGCACGGAAGCCGTCGTGCCGAGCGTGCCGGGGTTGGTCAGGGAGATCGTCGTCCCCTCGAAGTCCGCGACCGTCAGCTTCCCCCGGCGCGCGCGCGAAACCACGTCGTCCGCGGCGGCGGAGAACTCCGCGAACGTCATTTTCTCGACGTTCTTGATGTTCGGGACGAGGAGGGTGCGCGAGCCGTCCGACTTCTCGACGTCGACGGCGAGCCCGAACCGGATCTCGTCCCGCTTCACGCGGACCGGACCTTCGGCCGACACGTCGTAGGCGTCGTTCAGCCGCGGGTAGCTCTCGAGCGCCTGGACGATCGCCCACGCGATCAACTGCGTGAACGAGATCTTCGGCTCGTCGTTGGCGGCGCGGGCGTCGTTGACCAGCCGCCGGTTCTCGTCGGCGAGCTTGATCGGGATCTGCCGCTCCGACGTCGCGGTCGGAACCGCGAGAGACGCCTCCATGTTCTCGGCGATCCGCAGGGCGCCGCCGCGCAGCGGCAGGGTTTCCCCGCCGCGATCGCGAACCGGCGACGGCTTCGGGACGGCGTCCGGCCGCGCCGGCACCGAGGCCGCCGCGGGAGGGGCCGGCGCCGGTTCTCCCAGCCTTTCCCGGAAATACTGCCGCCACTCCTCGTCGACCGCGTCCGGGTTCTGGCGATACCGGGACAGCAGGTCGGCGACGTAGCTCGCGTTGTCGCCGAACTCGGCGACGAGCTCGTCGGCGGAATCGGCGGTCTTCTCTGTGGCCACGACCCCCGAATTCTAGACGCCCTTGCCGCCCTTGGTACGATTCGCGGCCGGACGATCCGGAGGTGCCGCTTTGAGAAAAACCCTCGCCCTCGCGCTTTCCGCCGGCTGCGCCGCTTCCATCGCCGGCCTCCTGCGGGGGGCAACGCCGGCCACGCCCGCTCCGGCCCTCGCGCCGGAGATCCGGCGGGTCGCGGAGTCCCTGCGCGAATCGGCCTTCACGGGCACCCGGGCGTCCGAGTGGGTGCGGAGCCTCATCGACAC
>JBBQKV010000122.1:0-7471 GCA_038327245.1 Acidobacteriota bacterium
ACCATCTACTTCGAACCCGACATTCACCGCGCCCTGCGACTCAAGGCGGCGGCTTCGGACAGATCGATCTCCGATCTGGTCAACGATGCAGCAAAGGCCACTCTGGCCGAGGACGCCGAGGACCTGGCGGCGTTCGACGAGCGCGCGCGGGAGCCGAATCTGGACTTCGAACAGTTCGTCAAAGCTCTGCGGCGGCGTGGCAAGCTATAGAGTCGTCATCAAACGCTCCGCGGCCAAAGAAATCGAAGCCGTGGACCAGAAAAAAGACCGTGTCCGCCTTGTCGCCAGGATTCGCGGGCTGGCCGCTGATCCGCGTCCGACCGGTTGCGAGAAGCTCTCGGGTGAGGCCGACCGCTACCGCATTCGCGTCGGTCACTATCGCATCGTCTATTCCGTCGGAGACGCGGAGCTCGTCGTCGTGGTCTTTCGCGTCGGCCATCGCAAAAACGCTTATCGCTGAGACAGACCGAAGACGCGCTCCAGCTCGTAGGCCGGCGTGACCTCGAGCTGGTCGTAGCGGCAGTCCCGCGGGCCCTTGTCCGGACGCCAGCGCACGAATTGCGCGGCGTGGCGGAAGCGGTCGCCCTGCATGTGGTCATAGGCGACCTCGCAGACGCGCTCAGGCCGGAGCGCGACCCAGGACAGGTCCTTGCCTCGGTTCCAACGGCTCGTCGCGCCCGGCAGGCGCTGTCCTTTCTCGTTCGCGCCGTCCTGCGCCGCGGCCCACTCGCGCCAGGGATGACCGTCGAGCGCGTTCTCACGGAGTGGCGCCAGGTCCTCGACGAGCTGCTTGCGCACGGCCGTCGTGAACGCCGCGGTGACGCCGACGTGGTGGAGCGTCCCCTTCTCGTCGTAGAGCCCGAGCAGGAGCGAGCCGACCATCGTGCCCGCACCGTTCTTGTGCCACCGGAATCCGGCGACGACGCAGTCCGCGGTCCTCCGATGCTTGACCTTGATCATCGTCCGCTCGCCCGCCAGGTACGGCTCGTCGAGACGCTTTGCCATGACACCGTCCAAGCCGGCCCCCTCGAAGCGGCGGAACCAGTCCTCCGCGAGCGCACGATCGCGCGTCGCCGGCGAGAGGTGCACCGGCGCGACGGGTCCAGTCCCGCCCGTCAGCGCCTGTTCGAGCCGTTGTCGGCGCTCCGCCAGCGGCGTGGTGCGGAGATCCTCGTCACCAATCGCCAGCAGATCCCACGCGACGTAGGACGCCGGCGTGTGCGACGCGAGGAGCTTCACGCGCGACTCGGCCGGGTGGATTCGGAGGAGAAGCGCCTCGAAGTCGAGCCCCGCGGCGCCGGCAATCACGATCTCGCCGTCGAGGACGCAGCGTTCCGGCAGCGCGGCGGCGAGCGGCTCGACGAGCTCCGGGAAGTAGCGGTTCATGGGCTTCTCGTCGCGGCTCTGGAGCAGAATCTCGCCGCCGTCCCGAAAAACGAGCGTCCGGAACCCGTCCCACTTCGGCTCGAAGAGCCATCCTTGACCGGCCGGCAGCGCGTCCGCCGCTTTCGACAGCATGGGGGCGAGCGGCGGATCGAAGGGCAGCTTCATAAGAAAGACGGATCTATCTTCTCAACGAAAAACGGCGCTGTCCCGTTTTCCGAGCTTCGGTGAGGTCACTCACAGCCGGAAACCGTGACAGATTTCGTTCTTTCGGAAATGGCGGCGCCGATCCAAGCGCGCCGCGACAGGAGGAAACGTTATGCAGAAGATCACCCCCATGCTCTGGTTCGACAACCAGGCCGAGGAAGCCGCACGCTTCTACACCTCGATCTTCGAGAACTCGAAGATCAAAACGATCAGCCGCTATGGAGACGCGGGTGCAGAGGCGTCCGGCAGACCGAAGGGTTCGGCCATGACGGTTTCGTTCGAGATCGAGGGCCAGGAGTTCGTCGCGCTGAACGGCGGCCCGCAGTTCAAGTTCAGCGAAGCCATTTCGTTCGTCGTGAATTGCAAGACGCAGAAAGAGATCGACGAACTCTGGGCGAAGCTCACGGCGGGCGGCGGCGAGCCGGGACCGTGCGGCTGGCTCAAGGACAAGTACGGCCTCTCCTGGCAGGTCGTGCCGGCCACGCTGAACGAGCTCCTGGGCAGGGACCCGCGGAAATCCGAAAAAGTCATGGCGGCATTGATGAAAATGACCAAGCTCGACATCGAGACCCTCGAGAAGGCGGCGAAGGAGGAGTAACGCTCACTCTCTCCGGCCAGGCGCGGTGATCACTCCGTTTTCAGCGGCGGCAGCCCGGCGGCCTCGAGAGACTGGTTGGCCTTCGGGAGGTCGTGGGCGAGGACATCCCTCCAGCGGGCGAAACCTTCAGTGACCATCTTGTGGCGTTGCTCGAAGCCGGTGATGGCGTCGGGAGTCGGAGCGGCGTCGGCGCTCTCGACGGCGGACTGCAGTCCCGATAGAGAGACCGCGAGACGGCGCAGGCTCGTCGGATCGGCCTCCTCGGTGTTGAAGAACTCTTCGCCGGGCGTAAGAACGGGAGGGCCGGCCGCGCGGTCGACCGCCGCAGAGAGAGCATCGAGGGCCGCGTCGGCGCCGGCCCGGCCGGGCTGACGTCGGGCCGCGATTTGCTTTCTCAGGGCGTCGGCCTGGCGCAGTCCGACCGCGACCCGAATTCGCTCGGCCTGGATGTCGCGGGAGATCTCGTGCTGGCGGACCAGGTCCTGGTCCGTGACGGAGGACGGCAGCCGCGGGTCTCGGACGACGTGAAGCGGCTGCGTCGCGGTCTTTCCGGCGGCGGTCAAGCGGACCACATATTGGCCGGGAGGAGCCCAGGGGCCGGCGCTCCGACTGGATGTCGGACTCACGAGCTCGTCCGGCAGCGCGTCGTGAAGGTCCCACACGAAGCGATGCATGCCGGCTGTCGCGGACGGCGGCTCGAGCACGGGCACCCAGTCGGGCGTGAGCGGGATGCGCTGCAGGTCGGGCGGCGTCGGCCTGGCGTCGCTCGTGTAGCGGCGGACGATTGCGCCGCTCGCGTCAAGGATTTCGAGAGAGAGCGGACCGGAAGCGGGCGTCTTCAGGAAGTAGCCGAGGATCGCTCCGCGGGGCGGGTTCTCCCCCATCGGCTCGTCCCTGGGCTCGGGCGTGCCCTGGAAGGGCGCCGGGTGCAGGCGGACGGCCGGCCGCGGCGCGAAAAGCACGAGATCCGACGCCGCGGTGTTCGCGTCGATCTGGCGCAGAGGCGAGACATCGTCGAGGACCCAGAACGACCGGCCGTGCGTGGCCACGACGAGGTCGCCGTGCCGGACGTCGATGTCGCGGATCGAGCAAGTGGGCAGGTTCAACTGGAGCGGCTGCCAGTGGTCGCCCTCGTCAAATGAGACGAAGACGCCGGTCTCGGTTCCCGCGTAAAGCAGGCCGCGGCGGACCGGATCCTCGCGCACGACGTTGACGAAGCTGCCGTTCGGAATCCCGCGAGCGATCGGCGACCAGGTCTTTCCGCCGTCGCGCGTGCGAAGGATGAATGGGGTCAGGTTATCCAGCCGGTGCCGGTCGATCGCCGCGTAAGCCGTCTCGGCGTCGAAGTGCGAAGCCTCGATGATCGCGACCTTCGACCAGGCGGTAAGGTCTTTCGGCGTGACGTTCTTCCAGGTCTGGCCGTCGTCGCGCGAGAGCCAGATCAGACCGTCGTCCGTGCCGCACCAGATGCGCCCGACGGATCCGGCGAGCGGGGAAAGCGCGATCGCGTAGATGACCCCGCGGCGCGGGCCCTTCACGGCGGAGTCCACGGCGGTCACGGCATCGAGAGTGCCGGGCACGCCGGGGTTTTCGCGCGTCAGGTCCGGGCTCCGCTTTTCCCAATGCCGGCCGTCGTCGACCGTCTTGAACAGGAACTGGTTGGCGAAATAGATCGCCCTGGAGGGCGCCTCGCGCGGCGAGATTGCGAGAGGCAGCGTCCACTCGCTCCGGTACGGGTCGCCGCCGGGGAACGCCAGCGTGGGATCCACGTCCTGTTCCTGGAGAGTCCGGCGGTCGAAGCGCGTCACCCTTCCGCCCCAGAGGACGTTGGGATCCCGGGGATCGGGAGCGATGGAATCGTTCTCCCCTCCCACGGCGATCTCCCTCCAATCCCGCTCCAGGATCGAGAGGTAGTCCGTCTGCGAGGGCGTCGCCGCCGCGCCGCTGTCCTGCTGCGCGCCGTAGATCCAGTACGGGAACTGATCATCGGTCGCGACGTGGTAGAACTGGCCGGTCGGCTGGTTGTACCAGGAGCTCCACGTCCGGCCGCCGTCGACGGTGACGACCGCGCCCTGATCGCTCGCGACGATCATGCGGCGCGAGTCGGCCGGATCGATCCACAGACGGTGGTAGTCGTCTCCGCCCGGAGCGCCCTTGAACGGCAGGAAAGTCTTGCCGCCGTCGGTCGAGCGGTAGAGGGCGACGTCGCAGGCGTAGACGATGTCGGCGTTCTGCGGATCGACCGTCACGCCGGCGAAGTACCAGCCGCGATCCCAGATGCGCCGGTCGGAGCTCGCCCGCTTCCAGGTCACTCCCCGGTCTTGCGAGACGTAGAGGCCGCCCTCTTTGGCGTCGGCGTCCACGATGGCGTAGACGCGGCGGGGATCGGAGGGCGCGAAGGCGAGGCGGATGCGGCCGAGCTTCTCGGAGGGAAAACCGCTACCGCTGGTCACCGGCTTCCACGTATCGCCGCCGTCCTCCGAGCGATAGAGACCGCTGCCCGGGCCGTTGGAGGGCGGATAGACGTTCCACGGCGGACGGCGCGTCTGCCAGAGAGCGGCCAGAATCGTCCGGTTGTTGCCCGGGTCGAAGGCGAGGTCGATCGCACCCGTGTTCTCGTCCTTGAAGAGCACTGCTTTCCAGGTCTTCCCTCCGTCTTTCGAGCGGAAGACGCCGCGCTCTTTGTTCGGGCCGTACGCGTGCCCGAGCGCGGCCACGAAGACGAGGTTCGGGTCGCGGGCATCGACTGCGATCCGGCCGATCTGGCGCGTGTCCGTCAGGCCGATGTGCGCCCAGGTCTTCCCCGCGTCGACCGACTTGTACATCCCGTTCCCGTACGAGATGTCCGAGCGCAAGTCGGCCTCGCCCGAACCGACGTAGATCACGTTCGGGTCCGACGGGGCGACCGCAATCGCACCGATCGAAGCGATCGGCTGCGAGTCGAAGATCGGATCCCACGTGCGGCCGGCGTTCTCGCTCTTCCAGACTCCGCCGCCGACGGCGCCGAAGTAGAAGAGGTTCGGCCGTCCCGGCACGCCGGTGGCCGTCAGCGTGCGCCCGCCGCGGAACGGGCCCACGAGACGCCAGCGCATGCCGGCGAAGAGAATTGGATTGACGGGCTGAGCCGCGGCCGGACCCGCGACGCCGACGCCGGCGCAGACGAGCAGAAGCGGAAGCAGACGCCGCACGATCGCCATCGAGAACCCCCGTCGGAAAGCGGCGATTATGCGCGAGGCCGGGCTACCGCCGTTGCGCTCGTCGAACCAGACGCTGCGCTCTCCCTGCGACAAGAGTTATTGAGCAGGTATCTGGATGCAATTTCGGATCGAGTACGCCCCCGCCACGGTCGGGCATCTGAAAGCCTTGACCGCAAGACAGCAGTCGATCGTGCTCGATGGTGCAGCGAGATATCTCGCGGTGGATCCGATGGTCGAGACCCGGAACCGCAAGCCCATGCGCCTGAATCCGCTCGCGCCATGGGAGCTGCGGCTCGGTGACCTCCGCGTATACTTCGACGTCGTCATCGAGCCGGAACCCGTCGTCGTGGTCGTCGCCGTGGGCGTCAAGGAACGAAACGCCGTTCGGATCGGAAAGGCGGTCATCAACCGGTGAAGACGCTGGAGCTCCGAAACGCAGGCGGATCGGTCGCCACGTACGTCGGCCATGCGAAGAAGGGTCCCGTCATCTTCACGGTCAAAGGGGATCCGGTCGCCGCCCTCGTTCGGGTGACCAATGCCGATCTGGAAACCCTTTCTCTCGGCTCGAACCGCCAGTTTCTCCGGATGATTGCTCGATCCCGAGCTGCCTGGAAGACCAAGGGGGGATTCTCTACTGGGGAAGTCCGGCGCCTCGCGCGGCCAGCGAAGAAACGACAACCGTCGTCCTGAGCGGGAGAAGAGAACGTTCTTCGAGCTCGCCGCCGGCTGGCGCAGACCGAGAACGTCTCCGAACAAAAGCGGGTCAGGGAAGAACTCGCCCGGATGACCTTCGGCGATTAGGGCCGAAGATTCAGGGTCGAAAAGGGGAACGCCCCTATTTCCGAGCTCACTCGGCGGGACCTGGCCGAGCGCTGATTCCTCATCCTTGCCTTCGGAAGCGAGCAGGCCTGCAAAGCTCGTTCGATTCGGCAGGCGCGGCCCAGGACTCCAAGCACGCCAGAAGAACCGTCGGCCGCCGCCGGCGTCTTGTAATACACTCTGTATTACGGAGATTGGAATGACGATGAGTGTTCGAATGGATGCCGAGACCGAGTGACTTCTGGAGAACCTCGCGCGTGAGCGGGGATCGACAAAGTCCGAGATCATTCGAGAGGCAGTGAGGTTGGCGGCCCGCAGGCGGCCCCGATCGCGGACCGTCAAGCCTCCGCATGATGCCTTCCGGGGAGTCATCGGATCCGTACGCGGCGGCCCTCCCGATCTCTCGGAACGGACGGGCGAACGGTTCCGGAGGCTCCTCCTCGATCGCCGGCGGAAGCGCTCCTGATCCTCGTCGACGCGGGGCCGCTCGTGGCCTTGATCCACGCGGACGACCGCCATCACGCTTCGTGCCGGGACGCGCTCGAACGAATCCGGGAGCCGCTCGTCACCGTCTGGCCCGTGATTACGGAAGCCATGTACCTGCTCGACTTCTCTGCGGAAGCGCAGGACGCACTCTGGCGGCTCCTCGAAAGAGAAGCCGTCAAGATCCTGTCGTTGGACGCCGGGGACGTCCCGAGAATGCGCGAGCTCATGCGGAAGTACCGCGACTTCCCGATGGATCTCGCGGACGCTGCCCTGGTTCGGGCCGCGGAGCGAGAAAGGGTCTCGCGTGTCTTCACGATCGACCGGAGAGACTTCGAGGTTTACCGTCCCCGAGGAATCCGCCGCTTCACGATCCTGCCCTGAAGTCTCGCCCGAGAGCTCGTAAAAAGTAAAAAGCGGGACAGATCTATTTTCGTCTAACTCGACGTGTCTCGAGCCTGTAGACGAAGAAGAGGGGGTCTGTCCCTTTTCGGCGCGAGACGCGAGAGGGTCAGGCTGAGGGGTTTCCTCGAGGACGTCCGCGACGACTGATCAGCTGCGGTGCCAGGCTCGACCGACACGAGGACGAATGGATCGTGAGACAGCGGAAGACATCAAACGGCATTTCGACGTCGTGGGCGAGAGTCTGCGATCGGACATCCGCACGGTTGCGGAAGGGTTTGTCTCGCCGAACGAGCGACTCGACCGGATCGAATTAGCGATGTCCGAGACCCACTCCATCGCGATCCAGGAGACTCCTTCGGTCTCGCCGACGTCGTAGATC
>JBBQKV010000123.1:0-7363 GCA_038327245.1 Acidobacteriota bacterium
GATCGCGTAGAGGAAGGTGCCGCTGGCGTCCAGTGCGGCGTCACGTGTGCCGAAGCCACCTTCGGTGCCCGTGACGGCCGCAACCGGATTCAGCAGTGTGATGCTGCCGTCGGCCGCGATCGAATAGCTCGAGATCGTGCCACTGCCGTTGTTCGTGATGTATGCGTATTTCTCGTCTTTCGTGATTACGGTCCAACAGACGTCCGTCTGGGTGTCGGAAACGGTGGCACTGATCAAGCGGAATCGATGAGGAGCGGCCAGCGAGTAGGAGGAGGCCGCAGCGAGGCCCGGGACACCGTCGAACGACTCTGTCACGACGAAGACTCCGTCCGAGCGAAAGGCGAAACCGAACGGTCCGATGCCGCTGCCCGGGTGAGGCATGACGCCGCTGGGGCGGCCGGAGTGCGAGACTCGAAACGTATCGATCCGTCCGGTATTGCGCTCGGTCACCACCAGCGTGTCTCCATTCGGGCTGAATTGCACCTGCGCGGGCAGGGCATCCGGCTGACTCAGGAGCCGTCGCGTGCCGGGTAACGGCGTCAGATGCCCGCCGGCGTCCAGTGTGAAGCCGGAGATGTTGCTCGGAGGGCCGGTGTTCAAGACGTACACGAGGTGGCCGTCGACCGTGACGCTCTCAGGGCGATCGCCGTTCGAGGGTTCGCGGTCCGTCAGGGTCAGCGTTCCGTCCGAGCCGACGGCGAACACCGAGAGGTCGTCGCTTCCAGCGTTCGTAACCAGCAGCCAGAGATGGTCCTCCGTGAGCACGACAGACCCTTGCGAGCCGAGCCGCGGCATGCCGGTACCGCTGCCGCCGGTAGCATAAGTTCCGTTGGGCGTCAGGGTTCCGTCCGCGGCGCGAGCGTAGGCGATGACGGCATTTGCGTCACCGGCGTTCGTCATCGTGTAGACGGCGCCCGAAAAATCGGCCGCCCTAGCCGTCTCACACAGTCCGAACGCGAGAAGTGCGAGTGAAATCAGGAATGGAAAGACACTGGTCTTAGAGCAACGCATGAAATGGACCTCCTCGTAGTGTGGAAACCGGACTGGTGGTGAATCCCTTGTCGGATCGGACTTGAGCAAGTTCCATTCCGCAAGTCACCGAATTGCCCCTTAGCCGCTCATCACTTTTTAGTCACGGCCGCAAGATCTGGTTAGATCACGGCCCGCTCGAGCGCTGAGCATCGAACCCTGACCGTCAGAAAGCTGGATCGGGTCAGAGATTCCGAGATCCCTTGCTCAACATCGAGAATCCGGGGGCAGCGAAGCCGCAATCAGGTTCTCTGATCGAGAAGACATCACTCTTATCCCGACCACCACGCGGCGGTCACCTCCGCACAGGATTGCCCGTGTCGAGGCCCTTCAGAAACTCGACCACCTCCGCGCGCTTCTTGCGATCGGCCACGTAAAACGGATGGGGAGCGGTGGCGCCGCGGCCCGGCGCAAGGGTCGACGCCACGGCGATGCGGTTGGCTGAGCCATTTGCCCATTCGCCCTCCCCTTCTATCAGTGCTCTCTTGAGGCGACCTCGATAACGTCATTTGATGATGCTGCATCCCGAGAGCCGTGCAACTGACGTGCCGCGGGGAACGACCACCAGCAGGATAGAGTTTCGTCTGTAGCCGCAGTCGCAAGGTCGACCATCAGAGGGGCGATTTCCGACGCCGCCGAGAGCATTCCGTGATCGAAACGTGATCGACTCGTGATCGTTCGTGACCCCGGGGCCATACCGCAACCATGTGCCCGACTCGAGCTGCTCGTCGTCTGGACTCTGTCACGAGTACCCATGCCGAAGCCGAGATGAAAAAGTGACTCTTTTGTGACACGTTCCTGCGGTCTTCCGCATCTCAATCCGAATATGGTTCACCGATGAGCAGCAGGGGGGTGACGGCACCCGCTCCGAGATCGGCGGTTCCGACGACGCGGATCGTTCCCAAGCACCACGCCCTCGTCCGAATCACCCACTGGCTGAACGTGCCGTTGCTCCTTGGCCTGATCGTCTCCGGTCTCGGGATCTACTGGGCATCCCCCGTGTACCTCCATGCGCCCAACTCGGTGACCGGCAGCACGGACTACGTCGAGGATCTCTCGACCTGGCTCGTCCGGCACGTCCCCGGGTTGAAGGGCTACGCCACTCCTCCCACGTGGCTGTACGACCACCTCGGGATCGGCACGGGACAGCTCGCGTTGGCGCTTCGCCTGCACTGGTTCTTCGTGTATCTGTTCATCGCGAACGGAACTCTCTATCTCGCCGGTCTGCTCGCGGGGGGTGGTTACAAAGCTCTGTTGCCGCGCCCATCGGACGCCGGAGGAGTGCTGGCAATGATTCGATATTACGCGGGCGTCGTTCCCGCAAAGCTTCTGCGGCGGCCCTGGCCGCATCCGCCCGTGACCACGAAGTACAACGCGCTGCAGCGGGTGTCCTACTTCTCGATGCCCGTCTTCGGCGGGCTCGCGATTCTCTCCGGCTGGGCGATGCACAAGCCGACGGAGCTGCCGTGGCTCGAGCGTCTATTCATCAACTACAACGGAGCGCGGATCGTGCACTTCTGGGTGATGATCGTCTTCGCGGCGTTCGTCGTTCCGCACGTGATCCTCGTCATCGTCGACGGCTGGGACACCTTTCGCTCGATGATCACGGGCTGGTCGAAGAGGATCGGAGGGAGTGGCCATGGCGAGGCGTGACAAAGTCTTTCACCGGTTCCGGGAACCAACGCCGTATCCCATCCCCGTCTCGGATCGGACGCTGAAGAGGCGCTCGCGTCGCGACTTCCTGCTCTTCGGGGCGGGAGCGGCAGCAGCGGCGGCCGGCTTCTGGTGGCTCATGCCGGACCACGCGCGGCAGGCGTGGCTCCCCGCCAGGGCGCACCACGCCCTCGACACACTCGACGCCCGGCTCGGACTGACCGACAACCGACGCGAGAAGTTTCTCGACCGGGCGCTGACGTTCGACGACGACGTGGCGGAGGCGCTCTACTCTCCGACGCGCACCGTCCGCACGTATGACCGCGGAGACCTCACGCCCCTTCGGAACAACTACAACGGCGCGACACCAGAGCCGGACTACATCCCCGGCTGGAAACTGACGCTCTCCGGGCTCGCCTCCGGGAAGACGGAAACTCTCGCGATCGACGATCTCCTCGGTCGCTTCCAACTTCACGACCAGATCACGCGCCTCGTGTGCGTGGAAGGTTGGAGCGCCGTGGCCTGGTGGGGCGGTCTCCGGTTCGCGGACTTCCTTGCGGCGTATCCGCCTGCGCCGGATGCAAAGTGGGCGGCGATCGAGTCCGGCGTCAACCTGGACGGTGAGGGGGAATCGGACCCCTATTACGTGTCGATCGATCTGTCGACGGCACGCCATCCGCAGGCGCTCCTCGCCACGCACAAGGACGGCCGGCCGCTTCCGGTCGAGCATGGCGCGCCTTTGCGGCTTCTGGCGCCGATGAAGCTGGGATTGAAGAACATCAAGGCGATCACCTCGATCGAGTACAGTGCCGACGAACCGGACGACTACTGGGCCGAGCGGGGATACTCGAAATACGACGGGCTCTGATGGTCATCGGACCGCCAACGCCGGGTGTCATGACTGTTTCGAAGGCGTCTCCTTAAGCTCTACTACCCAGGTTCAACGTCGAGATCCCGAGCCGAGGCCGCTCCAGGCGAGCTCTCCTACCCCGGTCGGGCAGGCGCCCTCGAAGGCCCGTGCAAGGCACAGCGTGCCTTTCGCATTGACAAACGCCCACGCCCGCCTTATGAAGATCGCAGGAACCCGCCGCTTTACGAGATTATTGGTCGCGATTCAGCGAGGAGGTCAGATGCACCTGACACGTACTGCCACCCTGGTCTGCGCCCTGCTCATCACCCTTTCGGCCACATGGGCGTCCGCCCAGGCGTCGGCAAGGATTACCGGCACCGTCCGCGATGCGAACGGCGCGCCGGTCTCCGGCGCCGCGATCGCGATCACGAACCAGGAGACCGGGACGACACGGATCGTCCGGTCCGCCTCGAACGGCGTCTACGAGGCCGATGTCCCGCCGGGCGTCTACACCGTAACTGCCGATGTCCAGGGCTTCCGCAAGGTGATTACGAAGGACCAGCGGGTGGCCGACGGCTCGACGGTCAACGCCGACTTCGCTCTCGAGCTGGGAGCGTCGGAGGAGGTCACAGTCACGGCCATGAAACGCGAGGAAACCGTGCACGACACGCCCTTCTCGGTTGCGGCCACGACCGAGGACGTCCTGCGCGAACGCGGCGTCGATGACATCGAAGAGGTGGCCGCGAACGTGGCCAGCTTTTCCGTCCAGAACCTGGGTCCGGGCCAGAGCCAGATCGCTATCCGGGGTGTCTCCTCCGGGCAGATCGCGCGTGACCAGCCGGGCGTCAAGGAGTCGGTGGGCGTCTATCTGGACGAATCGGTCATCTCTCTCTCCCTATTCACGCCGGACCTCGACCTCTTCGACATTTCTCGCGTCGAGGTTTTGCGCGGTTCGCAGGGAACCCTTTTCGGCTCCGGCTCGCTGGGGGGGACGGTGCGGTACATCACCAATCAGCCGGAGCTCGGCACAACCAAGTTCTTCGGAGAGCTCACCGGCGACACCTTGACCGACGGCAACCAGGGCGGCAGCGTGAAGGCGGGCGTCAACGCACCTCTGGGCACCAGGACGGCCCTGCGCATCGTCGGGTACTACGATCGGCTCCCCGGCTGGATGGACGCCGTGCAGCCCGACCTGAGCATCAAGAAGGACGTCAACAGGGGCAGCCGCACGGGCGTGCGCGCCTCCCTCGCGATTACCCCGGACGACCAGCTCACGATCACTCCGCGGTTCGTGTACCAGAAGGCGGAGGCGGACGGCTGGAACCGTATCGACATCTTCAACATCCTCGCAAATCCCTACACGACGACCCGGCCCGCGGTCACGCTCGGCGGCCGCAAACAATTTACGCAGATCGGCGAGCCCTACACTGACAAGTTCCTTCTCGGCGACCTGAACGTCCGGTACGACTTCGGCGGAGCGGCCCTGACGTCGGTCACGTCTTACACCGATCGGGACATCCTGGTCGTGCGCGACGCAGGAGCGCTGACCTCCAGCATCACGGGAGGCAGCATCGGGCTGCCCGAGAACGTCTATACGCTCGACTCGCCGCTGGACGATGCCACCAAGGCGAAAACGTGGACGGAGGAGCTCCGGCTGTCGAGCGATCAGCCGGGCCGCGTCCAGTGGGTGGCCGGCGGCTTTTACGCCAAGACGAAGCGCGACTACAACCAGGATCTGAATGTGGCCGGGTTCGAGGAGCTGACCGGGATTCCCACTCGGGGACTCCGCGCGCCCAAGAACTCTCTGTTTTGGTCGGACCTGCACTACGACCTACGCCAGTATGCCGTGTTCGGCGAAGCGACCTGGGCCGCGACCGAGCGGCTCAAGCTGACCGGAGGCCTGCGCTACTACCACTTCAAAGAAGACAAGGCGCAGATCTTCGACGGCATCTTCGCCCAGGACAACACCGGCACGGCTCTCGTATCGCAGCCCGGCACCACTTCGGCCGATGGCTTCGCGCCGCGCTTCATCGCCACCTTCAAGTTGAGCGAAGCGACCAATTTGAACACTCAGATCGCCAAGGGCTTCCGCTTGGGAGGCATCAACGACCCGCTGAACGTGCCGCTTTGCACGGCCCAGGACCTCTCGACCTTCGGCGGCCGGGACTCCTGGGACGATGAGACGGCTTGGAATTACGAAGTCGGCTCGAAGTCCCGGATCATGGGCGGCCGCGGCTCGTTCAATGTCTCGGCGTTCTACGTGGATGTCAAGAACCTCCAGGTCACCGTGACCGCGGGTTCGTGCTCCTCGAGGCTCGTGTTCAACGTGCCCAAGGCGCGCAGCGTCGGAGGTGAGCTCGAGTTCGCCCTGGCGCCGACGGATCGCTTCGACGTCGCGATATCCGCCGGCTACAACGACTCGGAGCTGCGGTCCACCCTGACCTCCACGGACCCCATGGGGAACGTCGCCGTCGTATCCGGCATCGAGTCGGGCCGGCGCCTTCCGAGCGTCCCGAAGTTCCAGGCGGCGCTGGCGGCGACCTACCAGCAGCCGATCGCTCCGGGAGTCCAGGGCTACCTGACCGGAACCTACAACCACGTGGGCTCGCGATTCACTCAGGTCGGCGACGAGGACCTCTCCGGCGTCCTGAACCTGAACTCATTCGGGGCCAACACCATCGGAGGCCCGTTGACACAGAGCACGTTCAGATTCGATCCGGAGCTCCCGGCTTACGACATCATCAACCTGCGCGTGGGCATCCGCTTCAGCAATTTCGACGTAGCGCTTTTCGCCAACAACCTGACCGACGAGCGAGCCTTGCTCTCGCTCGACCGGGAGCGAGGACTGCGTGCCCGCATCGGCTACGTGACCAACCAGCCCCGAACGTTCGGCCTCACGACCCGAGTAGATTTTTAACCGTCGCGCTTGCTAGCAAGGGTCCTGGCTACGACACCGGCGGGCGGCTCGCCGCGGTGGGCTCGACCGCTCGCCTGGTCCCTGGCTGCGCTTCGCGCTCCCGCGGCGCGAGGCTCCTCCCTCGATTACCTCGGGAGACTCCTCGCGCCGCGAAATAACTCGCGGCCTTGACGGCGGTGCTGAAGCTCTCGCGGAGAAAGCTCCTGGCCTCCTTGCCGGTCGCCACGGTCGCGCACGCGCTGTCGGGGTCCGCTCGAGGCTCCTCCGCGGAGGCGACGAAGACGCGGACCGGGAGGTCTCGCGGCGGGGCCGGTCCGAAGGTCGTCGTGGTCGGAGCCGGCGCCTTCGGCGGATGGACGGCACTGCACCTCCTGCGGCAGGGGGCTAAGGTGACCCTGCTCGACGCATGGGGACCGGGCAACGCGCGCGCGAGCTCGGGCGGGGAAACCCGGGTGATCCGCGGGACGTACGGGCCCAGCCCCGTCTACGTGAGGCTGGTGGCGCGGGCGCTCCAGCTGTGGCGCGAGAATGAAAAGCGCTGGGGAAAACACCTGTACCACCGGACCGGCGCCCTCTGGATGGTGGAAAAGGACGACAAGTACGAGAAGGCCTCTCTGCCGCTCCTGCGCGAGGCCGGGCTGGCTTTCGAAGAGCTCACGGCGGCGGACGCGGCGAAGCGGTACCCGCAGATCAACTTCGACCGGGTCGAGTGGGCGATCTTCGAAAAGGACGCGGGCTACCTGACGGCGCGCCGCGCGTGCGAGGCCGTCCTCGAGGGTTTCCAGTCGGAGGGGGGCGAATACCGGCAGGTGTCCGTGGAGCCGCCCGCGATCGACGGCGGGAAACTCGGCGGACTCACGCTCTCCGACGGCACGAAGCTCGTGGCGGACTCGTACGTCTTCGCGTGCGGGCCC
>JBBQKV010000124.1:0-7318 GCA_038327245.1 Acidobacteriota bacterium
GGCACGCCGCGATCCTAACGTCCGCCCGGCTCTCGCGCCGCGCGCGGACGGCGGCGATTACTCCAGATTGTCGCGGCGACACCGCGGTGCCGGCGCGTCGCGACACTTAAAGAGAAAGGAGGTCGCAATGACCGTCGGCGGTTCCGGACCCGGCAGAAAGTTCTCTTCACTCCTACTCGCGGCGCTCGTCGTTATCCCATCGCTCGCCTTCAGCGTGCCGGTGCGAGCCTCCGACGACTGCCTTCTCGACTACGCCAACTGCGTCGACGTCGCTTCCGATCTGTCGAGCTTCGGGCGGCGTTCCGTCGCCGGTCTCCGCTGCTATCTCGATCTGCTCTCCTGTTTCCAGCGCCGTCTCGCCTGAATCGAATCTCCACAACCGTTTCGCTGAAAGGAGGTCTCATGAATCTCGTCCGACTCCGGTCTTCCCGGTTTCTCGTCCCCGGCCTCGCTCTTGCCGCAGGAATGGCGACGGCGGCGCCGGCCCCGGCCGGCGACTGCATCCGGTTCTACGCGGGGTGTCTCGTCAAGGCATCCGACCTCGGCACCTGGTGGGAGCGGTCGGCCGCCGGCATCGACTGCTACCTCGACACGGTGTCTTGCCTGAAGAGGGCGTACGGCTAGGGTCACGGTCCTGCGCGGCATGGCTCTCGCTGGTGCTCTCATGACTGCCGTTCCGGTCAACGCCGACGGGCCTGTCGGGCCCGTCGGCGAATTCGGAGGGCGATCGATCGACGCTGCGGAGATCCGGATTCTCGACGTCTCCGCCCCGGCCGTCCGGTTCATCGACCGGGGAACGCTCCGCTCCTCGGCCCGCCGGCTTTCGGCTTCCGACGTGTCTCTCGATCCCTACGGCATCGCCGCGACCGGAGACGGCACCCTGTGGGTTCTCGGCGGGAAGGGGCGGTTCCTCCTGCGTTTCTCGGAGAAGAACGGCGCGCTGCTGGAGCGGCGGCCTCTGACCGATCCCGGACAGGGAGTCCTCGCGGCGTGGGGCCGTCTCGGCCTGGTTGCGGTGCGGATTCGCCCGGACGAACCGCTTCTCTTCCGCCAGGAGAGGGGCGGCTTCCGTCCCTTCTCGGACCTCGCGTCGCGCCGGGCGGACGGAGTCACGACCGCCCTGATCCGGAACCTGTTTCGCTGCGGTTCCGGGACAGCGGACGCGATTCCCTGCTGGTTCACGGCCGGCGCACCGGAGATCCTGGTCCTCGGGCCGGACGGCGGCGTCCGTCGGGTGGCCGTACCCTCGTTCGCGCGACCCTCCCGCGCAGCCGGCCGCGAGCCTGGAAGCGCTTTCCTGTATCCGGTGCGCGACGCTTTCGCCTCGCAAGACGGCCTCTGGGTGTTGAGCAACCAGGAGGGGGACCGGACGCCTCTCGAGGCGGGCGCGTCCCGGGGCCGTCACGTCGTCCGGATCCGCGAGGGCCGGCCGAACCGGGTCGCGCTTCTCAGCCGGGAAGCGCGCGCCATCCTGGACGCGGGTCCGCGGGGCCTCGTCCTGCTGTTCGCGGACGGGTCGATGTCGCGGGTTCCGGCGCCTTGACTCCGCTCTCGCCGCTCCGATTCTTCCTTGCGGTGTCGCCGCCGTCGCGCGTCCTCGTCGCCGTCCTGGCGATCCTGGCGGGTGCCGCCGTCATTCTGGAGACGATCGACGCCGGCGCCTCGGACTGGGTGCTCGCGTCGATCGCTCTCGTCCAGCTCTTCGCGGCCGCGACCGGGTTCCACCGCGCCGCGACCCGCGGCTACTACGATCCGATTCTCCTCGACGGAGCCCGGCTCCGCCTGGCGCTGGCCCACTTCGTGGTCTCCGCGTCTCCGGGGATCGGGGCGTGGTGCGTCACGGGCGCGGCGGAGGCGGTCGCGGCGCGATCGCTGTCGGTACCAGCGTTGCGACCGCCCGGCTGGGCCGCCCTGCTTCTCGTGTCCGCGATTCCGTGGGCGGCGGGTCTTCGGGCGTCCCGGTTCGCGGTTGGCGTCCTCTGGCTCTCGGTCACTGCGTCGCTTCTCGTTTCCGGAGTCCTGCTCACGCCTCTCGCCGCGATCCGCTCGGATTCTTCGTGGGCGGCGCACCATCCGCTGGAGACGGTCGGCGTCGGCCTCGGCTTCCCCATGGTCATTCCCTCCCTCCACTGGCCCCTCCCGGTCCTCGCCGGGTTCGCGGGCATTTCTGTGCTCGCGCTGTCCCTGGGGGTCGCGCAGGTCGCGCGGGGAGAGTTCCCGCTCTCCGAGGAGGGATCGTGAGGAGCCTTCTGGTTGCACGCAGTCTGGCGAAGCATTTCGGGGCAGGGCCGATCTTCTCCGGCGTGGACCTGGCGTTGCGCGAGCGCGAGATCACCGGCCTCGTCGGCGCCAACGGCGCGGGCAAGACGACGCTCCTTCGCACGCTGCTCGGATTCGTGAGGCCGTCGGCCGGCGAGGTGGCGCGATCGGTCCCGCCGGGGGCAGTCGAACACTTCGGCGGCGCACCGACGCTCCCGCCGCATCTCTCCGCTCGGACCTGGGTCCGCCTCGTGTCCCGGGGCGAGGCGGCCTGCGACGACCCCCGACCGATCCGGACCCTCTCCCGCGGCTCGCGCCAGATCCTCGGGCTCTCGACGGTGCTCGCCCGGCGGGACGCGCGCGTCTTTCTCCTGGACGAGCCCTGGGAGGGGCTCGATCCCGACGGCTCCCGCTGGCTCTCGGACACTCTGCGGCAGCGGAGGGACGACGGCTGCGCGCTCCTCGTTTCGTCTCACCGCCTCTACGACCTCGCCGGACTCTGTGGGCGATACGCGTTTCTGGCGAAGGGCCGGGTCGCCGTTCTCGAGGCGGCCGAGATCGGCGAACCTGTCGGAGCTCCGGAGCTCTCGCGCGTCTTCGACCTCCTCCGGTGCTCGCCGTGATTCCGGTCTTCCCATTCCTGCTTCTGCTTTGCGGCTTCCCTGCGGCCGCGAACGGAGTCTCCGTCGAGATCATGGGAATTCCGGTCGAGGCGGGAACCCGAATGGAGCTCTTCGAGCGAAGCGGCGGTCCTCCCGCTCGCTGGATCCGGGCGGACGGCGCCGAGACTCGCGACAACGGAACCGTGACGCTGCGCGGCGAGCCGGGGCGCTCCGCGCTCCTCATCCTCCGCAAGAGCGCCCGAAACTATCGCCTGGATGGCCCGTTCAACTGGCCGGAGTCCCCCGGCAAGCGGACCTTTCGCGGCGGCGAGCGCCGCACGTTGCGCGGATCCCATCCGAAGGCCGCCGCGCTCGACTTCCGGCTCGTCGGAAGAGGGGAACCGTCCGACCTCCTCTGCGAGAGCGATGGCGCGTTGCGCTGGCAGTGTCTCGGGATTCCCGCCGACTTCGCCGGAAGGATCGTCGCCTGCTCCGGCGGAACGCTCGCCGGGACCGCAGCCGTCCGTCCCGACGCCGGGGACGCGACCCCGCTCGCGAAGAGCTCCTTCACCGCGGCAATCCGGGTAGTCGGCGCGGACTCGGAGCTCCGGAGGGCCGGCGCGCGCATCGTCCGGCCGCTTTCGACGCGCGGCGACCTCTTCGCGTCGGAGCCGGGCTTCCGGGTGGAGGACCTCGGCGATGGCATCCTGTGGCTCGAGGGAGACCGCGACGCGGCGGGCGGGATGGTCGAGTTAGCGGCTCCCGGTCATGCGACCCGTCGCGTGGGCGTCGCCGAACTTCCCGCGGTTTGCGCCGGGACGGCCCCCGTGGAGCTCTTCCGCGCGCTCGACGTTCGGGGGACCGTATCCGGGATGGACGACGCTCCGGTCGCGTCCGCCACGGTCCTCGCGCGGTCGGAGGAACCGGCGAAGGACCCGACGATCTTCGGCGAAGCGACGACGAACGACGAGGGCGCGTTCGTGCTTCCTGACCTGGAGCCGCGCGTCTACCGGTTGCTCGCGTGCCACGGCGAGCTCGGGTGCCGGGAAGAGCGCGCGTCTCCGGGCGAAGCGGTCCGGATCGTCCTTGGAGGCGACGGCGCCTTCGCCGGGCGCGCTGTGTCGAGGGCCGGGGTTCCGGAGGTGGACGCGGCCATCCGGATCGTGCCGACCGCCGACGCCTGGAACGCCTCGGCCGACCGGCTCCGGAAGCTGCCCCTTCAGACGACGTCGGGCCGCGATGGGCGCTTCCGGATCGCCGCGCCCGAGCCGGGCGACTACCTGGTAGAGGTGCGGGGAGCGTCGGGCGGGATCGCGCGGACGTCGGTCCGTCGGACCAACCTGTCTCCGCCCGTGACCGACCTGGGCGACCTCCGTCTCTCCGAGCCGATCGGGTTCACCGCGCGCGTGCCGGGGTGCGCGGCCGGATGGCTGACGTTTTCGGGGCCGCTCGGCGGCGAGACCTCACTGCCCGCGGTCCTGCGCTTCCGCCTGGACCCGAACGGCGTGACAGCGGTGGAGCTCGGCGAGCCGGGGACGTGGACGGCGTGGGCGACGTGCTCGGGCGAGAACGAGCGGGTCGAACCCGCGATCCTGCCCGACGTCAGCGTGCTCGACGGGTGCGAGATCGGGTTCGAGCGGGCGGGAACGCTGACCGACCCTCGCTGATATGCAACCGGAAGGTTGCATATTTCGGTCTCAGCGCGACGGGCGGTCGAAGTACCCGTGCAGTTCGCGCAAGGCCTGGCGGTCGATGCCCCGGCCGCGCACGGACTCCCGAAGCAGCGTCAGTGCCGCGACGCCCTCCGGGACCATCTGGATCTCGTCGATGGCCGGCAGCGCCGCGAGGATTTCCCGGCGCGCGGCCTCGCTCTCTCCCAGGTCGAGGAGCAGGTCCGCCGTCACGAGCTGCAGGGCGGCGACGTCGCCGCGCATTCCGATCGCCGCGAATTCGTTCTGCGCCGCCCGATATGCCTCGATCGCGGAGCCCGGCTGCCCTTTCACGCGGAGGAGATCGCCGATGCCCCAGTGGACCTTGGCCACGCCGACGCGGTTGTCGAGTCTCCTCCACACGAGGAGCGCGTGCCGCGACGCGTCCAGCGCCTCCTCGGCTTCGCCCGCGGACGCGTGCAGCTGCACCAGGTTCGTCAGCGCGGTTCCGAGGAGCTGATCGTTGCCGAGAGATCTCGCGCCGGCCCGGATCCGCCGGAACTGCTCGATCGCGCGCGTAGGCTGGTCGGCCTCCATCAGGACGATGCCCTCGAGAAATCGGCACTTCAGAGCTTCCTCGCGCATCTCCAGCTTCTCGAAGCTCTCGATCAGAATCGGCACGAGCTCGAGCACTTCGTCGAACTCTCGCGCTTCGACGCGGAGCGCGAGGCGTTGATAGGCCAGGCGCGACCAGTCCGCGACCGAGTTCACCGTGTGCCGGAACCACGCCTCGGACCGGTCGAACCAGCGCCGCGCCTCCTCGCGTCGGGAGAGGAGCCGGCACGCGGTTCCGGCGACGAGGGCGGTCTCTCCCAGGAAGAACTCGCGTTCGTCGAGAACGCCGACGGTGCGCCGGGGCGATTCGAGGAACCGGTAGAAGAAGTCGGCGTCCTGGAGAACGTCGCCCGGAGAGGTCTCGAGCTGGTTTCGCAGGAGCCCGCACACTCCCAGCAACGTCTCCGGCTCCTCCAGGCGCAGCTCGAACGCGCGCGAGGCGCGGTTCTCTCTCGGAGTGGCGAGCACGTATTTCGCGGCCTCGACACCCTCCTCCGAGGAGATCGGCTTCATCGGAAAACGAAGAACGCGTCCGGCCAACTACGAGCTCCTCTCGAGACGCTCGGCGAGCTCGGAGGCGAGATCTCCCGGTTCCCTCGCGAGCGCGAGGGCCAGGTTCTCGTCGGCTTCCTGGCCCTCGTGCTTCCAGATCTGCAGGGAACGTCCGTACTGGCATGCCGCGAGGAACAGGGAAAGCGTGAGCGAGCGAACGGGAGTCTGGTCGATCCCGTTGCGTCGCGCGAAACGATGGAACCACATCGACAGCTCACCCTCCGCCTCTCGAGCCTCTTTCTCGCTCAGACGGTAATACCCCTGGAACGCCGAGTGGATCACGGGCATGGCCCGGTTCAACAGGTCGTCCACCTCAGCGTCCCGGGTCCGCCTATTCATTGTCTCGAGATGTGCCAAGCCTAGCCCATCTCGGGTCCTCCGGGTGAGAATCCCGCGACTTTCCGCGCCCTTCCCGACTTAGGTGGGGATCATCCCCCGAACCTTGATCGTGAAAGAGGGCTTCCGGGGCGTGGGAACGGGGTGTGTTCTCGAATCGGACGCCGGCGACGAGGCCTCCGGCTGACGTTCGGGAACCCGAACTGGTTGAGTCGATGCCATGGTGAACTCCTTTCGCGACGGGAAGAGAAATCGAATCTGTTTTCCATTCAACCACATTTCGACCCGGCGTGGCTGTCTTGGGAACAGATTTAAATCAGTCCCGTTTAGAATGCCCTTTTGAGCGATCGGAGGCAGCTTCCATGTCCGTATCTCGAGTTTTCACCGTGGTTTGCGCGGCGTCCCTGGCGGCCCTCCTGACGGGCGCCAGGTCTCCCACGCCCGCGAAACCCGGAGCGGCGTCGGCTCGGGGCGATGTCCTCCCGCTGAAGGCAGTCGAGAAGACGTTGCCGAACGGCCTCGAGGTCATCGTGGTTCCCACGGGCTTCCCGAACATCGTCTCGCTGCAGATCCCGGTGCAGACGGGGTCGCGCAACGAAGTCGAGCCGGGCAAGTCCGGGTTTGCGCACTTCTTCGAGCACATGATGTTCCGCGGGACGAAGCTCTATTCGCCCGACAAGCGCGATGCGTTCCTCAAGACGATCGGCGCCGACGACAACGCGTTCACGACCGACGATTTCACCTGCTACACGGTCTTCGGCGCGAGCAACCGGATGGAGGACCTGATCAAGATCGAAGCCGATCGCATCCAGAATCTCTCCTACGGCAAGAGCGAGTTCCAGACCGAGGCCCGCGCGGTGAAGGGCGAGTACAACAAGAACTTCTCGAACCCCGAAGAGAAGATGATCGAGAAGCTGCAGGCCGCCGCGTTCACGAAGCACACCTACCGCCACACGACGATGGGCTTCGTCGAAGACATCGACGCGATGCCCGGCCACTACGAGTACGCCGGGGGATTCTTCAAGCGCTTCTATCGCCCCGACAACGTGACCCTCTACGTCGTCGGCGACATCGATCCGGCGAGGATCGCCGCGCTCGTGAAGCAGTCCTACGGCGCCTGGAGCGGAAAGGGCGAGCTCGCGAAGATCGCCGTCGAGCCGCCGCAGACGAAGGAGCGCCGCGTCGACGTGAAATGGGACGCGGAGACCGCGCCGCGCATCATGATCGGCTGGCACACGCCCGCGCAGAACCTGACCCACGACGACCCCGCGCAGTACGTCGTCGGCACCTACCTTTTCGGAAAGG
>JBBQKV010000125.1:0-7317 GCA_038327245.1 Acidobacteriota bacterium
TTTTGTTTTGAGGAGGTTCCTGTGGGATTTCGAGTCGGAGAGAAGGTCGTCTACCCGAATCACGGGGTCTCCGTGGTGGAAAAAATCGGAGAGGGCTTCGTCACGAACTCGCCCCCGGTGTCTCCCCGCAGCTTTTACCACCTTCGCCTGCTGGCAAACAACTCCAAGGTCATGGTTCCGATCGGTAACACCGATCTCATCGGGCTCCGGAGGCTCACTCAGCGCAAGGACGTGTCGGGTCTGATGAAGACGCTTTCGGACGGCCGCTTCTCGGCCACCGGCGACTGGAAGGGGCGTTACAAGCAGAACCTCGACAAGATGAAGAGCGGGAGGCTCCACGACATCGCGGACGTGTTGAAGACGTTGAACTTCATCATGACGCGCAAGACTCTCTCCTTCCGGGAGAAGAAGATGTACGAGCGGGCGAAGTACCTGATCGTTTCGGAGATCGCGGTCATCAACAACATGGACGAGCAGGAGGTCGAGAGGCTCGTGGATCGCGCCCTGGCCAAATCCGCCCAGAGCCGCGCCGCCAGTCACTGAGCCGTTCCCGGCTGCTGTCCCGAAAAGGAGGCTTGCGCCTCCTTTCCTATTTGTCGCGAGGCGCTCCCCGCGGGTTCGGGTGGAGAATAGAATTCTCCCGATGAGGCGGCTTTCCCGGGGTCTTCTTCTCGCCGTCGCCGCGGCGGTCGGGACGCTTCTTGCGGACACGGTTTCCGACGTGCTGAAGGCCGACCTCGCCCGGGAGCGGCGCCGTCTGGCCGCGGACAACACTTCCCTCGCCGACGTGACCCGGCGGCTCGAGAGTGCGGTCAACGACCTCTCGACCGCGAGCCGCGCGGCCGCCGACTTCGCCGGCCGGTCCGACGCCTCGGCCGAAGAGATCCTGCGCCGCGAGGATGCCGTCTCCGCGGCCGAAGGAGAGGTGCGAACCCTGCTCGACCGGCGACGTCTCGTGGTCGAGCGCATCGTCGAGCGCCGCCGCAACGTCATCCTTCTCGACGCGGAGCTGCGTGGCAAGGGCCGGCCGGCCGGCGCGGCCGACCTCCTTTCCGGGCGCTGGAACGTGACGATGGAACCGGGCGAGCAACGGGGAGTCTTCCGAATGGCGCTCGACGGCACGATCGTGTCGGGCGACTACACGCTGGAGGGCGGCTTCACCGGCTCGTTGAGGGGCACGCTGGTCGGCGACCGTCTCCGCGTGGAACGGGTCGACTCGCAGCTCGGCTTCGTCGGAATCTTTTACGGAAGGCTGGCCCGGGACGGCAGCTCGGTCGCGGGTACGTGGGAGTCCACGACGTTCGGGGCGGGGGCCGCCGGCGCGGGCCGCTGGCACGCCGCGCCGATCAAGGAAGACACGGAAGAAACGCCGTGACCGCCGGACGGCGGCTTCCCATCCTGCCGGTTCTCGTCGGCGGGCTCCTCGGCTTCATCGGCGGCTACTTCGCGGGGGGAGCGGGACGGACCTCGCCCGCCGCGCCTCCGGCGGCGGGAACGGCGACAGCGGCCGGCGCCGCCGAGCTGCAGCGGGAAGTCGAGCGCGACCCCGAAAACCCGCGGCTCCTGACGGCGCTCGGGAACGCCTGGTACGACGCGGAAGACTGGGACCGCGCGATCGCCGCCTACGAGAAAGCCCGCCGCAAAGCTCCCGAAGATCCCAACCTGCTGTCGGACCTGGGTGCCGCCTACCGCAACCGGGGAGAGTTCCGACGCGCCGTTCCGCTGTTCGAGCGGGCGCAGAAGAACGACCGCAACCACTGGCAGTCGCTCCTGAACCTCGTGCTCATTCACGCCTACGACCTGCACGACTCGGCGGCCGCGCAGAAGTGGCTGGACGAGCTGAAACGGCGCTACCCCGAGATCCCGGACCTCGATCGGATCCAGGAGCGCATTTCGGGGCTGCGCGCCTCGTGATTCGTTTCGCGGTCGTCGTCGCGGTCGCCTTCCTTCTCCTCGGCCTCATCCGCCTGGCGAGGCCGTCGTTCGAGAAGTGGCGCTCGAAGCCGCCCGGCCCGCCCGTCGCGGCCGACCTGGTGCGGGATCCGGTCTGCGGAACGTGGATCGACCGGCGGATCGCGCTCTCGGCCGCGCGGGGCCAAGAAGCCGTGCCCGTGTGCTCCGAGAACTGCCGGCGCCTCCTGGAGTCCGCGTCCGCGTGAGCGGCCTGCTGTTCGACCGGGAGGATGGGCCGGGCGGCCGTCCCGACGCCTCGGCCGACGCGCCGCTGGCGGACCGCATGCGCCCCCGGTCCTTGGACGAGGTCGAAGGACCGCCGGAAGTCGTCGGAGCCAACGGATTCCTCTCGCGCGCGATCGCCGAAGACCGGGTCCCTTCGCTCGTCTTCTGGGGACCTCCAGGAGTCGGGAAGACCACCGTCGCGAGGTTGATCGCAGCCCAGACCTCCTCGAGGTTTCTCGCGTACTCGGCGATCGCCACCGGCGTGAAGGAGATGCGCGAAGTTTTGGAAGCTTCGCGAGCCCTGCGCGCGAAAGCCGGCCAGCGGACGACGCTCTTTCTCGACGAGATTCACCGCTTCAACCGGGCGCAGCAGGACGTCTTCCTTCCCTATGTCGAGACGGGTGACGTCATCCTGATCGGCGCCACGACCGAGAACCCGTCGTTCGAGCTGAACGGCGCGCTGCTGTCGCGGTGCAAGGTCGTCGTCCTGGAGCCGCTGACCCCGGAGGCGGTCGTGCGGATCGTGCGGCGCGCGCTGGAAGACATTCCCCGCGGCCTCGGCGCCCGCGACTTCCAGCTCGACTCCGACGCTCTTTCCTTCATCGCGCAAGCCTCCGGCGGCGATGCGCGCCGCGCCCTGAACCTTCTGGAGGCGGCGGCGGCCGACGCCGAGACCGCCAAGACCCGTACGATCGACGTGGGGCGGCTCACGGATCTTCTGCAGCGGAAGATGCTCCTCTACGACAAGGCAGGGGAGGAGCACTACAACCTCATCTCCGCTCTTCACAAGTCGATGCGGGAGTCGGACCCGGACGCCACGGTCTACTGGATGATCCGGATGCTCGAGGCGGGGGAGGAGCCGCTCTACCTCGCGCGTCGGATCGTCCGCTTCGCGTCGGAGGACGTCGGCCTCGCCGACCCGCGCGCCCTCCGCGTTTCCCTCGACGCGAAGGAGGCCTACGACTTCCTGGGATCTCCGGAGGGGGAGCTCGCTCTCGTCGAGGCCGCGGTCTATTGCGCCCTCGCGCCCAAGTCGAACGCGGTTTACCGGGCGGAGGGGGAGGCGCGCAAAGACGTGGCCGAGCGACCCGCCGAGCCGGTGCCCCTGGTCATCCGGAACGCCGTCACGCGCCTGATGAAGAACGTCGGCTACGGCCGGGGCTACCGTTACGCGCACGACGAGCCGGAGGGCGTCGGCGGGATTGAGTGTCTGCCGGATCGCCTCCGCGGAACGCGGTACTACCGGCCGGGAAACGCGGGGGAGGAAGCGGAGCTCTCGCGCCGCCTGGAGGGAGTGATGGAGAAGAGAAGGAGGAAGTCGGAAGCGGATAGCTGACACTCGCTCTTGTCATCCTGAGCGAAGCGAAGGATCTCTTGCTTTAAAGCGAGAGATTCCTCGTCGCTTCGCTCCTCGGAATGACAGGCGGGGTCTTTACCCTTCTTCCCTCCGGTAATTCGGCGCTTCCTTCGTGATGATCACGTCGTGGGGGTGGGACTCCTTCAGCCCCGCCGACGTCACCCGGACCATCTTCGCCTTCTTCCGGAGGTCGTCGATCGTGCGCGCCCCGGTCAGGCCCATTCCGCTGCGAAGACCTCCGGTCAGCTGATGAATGAGCCCTTCCACCGAACCCTTGTAGGGAACCATCCCCTCGATCCCCTCCGGGACGAGCTTGGAGAGCGAGCCGTCGGTCGAGGCCTCGACGCCCATGGATTCCTGGAAGTAGCGGTCGGAGGAGCCGGACTTCATGGCCGCGAGGGACCCCATTCCGCGGTACGCCTTGAACGTACGGCCCTGGTAGAGGATCGTCTCGCCCGGCGACTCCTCGGTCCCGGCGAGCAGCGAGCCGATCATCACCGCCTGCGCTCCCGCCGCGATGGCCTTGACGACGTCGCCCGAGAACTTGATCCCGCCGTCCGCGATCAGGGGGACCTTCGTTCCGCGGGTCGCCTTCGCGCACTCCCGGATGGCGTGGATTTGCGGCACTCCGGCGCCCGTGACGACCCGCGTCGTGCAGATCGAGCCGGGCCCGATGCCGACCTTGACCGCGTCGGCGCCCAGGCGCACGAGGTCGCGCGCGCCGTCCTCGGTCGCCACGTTGCCCGCCACGATCGGCGTGGACGCGAACTTCTTCCGGAGAACCTTCAGCGCGTCGAGGACGCCCTGGCTGTGCCCGTGCGAGGAGTCCAGCACGAGGACGTCCACCTGTGCCCGGACGAGCTCCGAGGCCCGCTCCAGGAGATCGTTCGAGACCCCCACCGCGGCGCCGACCCGAAGACGCCCGAGCCGGTCTTTTGCGGCGTTCGGATACTTGATCGCCTTCTGGATGTCCTTGACCGTGATCAAGCCTTTCAGGTTGCCGTTGCGGTCCACGACGAGCAGTTTTTCGATGCGGTGCCGGTGGAGGAGCTCCTTAGCCTGCTCGAGCGTCGTGCCGACCGGCGTGGTGATCAGTCGGTCCTTCGTCATGCGCGAGGAGATGGGCCGATCCGGCCGCGTCTCGAACCGGAGGTCCCGGTTGGTCAGGATGCCGACCAGTTTTCCCTTCTCGTCGATGACCGGGACGCCCGAAATCTTGTATCGGGCCATGACCTCCAGCGCTTCCGCGATCTTCTGCTCGGGGCGCACCGTCACCGGGTCGACGATCATCCCCGACTCGGACCGCTTGACGCGGTCGACCTCTTCGGCCTGCGCCGCGATCGAAAGGTTCTTGTGGATGACGCCGAGCCCTCCCTGCTGCGCCATCGCGATCGCCAGGCGGGACTCCGTGACCGTGTCCATCGCGGCCGAGATGATCGGAATGTTCAGGGGGACCGCGTCGGTCAGGTGGGTGCGGAGGTCCACGTCCCGGGGGTGGACGCGCGACCGCGCCGGGAGCAGCAGGACGTCGTCGAAGGTCAGCGCGAGCGGCAGGGCGTCGTCCGAGCCCCGGGATCTCTTCGCGGGCATCAGGCTCCCGCCCCGGATTGCGCTACGCCGTGGCACTTCTTGAACTTCTTTCCGGACCCGCAGGGGCAGGGGTCGTTGCGCCCGACTTTCGGACTCGCGCGGTGGATGGTCTCGACCTTCGCGTCCGCGCCCCCCTCCGCCGCCGCCCCGTAGGAGTAGTTGACGTTCGCCTGACGGCGGGACGGCAGCCCGACCGGCGCGCGCCGGGGCTGCGCCTCCTCGAGGATCTCGCCCTCGGCTTCGCGGACCATGGGTTGGAGGCGGAAGAGGTACTGGACGAACTGGTCCTCGATCCGCTCCTTCATGAGGGTGAAGAGCTCGAAGGACTCCTTCTTGTATTCGACCAGGGGGTCGCGCTGCCCGTAGCCGCGCAGGCCGATGCCCTCCTTCAAGTGGTCGATGGCGAGCAGGTGGTCCTTCCACTGCTGGTCGACGACCTGCAGCATCACGAACCGTTCGTGGAGACGCATCGTCTCCGGGCCGAGCAGCTTCTCCTTCGCCTCGTAGATCTCGCGCAACGCCGGATCGAGCAGCTCCTGGACTTCCTCGCGGCTCTTCCCGCCGAGGTCGATCGATGCCGGCGTGATGCCGAAGTACTCCTTCAGGTCCAGATCGAATGCGGTCATGTCCCACTCGTCCGGCCCCTTGTCTTCGGGGAGGTTCCGGCCGAGCGTGTATTCGAGGATCATCCGGGCGAGCCCGAGGATCTCTTCCTTCCCCTGGCGGCCCTTCAGGATGTCGAGCCGCAGCCCGTAGATCTCCTCGCGCTGCCGGTTCATGACGTCGTCGTACTCGAGGAGGTGTTTCCGGGTCTCGAAGTTGCGTCCCTCGACCTGCTTCTGGGCCCTCTCGATCGCGCGCGACACCATGCCGTGCTCGATCGGAACCCCCTCCTCCATGCCGAGCTTGCGCATGACGTTCTGGAGGCGGTCCGATCCGAAGATCCGCATCAGGTCGTCTTCGAGCGAGAGGAAAAAACGAGAGGAGCCCGGATCTCCCTGCCGGCCGCTCCTTCCCCGGAGCTGGTTGTCGACCCGGCGCGACTCGTGGCGTTCGGTGCCGAGGATGTGGAGGCCCCCGGCGGCGAGGACGGTCTCGCGATCCCGGACCGCATCCGCCCGGATCTGCGTGAGAAGCGCCGCGAACTGCTCGGGGTTCTCGGTCTCGGCGCGCCGGTGCTCCGCGAAGGCTTCGGGATTACCTCCGAGAACGATGTCGGTTCCGCGCCCTGCCATGTTGGTCGCGATCGTGACGGACTCCGACTTGCCGGCCTGGGCGACGAACTCCGCCTCCTTCTCGTGGAACTTGGCGTTCAGAACGACATGGGGCACCTTCCGGCCCTTCAGAAGGGCTGAAAGCTGCTCGGATTTCTCGATCGAGACGGTGCCGACGAGGACCGGTTGCCCCCGCTCCCGGCAGTTCACGATCTCGTCGGCGACGGCCTCGAACTTCTCCCGCTCCGAGGCATAGACGACATCCTGGTTGTCGACGCGGATCATCGGCTGGTTCGTGGGGATGACGACGACGTCCAGCTTGTAGATCTGGTGGAACTCGCCGGCCTCGGTGTCGGCGGTGCCCGTCATGCCGGCGAGCTTCTCGTAGAGGCGGAAGTAGTTCTGAAGAGTGATGGTCGCGAGCGTCTGGTTCTCGCGCTCGATCTTGACGCCCTCCTTGGCCTCGACCGCCTGGTGCAGGCCGTCGGACCAGCGGCGACCCGGCAGCACGCGCCCCGTGAACTCGTCGACGATCAGGACCTGCCCGTCCTTGATCATATAGTCGACGTCTTTCCGGTAGAGCGCGTGGGCTCGGAGCGCCTGCTCGGTTCCGTGCAGGAGGTCGATGCTGGTCAGGTCGTAGAGGTTCTTGACCCCGAGCAGCCTCTCGACCTTGGCGACTCCGTCTTCCGTCAGCACCGCGGTCCGCGATTTCTCGTCGACCAGAAAGTCGCCGGTCGTCGCCTTGTTGCCGTACTTGTCCTTGGTCTCCTCGCCCTTGACGAGGCGCGGGATGACGCGGTTGCACTTGTAGTAGTTCTCGGTGTTCTCTTCGGAAGGCCCGGAAATGATGAGAGGCGTTCTCGCTTCGTCGATCAGGATCGAGTCCACCTCGTCCACGATCGCGTAGACGTGCCCCCGCTGGACCATCGACTCCAGCTCGAACTTCATGTTGTCGCGCAGGTAGTCGAACCCGAA
>JBBQKV010000126.1:0-7212 GCA_038327245.1 Acidobacteriota bacterium
CGAAGTCTTGATGGACTCCACCAGGTCCCGGTTGAAAGAACCAGCGACGCCGCACAGAAATCCTCCGAAGATCGAAAACACGCCGAGAGCGTTCGTCGCCGTGGCCGTGGCGAAGACGAGGACCAGCACGACCGCGAGCGCCCCCGGAGTGAGACCGCCGCTCTCGGTGCGCGGCACCTTCAGCCGAGTCAGGCCGAACCGCCCGGCCGCCCAGAACCCCGCGCCGAGCAGCGCGACGCCGACGAAGGAGGCCGCGACGGTCCGCCGGTCCGCGTGTCCACGCGTGACCGTCGAGAAGACCACGCCGAGAAGGATCCAGCCGAGGACGTCGTCCAGAGCCGCAGCGGTGATCGACGTCAGCCCCATCCGCGTCCGGGTCAGGCGGGTGTGCATGAGGATCCGGCCCATAATCGGAATGGCAGTGATCGAGACCGCGGTCGCGAAGAACAGCTTGAATTCGGCCTCGGTCGAGCGCCCCGGCGCCAGCGCGAAGAGCGGCCCCGCGAGCGCCCAGCTGGCCGCGAAGGGCACCAGGATGCCGGCGACCGCCACGAGAACCGCGGGCTTCGCGGCGTGCCGCATCCGGTCGAACGGGAACTCGAGCCCGATGAGCAGCATCAGCAGCACGAGCCCGATCTGCGCGAACGCCGAGAGAATCGCGGACGTCTGCGGCGTCAGGAGGGCGTGGATGGCCCCGGGGTAGAGACGGCCCAGCAGGGACGGCCCGAGAATCACGCCGGCGAGAATCTCCCCCACCACCGGCGGCTGCCCGACCCGGCCGAAGAGCCAACCGAAGAAGCGCGCCGCGCCGACGATGATCGCGATGTCCGCGCAGAGCAGGAGCAAAAGCTTTTCCAAAGCAATCGGCGAGCTCGCGACGTGTTCCAATTTCCTCCGTGTCCCGTGTCCCGGTTTACGTCTTCAGGAACAATACCCGCGGTTCGGTCATCTCTTCCATCGCATAGCTCACGCCTTCCCGGCCGAACCCCGACGCCTTCGTGCCGCCATACGGGAAGTTGTCGATCCGCATCGTAGGCGCCTCGTTGACGATCACCCCACCCACCTCCAGCCGCTCGAACGCTCGCATGACCTTCGAAACGTCCTGCGTGAAGACCGATGCCTGCAGGCCGTAGGCGCTGTCGTTGGCTTTCGCGAGCGCGTCGTCGAAGTCGTCGAACGCCTCGACCGTCGCGACCGGCCCGAAGACTTCGCGCTCGCGGAGCTTCGCGCCGCGCGGAACGTCCGCCGCGACGACCGGCCACAGCTTTGCCTTCTCGCGCCGGGCTGGAAGGAGGATCCGCGCGCCGGCGTCTTCCGCCTCCGCCACCCACGCCTCGACCCTCGCCGCGCTTTCGTCGTCGATCATCGAACCCAGACTCGTGGAATCGGCATTCGGATCGCCCGGCTCGATCTTCCGCGCCGCTGCGAGAAACGCGGCAAGGAACGGCTCGTAGACGGAGCGCTCGATGAAGAGCCTCTGCGCCTTGATGCAGACCTGGCCGCCGTAGGCGAAGGCGGCCGTCGCGAGCCGACCCGCGACGTCGGGCACGTCCGCGTCCCCGCACACGATCACGGCCGCGTTTCCGCCGAGCTCCAGGATGACCTTCCGCCGCGCCGCTTCCGCCTTGATCTTCCAGCCGACCGCATCGCTGCCGGTGAAGCTGACGCACCCGATCCGCTCGTCGGTCCAGAGCGGGCGCGCGACGTCCGGGTCCGCGTGCACCAGCGAAAAGGCTTTCGCGGGCCAGCCCGACGCCTCTACCGCCCGCGCGAGGAGATCCGCTGTGACCGGCGTTCGGGGCGACGGCTTCAGGATCACGGGATTCCCGACGGCGAGCGCCGGGGCCACCTTGTGGAGCGCGAGGTTCAGCGGGAAGTTGAAGGGCGTGATTGCCGTGACGGGTCCCACCGGAAAGCGCCGCACCGCGCAGAAAGCCCCCTCGCCGCGCGGGTCGATGTCGACCGGCACGACCTCGCCCTTGATCCGGGTCGCCTCCTCCGACGCGAGACGGAGGGTCGTCAGGCCCCGCTCGACCTCCGCCTCCGCGTACCGCCGCGGTTTGCCCGCCTCGTCCACGATCGTCTGGACGAATTCCGCGCGCCGGGCGTCCACTTCCCCGCGTACCCGGCGCAGGATCTCGGACCGCCGGTGAGCCGGCAGCCGACGGGTCTCCTCGAAACCAGCCGCCGCGGTAGCAATCGCCCGCTCGATCTCCGCCGGGCCCGCCTTCGCCACCCGCGCGACGAGTTTCCCGGTCCACGACGAACGCACCTCGATCCAGTCGCCGGTCGTGATTTCTTCGCTGCCGATGCGAAGCGGGAGGTCTCGGGAGTCCACCTCGGGCCTCCGGCTACTTCGGGGTTCCGGCGAGGCGCTTGCGGATGACGTCGGACAGCGGGACCAGGTCGCGGGACTTTCGCTGCGCCCGATCGTAGGCGATGAACAGCGCCTTCGGCCCCGCGGCGAGCGCCGCCCGGAAAGCGTCGAGTCCGAGGTTCTGGATGATGCCGTCGCAGAGGAACGCGCCCGCCGGAGCCGCGATCCGCTGAACGAAATCGTCCCGCCGGATCTCGGCGCCGAGCGCGACGCGTGCCTCGAGCTCCTTTTCCGACTCCACGAGGCGCTCGGCCGTCCGGTTGAGCTCCGCGACCGACTTCTTCATCGGCTCCTTCAACCAGACCGAGAGGGGAAAGAAGTTCTCGTCCACGTGGAAGATCGCCGCGGGTCCGTGCTCCCCCACGATCTGCAGGAGCGGCTCCAGCAGGCCGAGCGAGGTGTCGTGGACCGTCCACGAGGGGCTGGACGAGCGATACGTCCGCCACGCCTCACGGAAGGCCTCGCCCGCGATGAGCCGGGCCACCCTTTCCAGCTGGTTCTCGACCGACTCGCCGGCGGAGTCCCCGAGTGCGCGGGCGAGGTCGACGATCATGGCCTCGTCGCCGCCCGGCGCCCCGATCACGAGATGGTCGGCGAGCCCCGCCACGCCGAACGTGAGATAGACCTGCAGGTGCTCGGTGACCGGCGGCTCCGCCGGAAGGAGCGCGGCCGCGCGCGCGGCCGCCATGCGCGCCAGGTCGGCCTCCCTCGAAGGCACCGCCGCAAGCAGGCCTTCCCAGCGCTGACGTCCGGCTCGAATCGAGTGCAGGTCGAACACGACGCTCTTGGTCTCTTCGTCGAAAGCCGCGGCGAGGTCGCGCTCGAAAGTTTCGCGCGTTCGTCCCGAGTCCTGGACGGCCAGCCGGACCGCGGGAAGGTCGCCGATCGCCCGCGCTCGCTCCGCATCGAACGCGGGGCGGGAGACGAACCCGAAGATGTCCACGGCGGCCCGTGAGTCCACGTGGATCTCGATCGTGTGGTGGCCGGCGGGCGGCGCTTCGTAGGGGGCGCGCGGCGCTCCCGGCGCGCCCGGCGCGGGAACGGAGGAAACCGAAGTCGACCCGGCGCAGGAGAGCGCCAGGGAGGCGGCCACGAGGAGGAGTCCGGCGCGCTCCGTCATCCCAGGATCGCCCGGGCCGCCGCGTCGACGTCCGAGAAGTCGGAAAAGAGCGCGTGCGGCCGCTCCGCCGCAAGGGTTTCCGCGGGCGTCGGTCCGGTCGAGACCGCGATCGTCCGGGCGCCGAGTGACCGTCCGCATCCGACGTCGTGCACCGAATCCCCGATGATGACCACGGAGGCGGCGGGAAAGTCCCGGCCGGTGCTCTCGCGCGCACGGGCGACCGCCACGGCGGGCAGGCAGTAGCGGTCGGCGGAGTCGTCACCGAAGGCTCCGAAGGGGAAGAAGCGGTTGAAGCCGGGCGGACCGAGCTTCAACCGGGCGCCGCGCTTGATGTTGCCGGTCAGCAGGCCGAGAACCACTCCCGGCTCCCGTTCGAGCCGCTCGAGGAGCTCCGGGATGCCGGGCTTCGGGACAACCGCCTCGGGCCGCAGGCGGCTCGACAGCTCCTGGACGTAGCGGTCGAGCACTTCCGCCAAGGTTGCGTCGAATCGATCAACGCCGATCGAATTAGCCACGAGCTCGCGCAGGATCTGGGGGTCGGTCTTCCCCGAGAAGTCGTTCCCGTCGCCGGACCCGTTCCAGCCCAGCACCGATTCGAGCGCCGCAAGGATCGAATCGCGCGCCGCCCGTCCGGCGGACAGGAGCGTGCCGTCGATGTCGAAGAGGATCAGCCGGGCTCCGTTGGTCGTCATCCCCTCACCGCTGAGAGCGTTTCTCATCATACGAGAACCGTTTCGCGTGCCACTCGCAGACCGCGATGAAAGCCCGCCGCCAGTATTCCCAGTCGTGGCCGCCCGGCTCCAGCACCACGTCCGTCGGAATTCCATGCTCGTTCAGGAACGACGCGAACTGCGCGGCCACGCCGTCGAGACCGTAGAAATCATCGGTGCCTGCACGGAGGTGAGCCGTGAACGGCGGCGTTTCGAATCGGGCGTTCTGCAGGATGTCCCAAACGTCGTTGGCCGCCAGGGTGCGCGGGTCCGGGTGCCGGCCGAAGACGCGCTTCAGGGTCAGCCGCGTCACCCAGCCGTAGCGGCGCAGGTCCGAGACGCGGATCGGAATGAGCGCGCCCGAGAGCGAAGACACGGTTCCGAACAGGTCCGGGTGCTTCATGGCGATCTTCACGGCGCCGAAGCCGCCCATCGAAATGCCGGTGATCGCGCGACCCTCTCGGCCCGGCACGACGCGGTAGCGCCTCTCGACTTCGCGCAGGAGGTCGCCGGTCAGGAACTCCTCCCACCGCCGCTTCCCGTCCGCCGAGTCCGAGAACCACGAGCCGCGAGCGCCGGGCGCGACCACGAGGAACTCCGGGAGACGCCCGTCGGCCATTCGCGCCGAGAGCTCCGCCGCGACGCCGCGGCGCTCCAGCGTTCGCACGTCGCCGTACCCGTCGTGCAGGAACAGGAGAACGGGGTACCGGCGCGCCGGCGACCGCGCGTAGGACGGCGGCTCGAGGACGAGGCACCGCGCGGGCGAAGGGAGCGAGGAGGTCGGCACCGACACGTAGGACACGCCGGGCGGCCCGGACATCCGCGTCGCCGCGCAGCCCGAGGCGAGCAGGACGACGAGCAGCGCGCCCTTCGGTGTCATCCCGGACGCAGGATCAGCTACGGAACGGGCGTCCGGGCTGCCGCAGGCGGCGCCGCGAAGAGGGAGTCGTCGCGCGAGGCCGAGACGGCGACGTTCTCGAACAGGATTCGGAGGGGCGTCCCCGTGATGGGCTTTTCGACCGAGAGACCGATGCCTCCGAACGTCCGCCAGTCTTTCCAGAGCGCGGTCGTCGGCTCATCGGCCGCGCCTCCGAGGACGTATTGCCACTGCAACATCCGGTGGCCGTCCCGGGTGATCCACAGCCAGTACACGTCCTTCGGAGTCATGCCCACTCCGTCGAAGGAGAGTTTGACGACGTCGCACAGCGCGCCGTCCGGACCGGGCCTCTCGCCGTCGTAGTTACGCTGCACCCCGGGGTCGAACACTTTCCAGGGCGCCAGCAGCCAGTAACCGTCGTTGATGAAGCGGCCGTACGCCGTCTCCAGCAGCTTCGCCTTCTCGTCTCCCCCGACCGGACGTCCGTTGACGAACGCCGTTCCCTGGTGCGTGTCGACGTTGAAGTACACGGCGTAGGGAGCGCCCGACTTGTCCGTGCCGAGAAGCCGGTAGTCGCCGGTGTAGCGGTCCCAGACGTGGTGGAACTCCGCCGCGCGCTTTCCCTCGCGCTCGACGACGAAGTCGAACCGGAACTGCCGGGCTTTCTCCCACGCGGCGGGTCCGCCGAGCGCAGCGACGAGCTCCCGGGCGACCGTGTCGGCCTTCTCGTCGGCCGCGACGGGAAGCGGAAGAAGGCCCAGGCCGAGAAGCGCCGCGAAGATCGGCAGGCGCAGGCGAAGTGCTCTCATCTCCCGATCATATTTGCAATCCGGGAAAGAGATCCCTCGCCGCCTGCTGGCGGCTCGGGATGACGGCAACCTCAGTCCGGCGGTTGGCCGTACACTTCGGACGATGGAACTGGACCGGCTTCCCGTGGAGATCCAGTTTGCCCTGGCGGGAGCGGGCTTTCGGGCGCGTCGCCGCCTCGCCCTGCCGTTTCTGACGGTCGATCCCGGAGGTTTTCCGAGGGCGGCGCTCCTGACGCTCGGGGAGGTCCGGGCCCAGTCGCGGACTCTCCTGACCGTCGCGGTGCGCGCCGGCAGCCGCACGGCGGCGAACCTGATCCGCCGGAAGACCGCGATGCTCTTCTACCTCGCCCGGAACAAGGCAGTCTGGGTGCAGGGGAAGGCGGGGCCCGGCCGCGTCTCGCTGTTCGACGCCGACCGGCAGATCTTCCCGCTCGCAATCGTGCGGGTGAAGGTCGACCGGTCCCTGCCGGAGGAGGGAGCGGTCGCGCTCGCCGGCGGACCCACGTTCACCGCGGGCAGCGGAGACCGGCTGTTCTCCGAAGAGCTGTTCGAGGAGCTCGGCCGTCGGGAGAGGGCGGGATGAAGTTCCGCGACCAGATGGTGCTCGTGACCGGCGCTTCCCGCGGGATCGGGCGCTCGATCGCGCTGCGCTTCGCGGAGGAGGGAGCCCGGCTGGCCCTCGCGGCGCGCACCGAGAACGAGCTGCTCCAGACGGCGACACTGGTCGAGCAGAGCGGCGCGCGCGCGCTGGCCATTCCGACGGACATCCGCGACCGCACGGCCGTGGACGCCTGCGTCTCGCGGGCGGAGGCGGAGCTCGGTCCGATCGACGTACTCGTCAACAACGCGGGGGTCTTCCTCTGGAGGCCGTTCCTCGAGCTTTCCTCGGAGGAATGGGACCTCGTCCTGTCGACGAACCTGACCGGCGCCGCGAACTTCTGCCGCGCGGTCCTGCCCGGAATGATCGGCCGCCGTCGGGGGCGCATCGTGAACGTGTCGTCGATCCACGGCATGCGCGGCGAGGCGAACCTGGCCGCGCACAGCGCCGCAAAGTTCGGACTGATCGGACTGACGCAGAGCCTCGCGCGGGAGTACCGGAGCTTCAACATCGCGGTCAATGCGGTGTGTCCCGGGACCGTCGAGAACCGACAGGACGAAACCGGCGAGCCTTCGCGAGCCGAACCGCTGGCCGAGAAGCTGTGGCCGCGCGACGTCGCGAAGACGGTGCTCTTCCTCGCTTCCGACGACGCAGCCGCGATCACGGGAGCGGCGCTCGAAGTCCTCGGAGGGACGCACCTGACGATCCAGCCGTGACGCCG
>JBBQKV010000127.1:0-7173 GCA_038327245.1 Acidobacteriota bacterium
CCTCCGGCCGCGCGCGTCGGCGGAGGCTTCGCCTCCGCCTTCGCGGAAGTCGAACGGCGTTTCGACGGATGGTAGTCGCGCGTCGCCGGCCCCCTCGAGCGGGTTCGCGGACTCACGGACGTGGTTCCAGGGATCGCGGCAGCGGCGGGAGCTTCGCGGGCCGCGGGCCGTGCCGCACGGCTCCGGCAACCGGCACGTATTCCAGCTCGACGGCCGAGCGCGAGCAGCGCAGCATCAGTCCTCCGCGACTCATGTCGCCGCGACCCACGAACGAGACCGGAAAGAGGAGCCGTTCGCCGAACACCTTCGTCAGGACGTCGACGTACTTGCCGCTCGCGACCGATCCGAGAAGCACGACGTCGCAGGCCTCTCCCACGGCGGCGGCGATCCGGCGCGCGTCTCGCAGCAGTGGCTGGCGGTAGCTGCGCTTCTTCTCGTCGATGTCGCCCCGCGCGAAACGCTTCAAGCGCGCGATCGTGACAGGCTCGTCGGGCGACCGCAGGCCCTCGTTCGGCGTGATGACGAGAGCGCCCGGGACGCAGGGGGGCGGAGCCGCGAACTCCCGGGCATAGGCCATCTTGCCTCGGAAGTAGAGGCCCGACAGGAAGCTGAAGACGTCACCGATCGGCGCGCCCTCCGGTGATTGGACCCGGCGCGCCAGCTCGAACCCGGCGCGGGGGTTCAGGAAGAGGCGGGCCCGCTCGCCGCCGCAGTAGGCGGGCGAGATCAGGAAGATCCGGTTGCGCGCCACGGAAGGAGCATATCGAAGGGAATTCGGAGCTTGACAGGCGCAGCGGCGCGCCCATATTGTTAACCCAATGGTTAATCATTCCGGTTCCCTCGATCGGTCTTTCTCGGCGCTCGCGGATCCGACGCGTCGTGCGATCCTGGCCCGCCTCGCCCTCGGAGAAGCTCGCGTCACCGAGCTCGCGAAGCCGTTCGACATCTCGCTGCCCGCGATTTCCCGGCACCTGAAGGTCCTCGAAGAGGCGGGGCTCCTGAAGCGGCGTCGCGAAGGGCGCGTCCACCATTGCCGCCTCGATCCGAAACCGCTCGGTGCCGCTGCCGACTGGATCGCACAGCACCGTGCGTTCTGGGAGAAGAGCCTCGACCGACTGCACGAGTACCTGACCGATCAACTGAAGAAGGAGGAATCCCCATGGCATCCCCCCAACCGAAGTCCGAAACGTCGATCCGCCTCTCCCGGACCTACCCGGCGTCGCGCGAGGAGGTCTTCCGGGCCTGGACCGACCCGAAAGCGTTAGAGCGCTGGTTCGCCCCGGACCCGGAGTTCGTGACGAAGGTTCCGGTTTTCGAGCTGCGCCCCGGCGGGAAGTACCGCATCGAGATGAGCAAGGGCGGCGCGACGCACGTCGTCGTGGGTGAATACCGGGAGATCCAGCCTCCGGAAAAGCTCGTCTACACGTGGATGTGGGAAGTCAGCGAGATGGCCGCCGGCTTCGAAGATACGATCGTCACCCTGGAATTCCACGCCCGCGGCCAGGAGACCGAGTTGATCCTGATCCACGAAAGGCTCCCCACGGCCGAGGAAAGAGAGAAGCACGAGCACGGCTGGAACGGTTGCCTCGCACAGCTGGCAAACTACATTTCGAAAAGGAGCGCCGCATGAAAACGACCCGGTTGATCTCGATCCTCTCGCTGGCCCTGCTCGTCGTGGCAACCGCCGCACCCGCGGCGCCGGGCACGAACCCCGCCTGGGAAAAGATGAAGTCGCTCGTCGGGGACTGGGAAGGCACCATGTCCCACGACGACATGACCATGCCGGTCACGACGTCCTACTCGATGGTCTCGGGCGGAACGTCCCTGATGGAGCGGCTGAACGCTCCGGGCGAAGGCCACGACATGGTCACGATGTATTACCCCGACGGGTCGCGGGTCATGATGACGCACTACTGCTCGGAGGGAAATCAGCCGCGGATGCGAGCGCAGGCCGTCGCGGGAGAGCCGAAGAGCCTGGCGTTCGACTTCGTCGACGTTACGGGCCTCCCGAACCCACAGGCCGAGCACATGCGGAAGCTCGTCGTGCACTTCGACGATGCGGATCACTTCACGCAGGAGTGGACGCACCGCAAGGCCGGCAAGGAAGAGACCGGCGCCTTCAAGTACGCGCGGAAGAAGTAGGCGCGAGGAGCGATCAACCCCTCTCCGCGGCGCGACGGACGCCGCGGAGCAGGCTCCCGCGAATGAGGCCCGAGAAGCGCTCCACCACTCGCCAGTAGAGGAGGAACTTCCGCCGCGCGGCATCGCCGTAGCAGAGGACGCGGGTCTCGGTCGAAAGCTCACAATGTGGCAAGTGGAGACCTGACCCTCGATGTGGCAAGTGGAGACCTGGCCCCACGCGGACATTCCAGGCGGCCTTCGCGAAGCCCGGCTCGTGGAAGGCGGCGAACTCGCTCGCCGAGACCGAGCAAAGTCCCCCGGACGGCCGCCAGAACTGCCCGATGAGGCCGAAGACGAGCTCCTCCCCCGGCGCTTCAGCGAGCGGCGTGAATCCGAAACGGGCGAGCGACTCGGAGAGCGTGTCCGGCTCTCCCCCGCCCGCCCGGCGGGCGCGCCCGCCGTAGCCGCGCAGCGCCATCAGCACGCGCGTCACCCGCGAGGCGCCGAAGTCGTAACGGAGGAGCTCCTCGAAGACCCGGTCCCGGGACGCGCGAATCGCGATGCGGTGCCGCTTCGCGACGTCGAATTCCGGCAAGACGTCGTCGAGGAGCACCGGGCCGGGTCAGGAAGCCCGGATGGCGTCCGTCGGAATTTCGGGGACCGGGACCGCGGACTGATCGTGCTCGTCGAGGTACGCCTGCGCCCGCATCATCCGCTGCGTTCTCGAGAGAACGCGGGTGATGTACGGGACGTCCTGGAAGCGCACCTGGCGAATCCAGTCGGAGAGGCGCTTCTCCCCGCGGGTGTTCAGGATCGACCGCCGCCACGTCTCGGCGTAGAGCTCGAAGAACCGGCGGGCGCCGAGGCGCGGTTCCCACAGGACGTGGTGCATGTCGTACTTGAACCAGGGTTGCCCCTCGAGGACCGGCGAGAGGCGCTGAAATAGATCTGTCCCCGGGAGCGGCGTCAGGATCGTGTACCCCGCGCGCTGGAAGCCGTGCTGCGCCACGAAATCCCACAGCTCCCGAAACCGGGCCTCGTCCCAGTCCGGATCGACGAGGAAGTTGCCCGTGACGCCGTACCCGAGTGACAGCGAGATCCGCGCCGCCTCGATCGACGCCCAGACGCCGGTGTCCTTGGCGATCCCGGCGAGCCCCTCGTCGGACGCGGCCTCGAGGCCGAAGAAGACGTCGAAGTCTTTCGCGAGCGGCCGCCAGGCCTCGAGGAGATCCGGCCGGCGGCAGACGAGGTCCGTGCGCGTCTGCACGAGGAGCCACCGCTTCTTTACGCCGCGCTTCTTGAGAGCAGCCGCGAGATCGAGGCTGCGCTCGGGATGGTTCCAGAAGAGGTCGTCGGCGATGAACACGTTCTCCCCGACCGACGCGAGATCGTCCACGACGGCGCCGATCGACCTCTCGCGGAAAGACCGCCCGTAGAGCTGCCAGACCGAGCAGAAACTGCACCGGTACGGACAGCCGCGGGCAGTCTCGACCAGCCAGACCGGCCGGAAGAGGAGGCAGTGATAGCGGTTGCGGTCGCGCTCGACCAGGGCGCGCGCCGGAAGCGGGACCCGGTCGAGGGAGGTCCGTTCCGCAAAGGACGGCGTCGACACCCAACCCTCCTCCGTCCGGAGGCGCAGCGCCGGCACCTCGGAAAGCGGCCGGCCGTTTTCGAGAGCGTCGGCCAGGAGGGGAAACGCCTCCTCGCCGTCATCCACGCAGATCGCGTCGATCTCTGCCTGCTCGAGCGGGGAGGAAAATGCGGCCGCGGCGTGACCGCCGACGACGATGAAAGCCTCCGGCGTCGCGCGCCGCACGGCCCGCGCCGTTTCGAGGACACGGTCGTATTCGAGCGCGTGCATGCACGAGATGCCGACGAGGGCCGGCCGGCTCCGCCGGATCCACCACGACAGGCGGTGGCCGAAACGGAGGTCCACGATCGTGGCCTCGTGGCCGCGCGCGCTGAGAGACGCCGCGACGTACTCCAGCCCCAGCGGCTCGACGCGGAAAAAGGGTCCGAGACCGAATCGTTCGTTCCCCGGGTCGGGCCGCAATAGCAGAACGTTCACGTCCGCGCGATTGTAAACTTCGCAACGGGAATGTCCGCAATCGAAGGGCCCGGAGCCTCGCCGCGGACGCCCGCGACGCCCGCTGTCCCGCGCGCTCGCCGGAAATGGGTCAGCCACGGGCTGTCCAACCGGATCGTGTACGGAGGGCTTCACTACGGCGCCCGCTGGCTGCCGCTTCCCGTGCTGAAGTCGATCTCCACGGTGGGCAACTCGATCGCGGTCGCCGTTCTGCGGACGACCCGCCGGGGAATGGCGGACAACTTCCGCCGCGCGCTCGAAGTTCCGGAGCCGGAGGCCGCCCGTCTCGCGAGGCGCGTCTTCTTCGAATACGGGCGCGCCACGATCGACGTCTGGAGACTCCGGAGCGAGGCCTTCACCCCGCGCATCACGACGTTCGAGGGCGATGCCCGCGTGCTCGCGCGCAGCCGGCGCAACGGCCGCGGGTTCCTGCTCGTGACCGGGCACGTCGGCAACTGGGAAATGGGCGCGGTGACCCTGCGCCGGCACGACCTGACGCCCGCGGTCGTGGGTCAGCCCGAACTCGACCCCAACGTCCAGGACATGCGGCTCGACCTGCGGACCCGCCTCGGCGTGGAATCGATCGACATCGGGTCCTCCATGGCGACCGCGTTCAAGGTGAGGTCCGCCGTCGACCGGGGGCGCGCCGTGGCTCTGCTCGTCGACCGCGCGTATCCCGAAGACCAGGTCGTGGTCCCGTTCTTCGGCCGACCGACGCCGTTCCTCCGGTCACCCGCTCTCCTGGCGCGATTCTGCAACTGCGACGTGCTGCCCGGGTTTTTCCTCCGGAACCCGGGCGGGACTTACCGCAACGTCTGGGGCGAGCGGCTCTCCGCGAACCCGGAGCTCTCGCCGGAAGAGGACGCGTTCCGGATCCTGTCCCGCGTGGCCGCGGACTTAGAAAGGGTGGTCCGCGCGAGTCCGACGCAGTGGTTCAATTTCTACAGTTACTGGGGCCGGGAGACGCCGGCTCCGGGCCGCTCGAACCTGCCGTAGACGTAGCTCCCGCAGCAGCGGTTGCAGATCGGCAGGGGCTCTTTCGCGAGCTTCGCGCGGAACTTCTCGGCCTTCTTCCCCCGCCAGATCTCCTCGAACCGCTCCTTGCGCACGTTCCCGATGAAGTAGTCGGGGAAGTCGCCGCAGAAACAGACCTCGCCGTCCGGCTCGACCTGCGCGAAGTACCACGCGACCGGGCAGAGCGAGTGCCCGAACACGTTGCCGAAGTCCGAGAAGTACGCGGGAACCTCCTCCGCGCGGACGTCCGGCACGAAGGAGATCCAGGGCTTCCCGGCGGCCGCGTCGACCAGCCGGCGGCGGCGCACGTTCTTGAGCAGCTTCACCAGGTCGGTCATGTGGCGCGTTTGATTGCCATTCCCGGAGTCCCAGGTGAAGTCGAAGCCCTTCCACGACTCGGCGCGGATGCCGAACGTCTCCTTCATCACCTGCTCGTAGCGGTTCCCCGCCTCCTGCGGCACGAACCACCGCAGCCCGACGTTGATGGTGTCGAGAGGCAGTTCGCGAAGCGCTTCGAGCGCCGGCTCGATCTCGGTCAGGTTGAGCTCGGTGATCGGCACGATCGCGATCAACATGGGCAGCGCGCGCCCCAGCTCTTTCCGCCAGCGCGCGACCGCACGCACTCCGGCTGCGGCGCGCTCGAAACTGTCGGCCTGGCCGCGGATGCGGTTGTGGACCGCGGGGGGACCGTCGATCGAGACAGCGATCGAGTCGATCCCGGCCTCCACGAGCTCCCGCGCCTTCTGCTCCAGCCGGCCGCCGTTCGTGATCACCGTGCAGGTCAGGCCGCGCTTCTTGATCTCGCGCACGAGAGGAAGGAGGTCGGGATAGAGGAATGGCTCGCCGCCGAAGAGGCTCACGATGGGCTGAAAAGGCGCAATCTCGTCCAGGAGCCTCACGTAATCCGCCAGCGAGAGCTGCCGCTTCAGGCCGATGAGCTCCCGGATGCGCGCGTGCTCGAGAGTACCGTCGGTCGCCGATGACGGAGACGTGCCTGACCGATAAATGCCGGTGTCCCCCCACTGCGAGCACATCGGGCAGCGGAGGTTGCAGAGGTTCGTCACCTTGAGCTGCACGAAGGTGGGCATCGGCAGGTTCCGCGCCGACGGCGCGGCGAGGTGGGCGCGGACTCCGTTCCGACCGCGCCTCATCCGGGAGAGATATCGAGTTGCGAACCCCGAGAGCGCGAGCCCCCGGGAAAGACTCACCGGCCGGCCGGCGCGGCGGCGGAAGCGTAGAGAGCGATGACCTTCTCGATCGCCCGCCGGCACACCGCGCAGAAAGGGACGTCGTTGCGGCTGAACATGATGCAGTCGATCTGCGGCCGGTAGTAACCCTTGGCCTCGTAGACCGCGCCCTCGAACGCGCCGACCTTCCCGGCGTATTTCTCCGCCGCGAAAAACTTCGTTTCTTTCTCCTTCTGCTCGCGGAAGAGCGCGTCCATGTCCTCCTCCGGCCGGTTCGCGGCGCGGATCTGCCGCCGCCGGTTCTGGATCTCCTTGGACTGCGCCTCGTACGCCTCCTTGTTCCACGGCGTCGGGATCGGCGTTCCCGCCGAGACCAGGTCCTTCCACTTGAGTTCCTTCGGATCGAGGAGCGCGGTGACGTTCGGCTCCCACGGCTCGACGCGGTCGGCCGCCGGCTCGTAGGCCACGTCGGACGTGTAGTACTCGTCGGCCAGGCCCGCGAAGTGGTGCCCGAACTCGTGAACGAAGACGTACGGAGACCAGAAGCTGTCGGCGGCCACCGTCGAATAGAGGCCGAAGATGCCACCGCCGCCGTAGGTGCGTGTGTTCGTGAGGATCTCAACAAAGTCGTACGGCGCGAAAGACGCGACGTCGCGGAAGAGGCGATTCTCGAACGTGAGCACGTAGCGCTCCGAGCCGAACGCGTCGTACGTGGCGCCGATCCGGGAGCGGCGGTGCACGCCGGTCGAGGGACGCGAGATCCCC
>JBBQKV010000128.1:0-7154 GCA_038327245.1 Acidobacteriota bacterium
GAAGATGCTCGAGGCCGGAGTGCGCCTGGGGCTCGGCACCGACGGAGCCGCCAGCAACAACGACCTCGACATGGTGGGGGAGATGGGCTCGGCCGCGCGCCTGCACAAGGTCGCGGGCCTCGACCCCACCGCGGCGCCGGCCCGCGCGGTCCTGCGGATGGCGACGATCGGCGGGGCACAGGCGCTCCACATGGAGGACCGGATCGGCTCGCTCGAGGCGGGAAAGCGCGCCGATGTCATCGTTGTGGACCTGTCCGGACCCAACGCGCTTCCTCTCTTCGATCCGGCGTCGCACCTCGTGTACTCCGCGCGCTCCGACGCCGTGCAGACCGTGATCGTCGAGGGGAAGGTCCTGATGGAGCGCCGGCGGATGAAGACCGTCGACGTGGAGCCGATCCGCCGACAGGCCCGGCGGTTCGGAAGGAAGATCCGGGCGGCGCTGCCGTAAAAGGGGACTGCCGTAAAAGGGGACAGATTTATTTTTCCGGGGGTGCCTTCGAAAATAGATCTGTCCCCTTTTCGGTCCCCTTTTCGTCTGAGGCGGTGCCCTCTACCTCTTGTCGCTGATCGGCTCGATGACCGCGAGCTCCATCCCCTCGAGCAGCGGGCCCATCGCGTCCCACACCGCCATGACCTCCGGCGTCGAGTGCGCCGCGGTCGACGCATCCTCGTCCCTCCAGGAGAAGCTCTCGACGAAGTACATCCGGCCGGACTTCTTGTCGGTCGCGCGATAGACCACCGCACGGTCCTTCGTGACGAGGCCCATGCGCTTCAGCGTGGTCCAGTTGTTCTTCACGAGCGAGAGAAGCTCCTTCTCCTTGCCCCTCTTCGGGCGGTACGTGCAGAGCACTCTCACGGGGTCGGTCGTCGGCATGTCATTCCTCCTGAAGCACCGGGTCCCCCCGCCGGGAGAATACCGGAGCGGCGAGAACGATAAGCGCGAGGGCGCCGTAGGCGAGGGCAAAAGTGAAGGGAGTCGAGTCGCTCGTCTGCCACGGCAGGAAGAGCGTCCCCTGCGGCGCCGGGGAGTGGATGACTCCGAAGAGGCAGAGCACGCCGGCCGTGAAGAAGAACGCGGCGCTGCGCCGGAAGCGGCCGTCGATGAGCTCGGCGCCGGCCGCGCCCCACAGGAGCGCGGTCACGATGAATCCGTTGCCGAAGAGCTTGACCGCGCGGAACGTGTCGCCCACTTCGCCCGACAGGTGCGCGAGCGCGCCGCCCGCCGCGGTCACGAGCGAGCCCATCTCCAGCGCGAGCACGAACGCGATCGACGGCAGGATCGCGAGCGACACAGCCGGTCCGTGCCGCGCGGGCGTGGCGAGGAAGCCCTGCGCCATCACCTCCAGGCCGATGTAGACGAGGATCGGCGCGACCGCGGCCGCGGGGGTCCAGTCGATCAGGAACGGCAGGTATCCGAGCATGCCGCCGAGCCCGACGAACAGCGCGGTGGCCACGGCGTAGCCGGCGCCGGCGCCCATCTTCTTGAAGGCAGGGTGTCCGATGTAGGGCGTGCTCTCGACGACGCCGCCGCACAGACCCGCGACGAACGTGGCGAAGCCCTCCGTCAGCAGGATCCCGCGCGTGTCGTACTCGTCGCCGGCGGCCGCGGCGCTCTCCGTGTTGTCGATGCCGCCGATGATCGTCATGACGCCGAAGGGCAGAACGATCGGGAGATATCCCCACGCGAGCCCGAGGCCGCCCAGGAATGCGAGGCTCGGCCAGGGCACAGCGAGCGTGAGGGTCGACTTCGCGGCGGCGGCCGCTCCCGGAGCTGCGTGCGCGAGCCCCAGCATGCGGAGGACCGTATAGACCGCGAGGGCCGCTACCACCGAGACGAAGGCGCCCGGGAGTCCGCCGGGCAGTCGCCGGCCCGCGACGAGAGTTACGAGGACGATCCCGAGCGCGACGAAGCCGACGATGGGGCTCGCCACGATCTTGAGAAAGGGGAGGAAGGCGATGAGCGCGATGCCCGCGCCCGCGATCGATCCGAGGAGACCGGCGCGCGGGATCGACCGGCGCACGGCGTTACCCGCGAACGACAGGCCCATCTTGAACAGGCCCACGAGGACCGTGACCGCCATCCCCATCTTCCAGGAGAGAACCGCGTCCCCGGTGGCCAGGTAGGCCGGGCCGAGAACCGCGAACGACATCCCGAAGACGGAGGGGGCGTTCAGCCCCAGCGGCATCGCGGTCACGTCGGAGCGCCCGGTGCGGCGCGCGAGCCTCCGCGCCATTCCCGCGTAGATGAGGTCGCCGACGAGGACGCCGACCGCGGTTCCCGGGACGATGCGGTGCAGGACGAGGTCTCTCGGGAAGCCGAACGCGCCCACGAGGATCGCCGTCAGGATGACGAGGTTCGCCACGTTGTCGAACATGAGGGCGAAGAACGCGTTCGCGTCGCCCGCGCGGAACCAGGGGTTGCGCGTGACGGTGGTCAACAGCGCGGGAAGCTACCACGTCCCATTCCGGTGCCAGAATCGCGGCGTGAGCGACGCGAAGACCACCCCGCAGCTCGACCTCTTCCCTTCCGCCGCGCCGCGCGAGCCCCGGCGCTCCCCGGAACGCGACCGGCTCGAGCGCGAGCACGCCCACGCCGCGGAGGTGGCGGCGCGGCTTCCGCGGAACGTCCGCTTCGGGACCAGCACGTGGAGCTTTCCGGACTGGGCCGGCATCGTCTACTCGCGGCGGGCGAGCGTCACCGAGCTCGCGCGCGAAGGTCTGACGGAATACGCGCGGCATCCGCTGCTCACGACCGTAGGCATCGACCGCAGTTACTACGCGCCGATCCTGCGCGAGGACCTCGTGCGATACGCGGCGCAACTTCCCGCCGGGTTTCCGTGCTGCGCGAAGGCGCCGGAAGTCGTGACCTCGGCGGCGCAGCCCGCGCGCTCGAAGGGCGCGGTGAAAGGGCCGAATCCGGATTTTCTGAACCCGCAGCCCTTCGTGGACGAGATGCTCGCGCCGTTTGCGGAGGTCTTCCGCGAGCACACGGGCCCCTTCGTCTTCCAGTTCCCGCCGGCGCCTGCGTCGCTTGCCCCCCGGCCGCGCGAGTTCGCCGAGAAGCTGGACCGCTTCCTGGGCGCGCTGCCCCCGGATTTCCGATATGCGGTGGAGCTGCGCGACTCAGCGCTCCTGACGGGGGAGTATCGCGGGGTGCTCGCCCGCCACGGCGCCGCGCACGTTTTGAACTACGTCACCGCGATGCCGATGCCGGCCGAGCAGGCCGCGACGGTTCCCATCGAAGCCGCGCCGTTCGCCGTGATCCGCCTGCTGCTGCCTCCCGGGACCCGCTACGCCGAGCGCGGACAGGCGCTGAAGCCGTTCAGCCGGCTCACGGACCCGGACACCGAGATGCGCGCGCAGGTGGTCGGCCTCGCGCGCCGTGCGGTCGCCGCGAACATCCCGGTCTCCGTGCTCGTGAACAACAAGGCGGAGGGGTGCGCGCCGCTGACGATCCGCGCGCTCGCGGATATCCTGGCCGACTCAGCGGTCGGGTAGCAGGAACACCTGGCGGGCGAGGTCGGAGCCGAGCGTCTCGGAGCGGTAGTACCGGTCGAGCACGCTCGGGCGCCACGTCAGGAGGTCTGAGTTCGCCGCCGTGAACTGCTCCCAGTCGAGGCGGCCGCCGCTCCTCTGCACGCGCTCGTTGATGAGGAGCACGTACGCCCACGTGATCGTCTCGTGGTAGAGCTGCGTTCTTCCCTTCGCGGCGGCAAAGCGCTTCAATGCACCGGAGACGCGCGCGAGCGCCGCGGCCGGCGCCTCCTCGCGGAGGAGCAGCCACGCCGCCCGGATGTGGTCGGGGTGGTGGAACCGATCCTCCGGCAGGGTGCCGTCCTCGAACGCCGCCAGGAAGTCGCGGTCGTTCACTTCCGGCCGGCCCTTTCGACCAGCCGGTGGCTGTCGTCGGCGTGGAGGTCGAGCCCGTAGATGCGCTTCAGCTCGGCGATCTGCGCGAGCGTCTCGCGCGAGAAGGGCGCCTTGCCGTCGAACGCGTGCAGGACGATCCCCTCCAGGAGGTCGCCGAGTGACAGGTCCTTCAGCTCGGCCAGCGCCTTCAAGACCTTGAGGAGCCGCCTCTCCAGGCGCACTCCGGTCTGGACGCGCTCGATTTCAGCCGGTGCCGCGGGACGTCGTTTTGTTACCATGGTACCAAGGTACCACAGTTCGTCTCCCGTGACCCGTGTCCCGTCTTACAACTGGAACGCGTACGACAGCTTGAGGAAGATCTGCCTTCCGGTCTTCTCCAGGCGGTCGAAATCGTCGAGCGCCCGGTTGTCGCCGTACCCCAGGAAAACGACCGACTGCCAGTTGATCTTGTAGGCGAGGAGGGCCGAGGCGCTGAAGTCCCCGTCCTTGCGGTCGACCGCGTCCGTGTAGAGGGACGGGTCGCGCGTGGTCTCGACGTACTGCCCGATGACGCGCAGGAACGCTCGGGCCGTGAACGTGTACTGGGTCCGCAGGCGCGCGATCGACGCCGTGAAGAGCCGGGAGTTCCGGCCGTCCTCCCGGTCCACGTTCAGCCAGCGTCGGCTGCCGTCGAACCGCAGCTCGAGGTGGTCAGTTGGCCGCACCACGGCGAAGCCGACGATGGTCGCGCCGTCGCCCCGGCGGGAGTTCGCAAAATCGACCTGCTCGCCGACGTTTCCGTTGATGCCCAGTCGGTTGAACACGCTGGAGGGGGAAAGCTCGATCTGGTAGATGAGCTGCGTCCGGTCGAAGGTCCGGTTCCCCGCGCGCACCTTGTCGAACCCCATCCGCAGCCGCACGAAGGAGTTCAGGAAGGCGTCCATTCCGATCCCGGGGGAGATCTGCCGGAAGATGAGCGCGCCGTCCTGCTGCGCCTGGTAGTCGCCGATCAGGTACGTCCGGAGGCGCCGGACGATTCCGGTGGGCCGGAACGTGTAGCCGGCCTCGTTGTAGCTCTCGCGGAAGCCGACCTGCGGCAGGAACCCGTTGTCCGCGCGGAACTCGTCGCCGTAGTCGTTGTACTGGGTAAACCAGTCCCACGTCTTCGTGGAGTGCGACCACCAGATCTGCCCGGCGTGGTCCGCGAGCTTGCGGCCATCCCATTCGGTCGCGAGGTCCGGACGGGTGGGGGTCCGGCTCGACGAGAACAGGAGCTGTCCGGTGATCGTGTCCTTGTCGGTCGGACTCCACCGGAAGTCCGGTCCGAAGACCCGGTTGTACGCGCCGCCGCGGACCTCGCGGTCGGTCGCGAGGAAGCTGATGAAGGATCTCCCGAGCTCGTACCGCACACGGCCGACTGCCGCGGTCGAGCGAAAGTCCTGGTCCGCGAGATCGGAGGAGGTCGGCCCCGGCAGGATGACGCTCCCACCCCCGCGGTCGTCCGCGACGAGCGCCGTGTAGGCCAGGTGCCCGATCTTGCCGGTCGCGCGCGCGCCCCAGCGCGGCGACGTGATCGTCCGCGTGTAAACCGCCTGGATCGGGGTCGAGAACAGCTCGATCCCCTCCAGGAAGAACGGACGTTTTTCCGGGAAGAAGAGGGCGAACCGCTCGTTCGCCCCGATTTGCGCCACGTCCGACTCGATCTGCGAGAAGTCGGGGTTCAGCGTCGCGTCGATCGCGGTGTTCACGCCGGGCGTCCACTTCACGTCGAGCCCGCCGTCCGCCTGGACCGACTCGTTCTTCAGCGGCGTTCCGTCCCCATCGCGCGGGAAGGCGTCCTGGCTCGCGGTCGCGTAGGGAGCGACGACGAGGTGGCCGCCGGCGGGCAGGCCGGACAGGCCCGTCAGCGGATTCGACCGGCAGATGAAGCAGTTGCCGCCGCGGGGGAGCTTCGTCGAGAAGTACTGGTACCGGAAGTCGCGCGGCCGGTTCCGGTACAGCATGATGTTCCACTTCTGCGGATCGGCCTTCCGGTAACGCAGCGACGTGAACGGGACCCGCATCTCGAGAACCCACCCCTCCGGAGTGATGCGGGAGACCGAGTCCCAGAAGTAGTCGGGGGAGTTGTCCTCGCCGCTCGAGTCGTCGCTGTTGGCGTCGTACTGGATCCCGCGGGGGTTGGCGAGGAAGAGGATCGCGCGGCCCGCCTCCCCCTGCGTGTCGAGGATGATCCCGCCGTAGTCCGTGGTGCTCGGCACGTTGTCCCGGTCGCCGTAGGGAGCTCGGATTTTGCCGGGAGCGGGGTCCGCGAACTCGAAGGCGGCGTAGAGGAACTTCTCGTCGTACGCCACGTATCCGACGTTCTTCACCTGCGGCTCGACGTTGTCGCCCGGGTTCGTTTCGTACCAGGTGGTGACTTTTGTCGCACCGTGCCAGCCGGCGTCCGTCAGGTTCCCGTCGATGACGATGGGACCGGCGGCGCGGGAAACGGCGATCGAGGAACCCTGCTCCGGCGGCGCCGCCAGGACCGACGCGGCGACCATGAACAGGGACAAAGCCAGGCGTGTACGAATCTCTTCGTTGTGCGACACCGACTGCTTAGACGGGTCATTTTCGAAAAGGTTTGGGCAAAATCGCGTTCATGGGGCATTCACCGACGGGTAGATATATTGCGTCCGCACTGCTCGAATCCCTCGGGCGGCGCGAGGAGGAATCGATGAACAGATCACTCGTTCGGGCTCTTTCGCTCGTTTCGCTTCTGGCGGTTCCGGCCGGACTCATCGCCCAGGCGGCGGCGGCTCCGACTCCCATGGCCACCACCACGACGACCACCGAGAAGAAGATGGCGATGGGGACGAAGAAGAGGGTGCGGAAGCACCACAAGGTGCACCACCACCACATGAAGTCGACGGCTCCGGCGATGAGCCCGACACCCGCCTCGAAGTAGTCACCGTCTCGCAGGCTCACGAAAAAGCCGGGGCAGGTGCCCCGGCTTTTGTTTTTCGGGCGGACGACCGAGGTCAGCGCATCGCCTCCATCGGCGACAGCCGGGACGCCCGGACCGCCGGGTACATCCCGAAGACGACGGCGAGCGCAAGAGCCGTCGCCCACGCGATCAGCAGTCCGACCGGGTTGACGACGAGGCCGTAGGGGAACTTCGAGGAGAGCGCGTTGCACACGCCCGCGCCCGCGACTGTGCCGACGAGAGCGCCGAGCGCGGCGAGGACGAGGGCCTCCAGGAGGAACTGGATGAAGACCTCGTGGTCGGACGCGCCCATCGCCTTGCGAAGCCCGATCTCGTAGCG
>JBBQKV010000129.1:0-7152 GCA_038327245.1 Acidobacteriota bacterium
CTTCGCGGCGATCGTCTTTCTGACCGCCGCGCGGATACTGCTCACCCGGTCGCTACCGGCCCGCGCTCTGCCGATTCTTCTCGCCGCGGCGCTCCTGCCCTTCGTGCCCCAGCTCGTGATCAATCTGCGCGCTTACGGGAAGGCGGAGCCGCTCATCGTCGCGAAGCTCTATCGGGATCAGACGGTCTGGGGCATGGCGAATCTGAAATACGCCACGGCCGTCATTCCCGGCCAGCCGCCCGAGATCATGTATTCGAACCCGCTGTATCGCGGGGATCCCTCTCCAGGAGCTTTCCTGCGGCGAGACCCGGCCGGCTACGTCGCCACTCTGGGAGTCCACCTCTTCGCGATGTTCGATCCCGATTTCCTGTTCACGTACGTGACGGACTTGCATCCCCGCTATCGGCAGCCGCTTTGCGCGATGAACCTGGCCTTTCTGGGTCTCGCCGCCTGGGGAATCATTCTGGCCTGGCAGCCGTCGTCCGCGCGGGAAACCCGCTCCGCCACGGCCGTGATCGTTTTCGCATCCGGGCTCTACGCGGGCATCCACCTGCCGATCGCGGTCGAGAGCCGTTTCTCCGTTCCGATCGATCTCCTGCTGACGCCATTTTTCGCGATCGCGCTGTTGCGCATCGCCGAGCTCCTGAGGTCCGGACGCCGCCGTGCGCTCATCGCGATCGGCGCGGCGACCGTGGTGTGGGTCGGGCTCGGGCTCGCGCTCTCCGGCTGGATCGCGGCACAGGCGCCGCGACTGGCGGGCGGTTAGAGGTCCGCGAGCAGGGTCTCCGGCAGTCCGCCGAACGCGCCGGAGGACATCAGCAGCAGCACGTCACCGGAGCGAGCTTCTCGTCGCAGCATCTCCGGGATCTCCTCGAGCGTGTCCGGCGCGTAGCCCGGCTTCCCGTTCGTGGTGAAACGGGAGAGGACCGTCGAGCGGTCGATGCGCTCTTCGGGCCTCAGCCGCTTCGCGTGGAAGATCGGACCGATCACCAGCGCGTCGGCCGCAGAAAACGCGTCGCCGTAGTCGTCCTCGAAGAGCTTGCGGCCCGCGGTGTTCGAGCGCGGCTCGAAGAGCGCCCAGATCCGCCGTCCGGGCCAGCGGGTGCGCGCCGCGGCGATCGTGCCGGCGACGGCCGTCGGGTGGTGCGCAAAATCGTCGACGACGACGATGCCGTTCTTCTCGCCGCGAACCTCGAGCCGCCGGCGGACTCCCTCGAAGCGCGGGAGCGCCTTCTCGATCTCCTCGACGGAGAGATCGAGCCCGCGGGTCAGCGCGATCGCGCCCAGCGTGTTGCGCAGGTTGTGCGTTCCCACGAGCGGGGACGCGAGTCGCCCCACGGCGTGCCCGCACTCGAGCAGCGTGAAGCGGGTTCCGTCGGCATGAAACTCGACGTCCTGCGCGGAGAAATCCGCGGAAGTGTCGGAGAGCGAGACCGCGACCATCTGCGCGACGTCGGCATCCAGGATCCCGAGAACGCGCGGGTCGTCGATGTTCGCCACCACCGTCCCCTCCGGCGGCACGATCGCGACGACCTGCCGGAACGCGTCGACGACCGCGTCGACGTCCGGGAAGAGGTCGGCGTGGTCGTACTCGATGTTGCCGACGAAGAGATGGCGCGGCTGGTAGTGGAGGAACTTCGGACCGCGGTCGAAGAACGCCGCGTTGTACTCGTCGCCCTCCAGGACGAAGACGGGTCCCGCGCCCCGGCGATAACCGCGGCCCAGGTTCTTCATCTCCCCGCCGATCAGGAACCCGGGGTCGCGGCCCGAGTCGAGGAGCAGCCAGGCCGTCAGCGCGGAGGTGGTCGTCTTGCCGTGAGTCCCCGCGATGACGACCGAGGTCTTCCCGGGCAGGAGGTGTTCCCGGATGGCCTGTGGCATCGAGAGGACAGGGATCGCCCGCCGCGCGGCTTCGGTCGCCTCCACGTTGTCCCGGAGCGCCGCGTTCCCCACGACCACGCAGTCGCAGCGGGGCGGGACGTGATCCGGCGCAAAGCCTCGGGCGACCGGGATTTGGAGCGATTCCAGGAGGGTGGACATGGGCGGGTAGAGGTCGAGGGCGCTCCCCGACACGCGGTGCCCCTCCTCGGCGAGAAGCGCGGCCAGAGGCGTCATGGCCGTGCCTCCGATCGGCACGAGGTGGATGTTTTTTGGCTCGGACATCGTGCGCTCCAGGGGCGGGAATCGGCCGGCAAGTCCGCCGGATCGTGGAATTTCCCGGGTTTGTCCGCAGTTTGAGCGGTTCGACGTTACTCTAAAACAAGAAGATCGAAGAGGAGGATCGGAAATGCGTCAGATCGGAAGGTTGGCCTGCCTCGCGGCTGCGGGCCTGTTCGTCGTCACGGCCCTCGAGGCCCAGAAGGCGCCCGCCCCGAAACCGGCGCCCGTCGCCAGGGCGGCGGCCGCAAAGTCGGCCTCGCCCAAGATCGAAATCTCACCCGAAACCAAGGACGCGGGGACGGTGGCCAAAGGCCAGCTCGTCGAGGCGACCTTCATCGTCAAGAACGGCGGCGGCTCGGACCTGGTCATCTCCGACGCGCGTCCCTCCTGCGGCTGCACGGTCGCGTCGTTCGACAAGGTCATCAAGCCCGGGCAGGAGGGGAAGATCCACTCGAGCGTCGACACCAAGAGCTTCTCCGGACCGATCTCCAAGTCGGTGCTGGTCGTCTCCAACGACCCGGACCGTCCCCAGATGAACCTCTTCATCAAGGCGATGGTGAAGCCGTTCGTGGACGTGCTGCCGCAGGCGTTCGTCCGCTTCTCGGTCATCAAGGGGGACAACTCCGGCCAGGACGTCATCCTGCTCTCCGAGGAGAAGGGGTTCCGCCCGACGGTCGCGGAGATTTCCCAGCCGTACGTGAAGGCGGAAATTTTGCCGGCCGGCGACAAGGACAAGATCCCGGGACGCACCGGTGATCAGTTCAAGGTGCACATCAACGTCCTGCCCGACGCGCCGGAAGGCTTGCTGAACGCGCCGATCCGCATCGCGACCGGCGTGACGCAGCAGCCGACGATCGAGATCCCGGTGTCGGGCATCGTCCGGCCTCGTGTCTCGGTGACGCCGGTGACCGTCAACTTCGGGAACTTCACCGCCGGCAAGGACCCCATCACGCGCAACATCATCGTGACGAACAACAAGCCGGGCCAGCCCGTGAAGGTCATGCGCGCGGAGGTGAGCGTCCCCGGTTTCGTGACGGACATCGTCCCGACCCAGGAGGGCGTCTCCTACACGGTCGTCGTCAAGGCGAGCGACAAGATCAAGAAGGGCGCGCTCGACGGGATGGTGAAGCTCTACACCTCCGACAAGGAGCGAGCCGTGATCGAGATCCCGCTGCGGGGGGAAGTTCTGTAAGGATTTCTGCTGTCATCCCGAGCGAAGCGAGGGATCTAAACGAAAGCCCCGGGAGACCGGGGCTTTTTCATTTCCGGTCTATCGGCGCCGGCGATCTCATGCGTGGCGCCTTTAATTGCGTTGACTTCCGCCGGCACGTGACAGAATCCGGAGAGATTCCCAATCCCTTTCTGGAGGCCCCGGATGCCCTGGTTGCGAACCGCCCGCCTTTCCTTCGTTTTCCTGGTCTTCCTCGCCTTCCGCCTCACTCCTCTCCGAGCCCAATCCGGTCCCGATAACGACCCGGCGGCGGCGCAGGGATACGTGGATAACACGTTCCACGATTCGTCCTTCGATTCGATCAACGAGTTCAACGGGCAGCTGACCGTGCCGATCTCGGTCGGTCCCGAATACCCGGTTGGGCCGACGCTCAAGCTGCAGCTCATGCTCGTCTACAACAGCAAGGTCTGGGACTACGGCGCTCCGACTCCAGAGGATGCGGTCGGCTCCTGGCGACCGATCGCCGGAGACCCGGCGCTCGGACTCGGCTGGAACTTCACTCCCGGCAAGGTCGTCCCCTGCGGAACCGGTCTCCAGCGAGTCTGCTTCTCCCGCGCTGACGGAGCCGAGATTGTTTTCTTCCCGAAGGAGGTACTCGGCGGGGTTACGTACTGGGAGACTCAGGACAGCAATCACTACCGGCTGTCTCGCGTCGGCGGCTCGGGTCCGTACACGATGTATGACGGCGACGGTCTGACGTACACCTTCAATCAGCAGGTTTCGAACTATGACGACACGCGCGCGGTTCCTCCGGGCTACACGCGGGACTACGGCCGGGGCCGCGACGGCTGGTACCTGACCGAAATCCTGGATCCTTTCGGAAACCGGATCAAAGTCGAATACCAGCCGAACGCAATCTCCTGTCCGACCCAGTGCATGGATTGCTCCGGCACGAACTCCTGGATCCCGCAATACTTTCGGGTGCGGCCTTCTGGCGGGACGGAAGATCTCGTCGCCGAGGTTCTCTTCGGTTCCCCGCAAGCCGGGCTCGTCAATGGCTTTCGATTCAAAGTTCGCCAGGGTCTATCGGAGACATGGGTCGACTGGAATCTCATCCACTCAGACTTGACCTACAACCGAACAGGATTCTCGGGGTGCAGCCCTATCGGCCTGAAAACGCTCTATCGGATCCAGCTCCCGAGCGACATCGCGGGTCTCGCTCCCGGTGAAAGAGCGCAGTACGAATTCTCGTACTGGCAGAACCAGGGACTGGCCTTCGACGGGCTCCTGAAGACGATGAAGTTGCCCACCGGGGCGGACGTCCGGTACGACTACGGCAACTACCACTTCTATTCACCGCGTCACGCGACCTTCACGACGTCGGATTGCAATTCGCAGCGTCCGCCGCCGGGACAGCTCGTACGACGCTCGTTCGTAATCACGAACGACGCGGGCGGCGGATTCGCGGCTCCCCCTGCTGCGCCTTCGAGTCAGCCATGCTTGCCGAACACGGACTCCCGGCTCTGGTCCCAGATGCAGTCCGGTGTGCTTCGGCGGACGGTTTCTGGCTCCGGCCTTCCGACGTCCACGACGGACTACACCCAGTACTCCGCTCCTCACGGAGAGCTGGGCGGGACCGACACCGACGTTCAGCAGACGATGACGACCGTCTTGCTCCCGCCGGACGCGGACGGAACCCGCCGCTCTCGCGTGACCCTGTTTTACGCGTCGGAGGGGAGTCCCGATGATGAGTCGCTTCCCGGGGGACGGATGGGAGCCGAGATGTGGCTCGGGTCTTACGAAGGCGATCCGAACCAGGGGGGAGTCGGGACGAACTACATCCCGCCATCTCCGCTTTGTGGCTTCTCGCCCCCGCACCCGAGCCCCCTCTGTGTCAAGAACGCCGTTCGCGTCGCGCAGCATGTCCATGTGTGGGCCCCCTTCCGTCATCTCGCGGGTGAAACGACCTATTACCAGCCGGTCACGTCCGACGATCCCTACGCGTCAAGCTACTGCCCCTCCTGTGAACAGCACAGCGTCGCCTTCTCTCCGGAGTCCACCTGGGACTCGAACGGGCGGCACTACACCTTCGAGACGCACAGCGGCAACTTGGGCTCCGACGATCGCGTGATCGAGACAACGTGGGATGCTCGTTCCAGTCCGTGGCTTCACAATCTATTCCGGCGAAAGCAGGAAAGGTTGCCCACCGCCCCTCCGGGGGCGCCGTCGGGAACCCGGATAACCGTCGATCGATCCTTCAGCTACGACGGCACCGGATTTCTCGACGGAGTCTGGACGTGGGATTCCGCGACGCGCCGGATACTCGCCGAGTGCCGTTACCCCGATACCGCCGGGAACCTCCAGCACCGCGTGACGGCGACCGACGTGACCGGAAACTACCAGCAGACCCCGGCTACTCGGCCGTGCTTCGGCACCCTCGGTGCCTGGGGTTCCTCGATTGGCACCAATAACGACACGTTTGGGGAGTCGCACGCCTATTCCCGCGGGCTGCTGACCCAGCGCAACTGGTTGAGGGGCCAGTCTTCCATCGGCTGGTTCAGCGAGCGCTCCGATCGCCACCCGGCGACGGGCTGGGTGACGACCTCCTACGACACGGCCGGCGTGTCGACGGGAATGTTCTACGACAGCTTCGGACGCGTCGTGAGCCTGACTCCGACCGGCGAGGCCGCCACGGTGGTTTCCTACCTCTCTCCGGTCAAGACGAAAGCCACGCGAACGGGGGACGGCAATACCTGGCAACAGTACGTGTACGACGCGCTCGGGCGGCTTTCACGCGAGATCCGACAGATGCCAGCGGCGTACGCCGTCCGGGTGCGCGAGTACGACGCGGCGGGAAACACTTCGTTCGGATCGGAGTGGGGAGCCTGCGGTGTCGCCGACGGCGACTGCCTTACGGTCCGACCTGCTGGAACCACCTCTTCCAACTTCGACCCGTTTGGCCGGGCACGCCTGGTCCGTCGAGCCGACGGCTCGAGAGCGACTATCTCGTTCGTAGACGGTTCTTCGACGTACTCGGAAACGGTAAAAGGCGTGAGCGTCGAGAACATTGGAGGAAGTTGTCAGGCGGGGTCGTGCTCCGGGGGCCAGACTGCGACGACGAGCTACCGATCCGACGCGTTCGGCCGGTTGACCAGCGTCACGGAGCCCGCGGCCCCTGCTGCAGACGTTACGGACTACATCTACGACGTCGCTGGGAAGATGGTCAAGGTTACGCAAGGCGGCCAGGCCCGGACGTATCTCTACGATTCCTTTGGGTTCCCGCTGACCGAGACCACGCCGGAAGCCGGAGGCGTCGATTTCCAGACGAACTTTTCACACCCCACGGGCATTTCCTATTCCGACGTCGGGAGCCTCGGCAACGTCCGCAGTCGGCGGGAGGGAATCGGCGGCGACACGGTCAACCTGACGTTCGCATACGACCCGGCGGGTCGACTCAAGACGGAGTCTGGAGGCGGCGCGGTCTACGTCACGAATTGCTGGGACGGGGAAAACACGGCGCCGTGCGTCACGGCCGGTGGCACGTACCCCGGCGGTAAGCTCACCCAGCGCCTTGGTTCGAATCCCGGAAAGCCTTCGACGATCACCGACACGTTCACGTACTCCGACCTTGGCGGCCGGCTGAGCCAGAGGAGCACCTCCGTCACGAACACGCCGTCCGCTACGCTGACCGCTGTTCAGAACTGGACGTACAACTCGCTGGGGCTGCCTTCCTCGCACACCCTTCCGCGGATCGGAGGAGATGCTCTCACCACCGTGAGCTACACGTACGGCCTTGGCTATCCGAGCACGATGCAGGTGGG
>JBBQKV010000130.1:0-7121 GCA_038327245.1 Acidobacteriota bacterium
TCATTCGGGGAACTCGACCGCAAGCACCGGGTGCAGCTCGAAGCCGTTTCGCGCGGCGCCGGGTTGCCAGTGCGTGTAGTCGAAGAATCCGACACCCGTCACGCGGATGAGACGGCCCCTCGCGCCTTGCCCGCGAACCTCCCGCCGCGCCGCTCGAAAGGTCGCCTCGAGGCCGGACGCCTTCCCCTCCCCCGGGGCCGGGATCTCGACGATCATGCGCGCGGGCGGCGAATCCGGGTCCGCGATTTCCATGTGAAAGTCGCCGTCCAGCATCTTGTGGACCGCGACGAGCTTCGCCCGGGTCCGGTAAACCGTGACCTCGTGCGGACGAATCCGGCCGTCGTCTGGCAGGGGTTCCGGAGCGCGCGGCAGGGAGGACAGAAAGGCGACGGTCGTATCCACGGGCTCGCGGACCACGCGGGACCGGTCCGCGTCGGTCAGAGTCTTGACCGACCAGCGGCGGTGGCTGATGGCGTGGTCGAGCGCTAACAGGATGAGGACCATCGCCGCCGCGACGAAGGTGACGAGCGCGATCTGGAAGTTGCGGCGGGACAGGCGCATGCGTCGAGCCCGGATTCTAGAGGTCCCGGGATCCGTGCCCCGCGTCCCACTTCCCGCTGTCGGAACCTTTCCCCGGGTCCGCCGTATCCCTTGACGGCTTGCCGCTATTTCTTTAGCATGTGCTGGTTTTCTAGCAGACGAACGGGAGGTCAGCCTTGAAAGAGCGGGCCCTGATTCACCTGAGCCGGCGGGAGCGCCAGATCATGGACGTCGTCTACGGCCTCGGCCGGGCGACCGCGACCGACGTGCTCTCGGGCATGCCCGACCCGCCGAGCTACTCCGCGGTCCGCGCGATGCTCCGCGTCCTGGAGAACAAGGGCCACCTGCGCCACCTGCTGGAGGGGAAGAGCTACGTCTGGGTCCCTACCCTCGGCCGGGGCCGGGCCAGCCGCTCCGCGCTCCAGAACATGTTGAAGACCTTCTTCGACGGTTCCGCGGAAAAAGCGGTGGCCGCGCTGCTCGACATCTCCCGAACCGAAATGACCGACGACGAGCTGCAACGTCTTTCGAAGTTGATCGAAGAAGCCAGGCAGGAGGGCCGCTGAGATGGAAATGAATCTCGCCCACGCAATGCGTTTCGCCCTCGACATCGCCCTCAAGGCGACAGTCCTCCTGCTTCTGACGGGTGTCGCGCTCGCCGCGCTCCGGCGCGCGTCGGCGTCGGCGCGGCAGCTGGTCGCGACGCTCGGCCTGGCGGGCACGCTGCTGCTGCCGGCCGTGACGATCGTCGCGCCGCGGTGGGAGATCCCGCTCCTTCCGAATCCCGTGCCGGTCCCCTCGCCGGTGTCCGCGACGGTTGCGACCGAAAAGTGGGCGCCCCCCGCCGATCCCAACGCGGCCTTAATCCGGGGCGAAAAGCTCGCGGCGTCCGAGCGGGTCTCCCCGCCCGAGAAGACGAACGAGGTGTCGACGGCTCCCTTGCCGGCCGCTCCCGAGGCGATTCCCGGACGGTCCCCGATATCCCGGACGACGGGGATGCTTCTGATTCTCGCGGGCTGGGCCGCGGGGATGGCGTTCTCCCTCGGCCGGCTCGCGCTCGGCGCGGCCCGGGTCCGCCGGGTCTGCCGTCACGCCTCTTCCGACACGGACGGCGAGTGGCGTCCGCTCGTCGCGGAGCTCTCCGGGAAGCTCGGGATCTCGCGTCCCGTGCGCCTTCTCTTCAGCGAAGACCTGGCGGTTCCGGTCACGACCGGCGTGTCGCGCCCGATCGTTCTCCTTCCCGAGACCGCGCGGCGCTGGAACGAGGAGCGCCGCCGCGTCGTCCTCCTCCACGAGCTCGCTCACGTCCGGCGCTCGGACTGGGTGACCCTCGTGGTTGGCCAGATCGCCGCCGCGGTGTACTGGTTCCATCCGCTCGCGTGGTCGGTCCGGATCCAGATGAGGAGAGACTGCGAGCGCGCGTGCGACGACCTCGTGCTCGCCTCCGGCACCCGGGCCTCCGTCTACGCAGCCCACCTGCTCTCGATCATCCGGTCGCTCCGGCTCTCCCGGGAGCGGGCGCTGCCCGCGGTGGCGATGGCGCGTCGCTCCTACTGGGACGGCCGGATGCGCGCGATCCTGGATCCCGGCGTGACCCGCCGGCCAGTCTCGCCCGGGCAGGCGCGTCTGGCCGGCGGAATGCTGCTGGCCGCGGTTGTCGTCCTCGCGGCCTTCGAGCCGTGGTCGGTCCGAAAGGCGGAGGCGGTTTCTCCGGACAAGGCGAGTTTCTACGCCGCCGGCGACTCGACGGGCGCGGATTCGACGGTCGCCGACTCGACCGCCATGGACGCCGCTGCCGACAAGATGACCGCCGACGCGGTCGTCGATCCGGGGACCGTCAGCCCCTGCGACGAGAAGTCCGAGGCACCGGAACCCGCCGTTGCTCCGGAAGTGCCCGAGACGCCGGACCCGGCGCTCGCGCCGGAGACTCCGGATGCGGCGATCGCGCCGGAGACTCCGAAGCCCGCCGTCGCGCCGGTCGCCGGCTACGTTCCCGCGTCGAAGAGGAAGAGCCACGACGGTTCGTGGTACCAGCGGGGCATGGCGCTCCACAACGAGGAGCGCTATGACGACGCGATCGCGGCCTTCCAGCATTCCATCGAACAGGGAGAGAAGGTCGACGCCGCCACGTACAACATCGCGTGCGGGTACGCGAGAAAGGGCGACAGCGCGCGGGCTTTCGAGTGGCTCCGGAAGGCAATCGACGAAGGCTTCGACGCCGACTCCTACCTGGCGAAGGACGACGACCTGGATTCGCTGCGCTCCGATCCGCGCTTCGCGAAGATCCGGCAGGCCGCAAGGGACAACGAAAGCGCGGGAAGCCGCGCGCAGGCGGACCGCATCGCGGCGCGGTACGGACTCCTGAAGGCAACGCCGACCGCGCGGGGCAAGTCGTTCTACGAGATCGGAAAGGAACTGCTCGAGGTGGACCGCCACGACCTCGCGGCGCAGGCCTTCGAGGCGTCCGCGCTCCGCGGTTATCGGGAAGGCGCTTCCCTGTACAACACGTCTTGCGCGCTCTCCCTCAAGGGCGACCGGGTCCGCGCGCTCGACTACCTCCAGAAGTCGCTCGAGGCGGGATTCGAGGATTCGGACCAGGTCCGAAAAGACGAGGACCTGGACAACGTCCGCGGCGAGTCGCGGTACCGGGAGCTCCTCAAGATGGCGGAGGACCTCGAGCTTCATCGCTTCGACGACTTCGGCGGCCACAAGAAGTGGCTGCGGTCGACCCGGGTCGCGGCGTGGCGCGAGGTCGAGCAGCACTTCGACGACTACACCCGCCGCCACCCCGAGAGCGCGCGCGCCTGGTTCAACCTCGGCTACGCGCGCATCGAGGGGGACCGGCCGGCGGAAGCGATTCCGGCGTTCCAGCGCGCCCTGGACCGGAACTACCGGAAGAGCACCACGATGTACAACCTCGCGTGCGCCTACTCGCTGATGGACCGCAAGGACAAGGCCTTCAACTGGTTGTTCAAGGCGCTCGACGCCGGCTTCGACGGGAACGGAAATCTCCGGGGGGACGACGACCTGGACAACCTCCGCGGCGATCCGCGCTTCCGGCAGGCCATCGCGCGCCTGAAGAGCCACGACGGTGACTGGAGCCTCTGGAGCGACTGATTCCTGATCTCTTGCGGGGTGAGCCGACGCGCTTCTAGCTCTCTCCTCGGTCCGGCGCGGCCGGAGCACTGTCTGTGCAAAGATCGCCGAATGCGGCGGACCGCGACAGTGTCAATCGAGCCCGCGCGCCTGAAGCCGGGGGTTCAGCCCGCCGATCTCCCGGGCCCGCGGCCGTCCGACATCGTCTCCCCGGACGCCGGCGCGTCCCAACCGATCCGCGGCAAAGCGCTCGTCTTCTGGGATCCGAAGGTCCCGGGGAAAAAGCTCGATGCGATCGACACCGACCAGATCACCCCTGCCGCGGACTGCGTCTCCGAGAGCCTCGACCGCCTCGACGAACGCTGGAAGATCGGCGCGTTTCGATACCTCATGCCGGACTTCCGGGAGAGGGTCCACCGCGGCGAGAACTTCGTCGTCGCGGGCGACCGTTTCGCGATCGGCTCGTCCCGGGAGATGAGTCCCGCGGGGTTGAAGGGCGTCGCCGAAGAGGTCGGCCTCGAGCTCGTCGTCGTCTGCGGCGCGAACATGGGCGACATCTTCCGGCGCAACGCGTTCAACCTCGGGTTGCAGGTCGTCCAGAGCCCCGAGGCCGTCGCCGACGCGGAGGATGGCGACACGTTCTCGCTCGACCCGACCACGCGCCGGCTGACGAACGAGACCAGGGGAAAGAGCTACGACGCGCTGCCGCTCACCCCGAAGGAGGAGGAGATCCGGCGGAGCGGCGGCATCTTCGCCGTCGGCCGCCGCGAATTCCGCCGCTCCGTCGAGACGATTCCGGACGTGTCCTGGCCGGATCCCGAAACCGCCCGCCGCCTCACGACCACCGAGCAGATCGTGTGGGCGCACCGCGTCGACAAGGACGCGAACGTCGCACCCGGCGCGACGCTGCGCGTGTATGCCGACCTCCTGCCGGCCTCGGACGGGACGGCGCCGTTCTCGATCCACACCTTCAACCAGATCACCGGAGGAAGCTCGATCTTTCCGCGGCAGGCGGCGATCGCGAACGACCACTTCGTCTTCACGGGAAAGGACTCGGACAACCGCCAGACCGCCATCGGCCGGGAGTTCGCGAGAGTCCACGGGATCGAGAAGCCGTATTACGCAACGCCGGGCGACGGGATCTTCCACTTCTATTTTCCGGAACAGGGTCTCGTTCTCCCCGGCCAGTTCATCCCGGGCGCCGACTCGCACAGCCGGGCCTATGGCGCCTACGGCGCGGTGGGTTTCGGGGTCGGATCCACGACGCTGGGCTTCGGGTGGTCGACCGGCTACATCTACTTCACCGTCGCGAAACAGCGGCGGGTGGTTTTTCGCGGCGCGCTCCAGCCGTGGGTGAGCGGCAAGGACATCGTGCTGGAGCTCCTGCGCCGCTGGGGAGCGAAGCAGTCCGGCGGAATGTCGGTCGAGTTCGTGGACGCCGAGCGGCAGCTCCCGGTCGCCTACCGCAACACGATCGCGAACATGATGGCGGAGGGCGAGGCGCTGAACGGCATCTTCGCGGCGGATGAAGTGACGGACGCCTGGTACCGCGCGAAGGGGATCGCGCCCGAGGACCTGCCGTATCCACGCGTCTGTCCGGGGCGCGACGCGGTCTACGAGCTCGACGAGACGCTCGAGCTCGACACGGTCGAGCCGATGATCGCCAAACCGTACTCGCCCGGAAACGCGTATCCGGCGGAAGAGGTGGCGCGGGAGCGGCTCTCGTTCGACAAGGCTCTGATCGGCTCCTGCACGAACGGCAGCTACGACGACCTGCTCTCCGCCGCCCTCGTCCTGCGCGCCGCCCGCGAGTCGGGATTTCGGGAGGTGGCGAAGTCGCTCGCCGTTTTTCCGGGCTCGGGCGGAGTCGGGCGGCAGATCGAGGTCGCCGACCCCCGTCTCGCCGGGGAGTCGATCGCGGACGTCTTTCGATCCGTGGGAGGAGAGATCCGGCAGTCCTGGTGCGGACCCTGTTTCGGCCAGGGTCCCGACCGGCTCGCCGCCGGGCAGCGCGCGATCACGTCGTTCAACCGCAACTGGCAGAACCGGATGGGAGTCGGGGGCGAGGGCTACCTGGCGAGCCCCGCGGTCGTCGCGTCTTCGGCGCTCCTCGGGTACATGGCGCCGCCGGGCGAGCTCGGCCTCACCTGGGAGCCCGAGCGCTTCGGCGTTTAAGGCGTCAGCATCTCCCGGGAAACGACCGGGCAATACGCGCCCTGCAGCTGCCGCGTCCACCAGGCGCCGGTCGCTTTTCGCGTCGCCCGGTCGGTGAACCGGTACTCGTAGAGGAGAGTCCGGACGTAGCGCGGCGGCCCGGCCGGAAACGGATTCGTGGCGAGCAGGCGCAGCACGGAAGGCTCTCCCTGGAGCAGGCGCCCGAGAAGGTTGACGAGCCAGCGATTGTCGCGACAGCTCTCGAGCGCCGCGAACCACATCTGCCAGTCGACGCGCGGCTGGTGCGGCGCCACGAAACGAGGCGAGCGGAACACGTCCCCCGGCTTCCAGCGGAACTCGTAGGACCTCCAGGTCTTCCCGTCCGCGCTTCCCTCGACGACGATCTCGGGCCGGCGCGGGGTCATGACCGCGAAGAGGCCGTACCGGTTGACGCTCTGGAGCGGCGAAATCAACTCGACGAACCGGATCGCCGCCCGCGGCAGGCCTTCCGCGTTGCGCCGGACGGTTAGCGCGAGCTGGAGGACGCTGGCCGTGAAAAGGACGGCCGCGACCGGAATCAGGAGCCATCGCGGCCATTGCCGATGGGCCCCGTTGCCGCGAATCGAGGGAGAGATCCCTCGCTGCGCTCGGGATGACAGGCGGAGGAACACCGCATCGTCCAAGAGAAGGAAGCAGAGCGCGACCGCCAGGAGATTGAAGAAGGCGTAGTTTCCGGTCAGCGCGATCAGGGCCTGCAGCGCGACGAAAAACCCGAATGCGAGGTGCCTGGCCCGGCGCGGGAGGAAGACGAGAAATGGAATGACGAGCTCGACGAGGAAGAGAAAGACGCACGAGACCGTCTGGAATCCGGCCGGAAGCTGGTGGACGAACCACGAGATCGCGCTCGGGAGGGGCTGCGTCTCGTAGTGGTACCGGAGAGCGGTCAGCGAGCGCCACATGGGGTCGCCGCTCCCGAGCTTGACGATCCCGGACGAGAACATCAGCCGGAAGAGCAGCCAGCGCAGGAGAAGGAGCGTCGTCCGCGAGGGCGGTGACGAAGAGGAAAACCGCAATCGCCACGCGGGCGGCGAAAGAAAGATCGCGAGCAGGCCCGTCTCGAGGAGAAGCGCGTCCCACTGGTAGGACAGAAAGGTCTGGGAAATCGAGGAGAGAGACAGGTAGAACGCCCACGCGCCCGCAAGCCCGAGCGTGGGGGCCAGCCCGAAGAGGACGAGGAGCGAGAGGGCGGCTCCTCCGGCGCACAGGAAGTGCAGCATCCCGGGACCGGCGGAGAGCCACGCCAGCGTCGGAACCCACCAGAAGCGCTCGGG
>JBBQKV010000131.1:0-6991 GCA_038327245.1 Acidobacteriota bacterium
TCGCCGAGACGGACCTCCAGGCCGGCGGGGACCGAGGAGACCCACAGCTGCCCCGGAGCGAGCCGCGGAATCCCGAAGCGGCCGGCGCTCTTTTTGGCCGGGACCGCCGGTTTCGCAGCATTCAGCATCACCAGCAGAAGAACGGACGCCAGCTTCATTCGTTACCTCCCATTCTGGATCGAACGCCGTGCCGCGCGGCGAGGAAGGCAGCCACGGCACCGCCGCAGAGGAGACCGAAGACGGCGATGCCCGCCACGCGAATCCAGCCTGCGGGTGAGCCGGGAGAGACGAGGCGCAGGATTTCGGCGCCCACGTCCAGGGTAGAGCCGGGGTGCGCGCGCACGGTCTTGAACGCCGCGAGGAGGGCGGAAGTCGCGCCCGCGAAGAGCGTTCCGGCGGCAACCCCGGCGAGCGCCTGCATCGCGAGCGCCGTCTTCGTGACCGGCCGGCGCTCGACCGGCCGGACGTCCGCGATCTCCGGTTCCCTCCGGCCGAACGGCGAAAAGCGGTGGAGCAGGACCAGTCCCGGGATCGAGGCCAGGGTCGAGACCACGAAAAAAGGGGTCCAGCCCAGAGCGTCTACGAGGAACCCGGCCGGGGGGCCAGCGAGCGTGCGCCCCAACGCGAACACGCTCGAGAACAGGGCGTATTGAGTGGCGGAAAACTGCTTCTGCGTCAGCCGCAGGAGGAGAACGCCGAACGCTCCGGTCGCCATGGCCTGGCAGGCGTTCTCGATCGCGATTGCTCCGTACATGGTGAGCCGGTGGGAAAACGGCTGCGTCATCGCCGCCGCGGGAACACCGCCGGCGCACGGAGCGCCGGGCGTCAAGCGATCCACGACGACGTAGCCCAGGAACCCCACGGCCTGGATCATGCCGAAGATCCAGAGGGCGCGGCCGAGCCCGATCCGCTCGGTCATCAACCCGCCGAAGAACGTCCCCACGATGATCGCGACCAGGCCGATCGTCGCCGTGGCGAGCCCCACGTCCTCCGGCGAATAGCACTTCTGAATGAGGAAGGGCCGCGTCAACGCGGTCGCCAGGTTCTCCCCGAACTTGTAAAGGAGAAGGAAGCCGATGATCTGCACGGCGCGGGAACGGCGGAAGATGTCGAGCAGCGGCTCGAAAACCGCGTCGCGCAGGTTCTTCGGAGCGGGAGCCGCGACGACCGGGTCCGGCGACCAGATCACGAGCGCCATCAGGGGCAGGAAGAGGAACGCGAGGCCCCAGAACACGGAGCTCCAGCCGATCCGTTCGCCGACCGTGATCGCGACGGCGCCGGCGATGAGGGTGGCCGCGCGGTAGAGCGCCACGCGGGCGCCCACCGCGAGCCCCTGCTCCTTCCGCTCGAGGACCTCGACCGCGTAGCCGTCGATCGCGATGTCCTGGGAGGCCGACCAGAAGGCGATGAACACCGCGATCGCGGCAACCGGGACGACGTGCGGGTCGGAGGCCTGGGTGGCGAGCAGCGCGATTCCCGCGAAGAGAAAGACCTGGCAGACGATCATCCAGGACCGCTTGCGGCCCAGGAACGGCAGCCGATAGCGGTCCATCAGCGGGGCCCAGAGGAACTTGAACGTCCAGGGCGCCTGCGCGAGCGAGAAGAGCCCGACCGTCTTGATGTCGACGCCCCGATAGGTCAGCCAGGCCGGCAGCGCGATCCAGATCAGGCCGAGCGGCAGACCCGACGAAAAGGACTGGAGCGTCACGGCGCCGATCCGGCGGGATCCGAGAGCGGCGCGCAGGCTCTCGACGGTGCCCGGGCGCGCGGGCTTTCGCGCCGTCGGCTCGGTCATCCCGCCAAGTGTCGCACAGCCCTTCTTGACACGGAGGGCCGCGTCTGGTGTCGTCTGGCGGCTTCCAGGAGGTTCCATGAGAGTTCGCACATTCGCCGTCGCCGCGGGCGTCCTCGCAACCGCGTGGCTCGGAGCAGCCGAGCCCGCAAAGAGCTCCTCTTCGACGTCTTCGCCGGTCCTCGCCCCGCTCGACGCGATCTACCCCGATCTCGAGAAGCTGTACCTCGACCTCCACCAGACGCCGGAGCTCTCCTTCCACGAGGAGAAGACGGCGGCGAAGCTGGCGGAGCGGCTGCGCGCCCTCGGTTTCGAGGTCGCGACGGGGGTCGGCAAGACGGGCGTCGTGGGCGTGCTGCGCAACGGCAAGGGACCGACGGTCCTCCTCCGGACGGACCTGGACGCACTGCCGGTGGAAGAGAAAACCGGTCTCCCCTACGCGAGCAAGTTGACGACGACCGACGACGGGGGCAACACGGTGCACGTCATGCACGCGTGCGGGCACGACATCCACATGACGTCCTGGATCGGCGCGGCGACGCTCCTATCCCGCGCGAAGACCCGCTGGAGCGGTACGCTCGTGATGGTCGGGCAGCCCGCCGAGGAAAAGGGCGGCGGCGCACGCGCGATGCTCGCGGACGGGCTCTACACGAAGTTCCCGAAGCCCGACTTCGCGTTCGCAATCCACGACAGCGCACAAGCGCCGTCCGGGAAGGTCGAGTACGTGCCGGGCTACGCCCTCGCCAACGTGGACTCGGTGGACATCACGATCTACGGGAAGGGGGGGCACGGCGCCTATCCCCACACGACGATCGACCCGATCGTCATCGCGGCCCGCACGGTTCTCGCCCTGCAGACGATCGTGGGCCGGGAGAACAATCCGCTCGACCCGGCCGTCGTGACCGTGGGCTCCATCCACGGCGGCACGAAGCACAACATCATTCCGGACGAGGTGAAGCTCCAGCTCACGGTGCGCTCCTACAAGGACGAGGTCCGCAAGCATCTCCTGGACGCGATCGCCCGCATCGCGAAGGCGGAGGCCGCCGCAGCGGGCGCTACCCGGCCGCCGGATGTCCGGGTTCTCGACGACGGCACGCCCGCGACCTACAACGATCCTGCCTTGACGAAGCGCGTGGCCGACGCGCTCTCCCGCGGGCTCGGCGCCGCGAACGTCTCGGAGGGACAGCCGGTCATGGGCGGCGAGGATTTTTCGGAGTTCGGCCGGGCGGGCGTCCCGGCCGCCATCCTCTGGGTTGGCGCGGTAGAGCGGGCCAGGTTCGAGGCCGCGAAAGCGGGAGGGCCGAGCCTGCCTTCACTCCACTCGTCCGGTTTCGCACCGGACCGCGAGCCCACGATCCGAACCGGCGTCAAGACGGTGACGCTCGCCGCGCTGGAACTCCTGGGCAGACCCTGAAGCGCGGGCGCGCGAGAAGCATCCTCGGCGATCCTCCGGTCCGGGGCGCGCCCGCGAAGAGAGTTTGTCAGTTGCCCCGGCTCGGTCACTCGAAAGAGTTTGGCCGTTACGTCCGCTTCACTCCCGTGTACGATCGCGGGTGATGGCCAGCCCCAAACCGATTCGCGGACCGCACCGCCCCGCACTGCTCTCGCGCCCGCGACCCGGCGAGCGTTTCGAGGAGGCGTCGGCCCTCTACGGGATCCCCCACTGGGGGAAGCGGTTCTTCCACGTCTCCGAGGACGGCAACCTGGTCGTTCGGCCCACGCGCGACCCCGGACGAGGCGTCGCGCTGAAGGCGATCGTGGACGAGGTCGGGCTCCGCGGAATCACGACCCCGATCATCATCCGGTTCCCGCAGATCCTCGCGTCGGCCGTGGGAGACCTGAATAAGGCCTTCGCCCGCGCGATCGAGGAGTTCGAGTACGGAAACGTGTACCGCGGGGTCTTTCCGATCAAGGTCAACCAGAAGCGCGTCGTGGTCGAGCAGATCATCGAGGCGGGACGCACGTACGGCTACGGGCTGGAGGCCGGATCGAAGCCCGAGCTGCTGGCGGCGATCGCGGCAAACCTCTCCCCCGACGCGCTGATCGTGTGCAACGGCTACAAGGACGACGCGCTGATCGGCATGGCCCTGAACGGGATCCGGATGAAAAAGAAGGTCGTGCTGGTGCTGGAGAAAGTCTCCGAGCTCGACCGGATCCTGACCGTCGCCCGCGAGCGCCACGTGCGGCCGCTCGTCGGGATGCGCGTGAAGCTCTATGCGCGCGGCTCCGGAAAGTGGGCGAAGTCCGGGGGCGAGGCCGCGAAGTTCGGCCTCACGACCCCCGAGATGCTCGAGACCGTGAAGATCCTGAAGCGGCGCCGCATGCTCGACTCGATGGTGATGCTCCACTTTCACATCGGCTCGCAGATCACAGACATCCGCAGGGTCAAGGACGCGATCCGCGAGGCCGGCCGCGTCTACGCGAAGCTGCGGGCGCTCGGCGTTCCGATTCAGTACCTGAACCTGGGCGGAGGGCTGGGGGTCGACTACGACGGCTCGAAAACCGCGTTCGACTCCTCCATGAACTACTCCGTCCAGGAGTACGCGAACGACGTGGTCTACACGGTCAAGGCGATCTGCGACGAGGAGGGAGTCCCGCCGCCGACGCTCGTGACCGAGTCGGGACGCGCCGTGACCGCGTTCCACTCGGTCCTGGTCACGAACGTCCTCGACGTCGCGGACCGGATCGAGCAGGGACGCCGCGTCCGCGTGGCGCCGAACGACCCCAACGTCGTGCAGGAGCTGGCCGGGATCCTCAAGGAGGTCAACGCGAAGAACCTCCGCGAGAGCTACCACGACGCGCTCCAGTACAAGGAGGAGCTGTTCACGCTCTTCAACCTGGGCCACCTGTCGCTGGAAGACCGCTCCAAGGGGGAGATGCTCTTCTGGCAGATCTGCGAGCGCATCCACAAGGATCTGAAGACTCTGAAGGAGATCCCGGAAGAGTTCGAGGACATGGAGACGATGCTCGCGGACAAGTACGTTCTGAACTTCTCGGTGTTCCAGTCGCTACCGGACTCCTGGGCCATCGATCAGCTCTTTCCGATCCTGCCGATCCACCGGCTGAACGAGAAACCGACCGAGTTCGCGACGCTCGCCGACATCACCTGCGACTCCGACGGCAAGATCGAGCGTTTCATCGACCTGCGCGACATCGACGAGACCCTGCCCCTCCACTCCTTCCGTTCCGACCGCCCCTACTACATCGGCTTCTGCCTGATGGGGGCCTACCAGGACGTGCTCGGCGACCTGCACAACCTCTTCGGGGAAGCGCACGAGGTCCTTGTCCACGTGGACGAAGACGGCAGCTCCGAGATCTCGGACGTGCTGCCGGGCGAGACGTGCGAGCGCGTCCTGGAATACATGAACTACGACCGCACGCACCTCCTGGACTCCATCAACGAGCAGCTCGTCCGCGCCGCGGGCGCCGGCCTCAAGAAGGCGGAGATGCAGGCGATCTACCGGGAGTTCGAAGCCGTGTTTCCGCGGTACACGTACCTGGAGAGGTAAGAACATGCTCCCGATCGGCGACGACAACAGCGACCGGACGATCTCGCCGATCGTCAACTACCTCCTGATCGCGGCGAACGTCGCGGTCTTCGTGTTCTGCCAGGGCCTCGGGTCGAACGAGCGGTTCACCTACGCGTTCTCGACGGTGCCCGCCGAGATCGTCAGCGGACACGACGTCGCCACCACCGTGACGATCAAGGATCCGGTGAGCGGCGAAGTCGCCGGCACCGTGAACCTCGAGCCCACTCCGATTCCGGTCTACCTGACGCTCATCACGTCCATGTTCATGCACGGCGGGTTCGCGCACATCTTCGGAAACATGCTCTACCTCTGGATCTTCGGGGACAACCTGGAGAACGCCCTCGGGCACCTCCGGTATCTCGTCTTCTACCTGGTGTGCGGGATCCTCGCCGGGCTCTCCCACGTGTTCTCTACGGCCGCGTTCGGGGGAAACCCCTACCTCCCGTCGCTCGGAGCATCCGGCGCGATCTCCGGCGTGCTTGCGGGATACCTCCTCCTTTTCCCCCGCCGCCGGGTCCGCGTCATCGTTTTCCGGACGGTCCAGGAAGTCACCGCGATCTGGGCGATCGGGATCTGGTTCGCGTTCCAGCTCATCTCGGGCATCGGGGTCCTCGGCAGCAAGTCGCAGGAGGGCGGCGTCGCCTACGCCGCGCACATCGGCGGGTTCATCGCGGGGCTCGTTCTCGTGAAGCTCTTCGCGGCAGGGAAGCCCCGCTACCGCTTCGGTGAAGGCCCGGCGTAACTTTTCCTCCGGCGCGCCGTGGGAGCCGATCGCCGGCTACTCCCGCGCCGTGAGGGTCGGCAACGTCATCTGGGTCTCCGGAACCACGGCGACCGGCCCCTCCGGCGAGATCGTCGCGGGCGACGCCTACGCGCAGGCGGTTCAGACGATCCGGAACATCCAGGCGGCGCTGGAGAAGGCCGGAGCGTCGCTTTCTGACGTCGTTCGGACCCGCATGTACGTCACGGACGTGCGTGACTGGGAAAAGGTCGCCCGCGCCCACGCCGAGTTCTTCGGCGCAATCCGTCCCGCGACGACCCTCGTGGAAGTGAGCGCGCTCGTGTCGCCGGAGATGCGGGTGGAGATCGAGGCGGAGGCGGTCGTCGAGGATCAGTAGAGCAGGAATTTTGCCCGGCGGCGGCGGAACTGCTCCAGCCCATTTTTCCAGGACGCGACGATCGACGCCGCGGTCTCGCCCCGCTGCAGCCGTTCGAATGTGTCCCGGTTCGCCAGCAGGTCCAGGAACTTCTCGATCTTCCAGTCCTGGGGATGGAGGTCGCGCAGCGCGACCGCGATTTCGACTCCGAGCGCCACGGGCGCGAGCGCGTTCCGGTCCGTCACCGTGAGCCGGACCCCCCCGCAGCGTTCCCCGGCGAACGTCGAGGACGCGGGGGTGAAGTGGATCGGCGAGAACGTCACGCCCCGGACCTCCCGCGCGGAAAGCACCGCCGCGAGGCGGCTGCCGTCGAGCCACGGCGCTCCGACCACCTCGAACGGGGAGTCGGTCCCGCGGCCCACCGAAACGTTCGTCGTCTCGAGGAGCCCGATCCCGGGGTAGAGAAGCGCCTCCGTGAGGGAGCGCATGTTCGGCGAGGGGTTCACCCACTCGAGCCCGGTCTCGTCGTACCAGAGCCCGCGAGACCAGCCGCGCATCTTCACGATCTCGAC
>JBBQKV010000132.1:0-6946 GCA_038327245.1 Acidobacteriota bacterium
GGCTCGCCGCCGGCGAGATCGACCGTCCAAATCTGCGAGGAACTGTCGCGGTTCGAAAGAAACGCCACCCGGCGGCCGTCCGGCGAGAACGCGGGGTCGGAGTCGCGCTTGTCCCCGGCGGTCAGACGGCGCGGCTCTCCCCCTCGGGACGGCACGATCCAGATCGCGGAATGCGTGAGGTTCTCAGAGACCACGGGAGTGCCGACGGCGTACGCAATCCAGCCGCCGTCGGGCGAGACCGCGAATCCCCCGATGCGCGCGACCTTCGCGAGCTCCTCGAACCGCAGGGGATTCCGGGCGGCCGCCGCGGTCGCGGCTGCGCCGAGAACGAACGTTGCCGCGAGCCCGGTGATTCGGATGAATCTCATACTTCCTCCGCGCGAATTGTACGGTCCGCCCGCGCGATCCCGGGACCTCGCTCTGTTATCATTTCCGGCCCCGGCGGACCCGAAAAGACTGTCGGCAAAGGAGAGACATGTCCACGGTGATCCTGGAAGAGAAAGCTCCCGCTCCCTCCGGCGGCGCCCCGCCGGTGGTCAACGATTTTTCGATCCACGTCGCCACCGCGAACGGCTCGGGGAGCATGTCTTCCAACAACATCCTGATGCGGTCCATCTTCCAGATGGGGATCCCCGTCTCGGGTAAGAACCTCTTTCCCTCCAACATCCAGGGGCTTCCGACGTGGTTCACGATCCGCGCCTCGAAGGAGGGCTTCATCGCGCGCCGCCGGGACATCGGCGTGCTCGTCTGCATGAACCCCGAGACCGCGCACGAAGACGTGCGGACGGTGGCCCCCGGCGCCGCCGTGATCTACGAGGAGAGCCTGAAGCTGGACACCCTCCGCAGCGACGTTCACTTCTACCCCGTGCCGTTCCAGAAGCTGGTCCTCGAGCTCGTCCACGACGGCAAGCTGCGGCGGCTGGTCGTGAACATGATCTACGTGGGCGTCGCCGCATGGCTTCTCGACATCGACATGGCCGAGGTGGAGCGCGCCGTCGCGAAGCAGTTCAAGGGCAAGGAAAAGGCGGTCGAGGTCAACCTGAACGCGATCCGCGGCGGCTTCGACTGGGCGCAGAAGAACCTGGCGAAGGCCGACCCTTTCCGGCTGGAGCGCATGAACGCGACCGCCGGCAAGATCATCATCGACGGAAACGCGGCAGCCGCGATCGGCTGCGTGATGGCGGGTGTTACCGTGGTCACCTGGTACCCGATCACTCCCTCGTCCTCGCTCGCCGAATCGTTCACCGACTACTGCCGCAGGTTCCGAATGGATACCGCCACCGGGAAGCCCACGTTCGCGATCGTGCAGGCGGAGGACGAGCTGGCGGCCATCGGCATGGTGCTCGGCGCGGGCTGGGCCGGCGCGCGCGCGATGACGACGACGTCGGGCCCGGGCATCTCCCTCATGTCCGAGTTCACGGGGCTCGGCTACTACGCCGAGATCCCGGCCGTCATCTTCGACGTCCAGCGCGTGGGTCCGTCGACTGGCCTGCCCACGCGGACGATGCAGGGCGACATCATGTCGACCTACAACCTGTCGCACGGCGATGCGCGGCACATCCTCCTGATCCCGGCGAGCGTCCAGGAGTGCTACGAGATGGCGACCGAGGCGTTCGACCTCTCGGAGCGCTTTCAGACCCCGATCTTCGTGATGATGGACCTCGACCTCGGCATGAACAACTGGATGAGCGACCCGTTCCCGTACCCGCAGAAGCCGTTCGACCGGGGCAAGGTCCTGCGCACGAACGGAGAGATCGACGACCACGTGAAGAAGTTCGGCGGGTTCGCGCGCTACAGGGACGTCGACGGGGACGGCGTTCCCTGGAGAACGCTCCCCGGAATCACGGACCACCCCCTGGCGGCGTACTTCACGCGCGGCTCCGGGCATACGGATCGCGCGACGTACTCGGAGCGGCCCGACGACTACAAGAACAACATGGACCGCCTGGCGCGGAAGTTCGAGACCGCGAGATCCCACGTCCCCAAGCCGGCCGTGTCCGACGGGACGGGAGCGCCCATGGGCATCATCGCCTATGGCTCCTCGGACTTCGCGGTCGAGGAGGCGCGGGTCATCCTCCGGCGGCGTGGCGTCGAGACCGACTACCTCCGGCTGCGCGCTCTCCCCTTCACGCCCGAAACGCCCGACTTCATCGCGCGACACCAGCGCGTCTACGTCGTGGACCAGAACCGGGACCGCCAGATGTACGAGCTCCTGACCCTCGAGGTCCGCGAAAACTGCGGGAAACTGCGTTCCATCCGTCACTACGACGGCTTTCCTCTCGACGCCGAAACGGTCGTCGAGGGCGTCGAAGCCGGGGAGAAAAGCTGATGTCCTCCGTCGCCGAGCCGAAAGCCGTTCCCACGAACCGCCGGGGCCTGTCCGTCAAGGAGTACGGGGGCCTGAAGTCCACGCTCTGCGTGGGCTGCGGGCACGACGTCATCACGCGCCAGATCACGCAGGCGTTCTACGAGATGGGCGTGGACCCGCACAACGTCGCGAAGATGTCCGGAATCGGCTGCTCCTCGAAGACCACGGCGTACTTCGTGGACAAGGGGCACGGCTTCAACGCGGTGCACGGCCGGATGCCCTCGATCGCGACCGGCTCCGCTCTCGCCAACCCGAACCTGCTCTACATCGGGGTGTCCGGCGACGGCGACACCGCCTCGATCGGCGCGGGCCAGTTCGTGCACCTGCTGCGCCGCAACCTGCCGATGATCTACATCGTCGAGAACAACGGCGTATACGGATTGACGAAGGGGCAGTTCTCGGCCACCGCGGACCTGGGCTCGAAGCTGAAGACCGGCGTCGTCAACGACCTGCCCGCGATGGACCTCTGCGCGCTCGCGATCGAGCTCGGCTGCGGTTACGTCGCACGGTCCTTCTCGGGCGACATGAAACAGCTCCTCGCGCTCATCAAGGGCGCCATCGCGCACCGCGGCACCGCGCTGCTCGACGTGATCTCGCCGTGCGTCACCTTCAACAACCACGAGGACTCGACGAAGTCGTACAAGTGGGCGAAGGACCACGAGATCCCGATCCAGGAGATCGGCTTCGTCCCCTTCTTCGACGAGATCCAGGTGGACTACGACCCCGGCACCACGCAGGACGTCGAGCTCCACGACGGCTCGCACATCCGCCTGCGCAAGCTGCGGGCGGACTACGACGCCATGAACAAGATGGCGGCCCTGGGCCTCCTCCACGACGGCCAGGAGAAGGGGGAGTTTTTGACGGGCCTGATCTACGTGGAGCCCACGAAGAAGGACTTTCTCTCCCTCCTCCACCTCCCGGAGGAGCCGCTCGCGATGCTCGCCGACGACCGGGCCCGCCCGCCCCGCGAGGCCCTCGACCAGATGATGCAGGAATTGAAATAGCAGCTGCCCCGGAAGAATCCCGCTCCCCTCCGGGTTAGCCTGCCCGGAGGATCCATGAAAGCTCGCATTCTTGCCGTCGCCCTCCTGATCGCCGCCGCCGCGGCCTACGCCCCCGCCGCCGGGCCCAGGGCCTCGCGGAAGAAGGCTGCCCCTCCGCCGCGGTCTGCGGCCTCGAACTCCTGCACCGCGTGCGTGGAACGGGGCCCGATCCTCCCCGCGAAGCTCTTCGCCGATCCGCGCTTCGATAAGGAAGTCGTGCCTGCGTACGAGGCGGCGCTGAAGTACCCCGCGACCCTCGACCGCCTTCACTGCTTCTGCGAGTGCCAGGAGAGCATGACCCACCGCCACAAGACCCTTCTGACCTGCTACACGAGCAACCACGCCGCGGGTTGCGGGATCTGCCTGCGGGAAGCTCTCATGGCCGCCGAGATGAAGGAAAAGGGCGTTCCCGACGACCAGATCGAGAACACCGTCGAGTCGATCTTCAAGACCGACGGGCACAAGCCCACGGGCGGGCATCCGGGCTAAGAGAACCAGGAACCGGGAACCGGGACACGGCGAAGATCTCCGCCTCCGCGCCTCCGCTCAAAAAATAGATCTGTCCCCTTTTCCGAAACCTCTTGACTTGCGGGCCGTGCATATCTATGAATATGGATATGCAGAAGTATGGAAGCGATGAAGAGCGGGTCCTGGCGTTCAAGGCCCTCTCCGACGGCAGGCGCCTCCAGATCCTGGACCTGCTGAAAGCGCGGGGGGCCTCCTGCTGCGCGCTCGTGGGAAGCAACGAGGAGGGCCTGTGTGCCTGCGACCTGGAGGAGGCCCTCGGGATCTCCCAGTCGGTCGTGTCGCACCACATGGACGCCCTCTGCCGGGCCGGGCTCGTCGTGCGCGAGAAGCGCGGCCGCTGGATGTACTACCGCCGCAACGAGGCCGCGCTCGCGAGCCTGGGACACGCCGTCGCGAAAGAGCTCTAACCGGACCGAAACGGTCCAGGAGGTCGAAATGGAACCCTCCCTTCACGTCTCGCTGAACGTCTCGGACGCGGCCCGCTCCCGCGACTTCTACGCCGCCTTCTTCGGCGTCGCCCCGGCGAAGGTCAAGCCGGGCTACGTCAAGTTCGTTACGAGCCGACCGGCCCTTCACCTGGCTCTGAACGAGATGGGGCACGCGCCCGCCCCTAACGGGTCGCTGTCGCACCTGGGCCTCCGCGTCGGCTCGACGTCCGAGGTCGACGCGTGGAAGGAACGGGTTACGTCGCGCGGCGTAGCGAGTTTCGACGAGAAGGACACGACCTGCTGCTACGCCCGGCAGGACAAGTTCTGGGTGACCGATCCCGACGGCAACCGGTGGGAGGTCTACACCGTCCTGGAGGACGTCGAGACCGCGCCTGCGGAGCCGACCGCCTGCTGCGACGCGACCTGCTGCGCGTAGCCGACATCCGCTTCTCCTAGAATCCGGCGATGGCCTGGGACCGCCGCACGTGGGCCTCGCTCTCCCCGACCGGGCTTCGCGAGACGAAGCCCGGTCATTTTCGCGAAATGGCGCGCATCGTCTGGGAGAACCGCAGCGAGATCCCCTTCGCCTGGCGGATCCTGACGAAGGGAGTGTGCGACGGCTGCGCGCTCGGCACGACCGGGATGCGCGACTGGACGATCGAGGGGACGCACCTCTGCATGGTGCGCCTGGAGCTCCTCTCCCTGAACACCATGGGGGCGCTCGACCCGCGCCGGCTTCACGACGCGGCCGCGCTCGGGTCGCTCTCCTCCGCCGAGCTGCGGAATCTCGGCCGGCTCCCCCACCCGATGGTCCGCCGACGCGGCGAGCCGGGGTTCCGGGTCATCTCCTGGGACGAAGCCATCGACCTCGCGGCGGACCGCCTGCGGGAGACGGCGCCGGAGAGGATCGCTTTCTACCTGACCTCGCGCGGCATCCCGAACGAGACGTATTACGCGGCCCAGAAGGCGGCGCGGTTCCTGGGGACGAACCACGTCGACAACTCGGCCCGCCTCTGCCACGCCGCCTCGACCGTCGCGATGAAGGGAATGCTGGGACAGGGGGCATCGACGACGACGTACCGGGACTGGCTGCACTCGGACCTGATCGTCTTCTTCGGCTCGAACGTCCCGAACAACCAGCCCGTGACCACGAAGTACCTCTACTACGCGAAGAAGAACGGGGCCCGGATCGCGGTGGTCAACCCGTACCGCGAGCCGGGTCTCGAACGCTACTGGGTGCCCTCGGTCCTGGAGAGCGCGCTCTTCGGCACGAAGCTGGCCGACGACTGGTTCGAGGTGGACACCGGGGGCGACTTGGCGTTTTTGAACGGCGTCCTCAAAGCGCTTCTCGAGATCCCCGGCGGGGTCGACGAAGAATTCGTGGCGCGATACACGACCGGCTTCGACGACGCGGCCGGAGTGATCCGGGGCCAGTCGTGGGAAGACCTCGAGCTGGGAAGCGGCGCGCCGCGGGGGCGGATGCGCGACTTCGCGCAGCTCCTGGTCGACCGCCCCAACGCGCACTTCGTCTGGTCGATGGGCCTGACCCAGCACGTCCACGGGGTGGACACGGTCCGCGCCCTCGTCAACGTCGGTCTCGCGCGGGGTCTGCCGGGGCGGCCGAACCGGGGTCTCATGCCGATCCGCGGCCACTCCGGCGTCCAGGGAGGCGCGGAGGTCGGCTGCACGCCGCGCCCCGGAGAGCCGGGTCTCGCCCGCTGGGAGAAGGTGTGGGGATTTCCGGTTCTCCGGGCCGACGGGTTGACCGCGAGCGACCAGGTGGACGCGTCGGCGGCCGGCGCGATCGACGTCTTCTGGATCGTGGGAGGGAACTTCCTGGAGACCCTCTCCGGCGCGGCGCGCAACCGGGCGGCGCTGTCCCGCCCGGGCCTGCGCATCCACCAGGACATCGTGGTCAATAGCGCAATGCTCGTGGAGCCGTCGGACACGGTGCTTCTGCTGCCGGCGACCACGCGGTACGAGATCCCCGGCGGGGTGACCGAGACCTCCACGGAGCGCCGGATCATCTTTTCCCCGGAGATCCCGGGCCGGCGGATCGGGAGCGCGCGGCCGGAGTGGGAAGTGCTTAGCGAGGTGTGCGCGCGGGTCCGTCCCGCGGACGCGCCGAGGATCCGATTCGACTCGACCGCCGCGATCCGGGACGAGATCGCGCGCGCGATCCCCCTCTACGCCGGAATCGAAAAACTCGCGAAGGCCGGGGACTCCGTGCAGTGGGGCGGGGCGACTCTCTACGAGGACGGCCGGTTCGACACGCCGGACGGGCGCGCGCGGTTCGCGGCCGTCGGGCTGCCGCTGCTGCATCCCCGCGAAGGACTCTTCTCGGTCTCCACCCGCCGCGGCAAGCAGTTCAACTCCATGGTCCAGCGCGGCCTCGACCCGCTGACCGGCGCCGCGCGCCGCGACGTTCTGATGAGTGCGGACGACGCCGAGCGGCTGTCTCTTCCGGACGGAGCGTCGATCCGCCTGGTGTCCGACTCCGGCGAGTTCCGCGGGTTCGTAAAGGTGGCGCCGATCAAGCCCGGCAACCTGGAGGTGCACTGGCCGGAGGGGCTGCCGCT
>JBBQKV010000133.1:0-6940 GCA_038327245.1 Acidobacteriota bacterium
CGTTCGGAAATTTCCGGCAGGGAACCAACTGCCGCGCCTGGCTGTTTACGATCCTGTACTCGATTTTCGTCAACAGGTACCGGAAGGAGCGGCGCGAACCGAAGCCGGTGTCGGTCGAGGAGCTGGAAGAGAGGTTTCACGAGGTTCTCGTGGCGGAGCCTCGGGGAGAGGACCGCTCCTGGTCGGATTCGGAAGTCGAGGCGGCTGTCGCGGGACTGCCGGAGAGTTTCCGGTCGGTCGTGCTTCTGGTGGACGTCGAAGACCTGACCTACGAGGAAGCGGCTGCGACGTTGAAGTGTCCCGTGGGCACGGTGCGATCGCGCCTCTTCCGGGCGCGAAAGCTCCTCTACGTCGCGCTCCAGGACTCGGCGCGAAGGCTGGGATATCGGAAAGAGGCATCGGAGTCGGACTGATGAGCGGATTCGAACATCTCCGAGACGAGATCCAGGACCTTCTCGACGGCCGGCTGGACGAGACGGCCCGCGGCCGGGTCGAGAGACACCTGGAGGCTTGCGTCGAGTGCCGCCGAGAGTGGCGGGCGCTCTCGGCGGTCAAGGAATCAGTGCGGGCGGGCCTTCTCCCGAAGGATATTCCGACGGACGTCGCCTCCCGCGTTTCGATGGCGCTCGAGCGGGAAAAAGGTCCGCTTCCGAGAATCCCGATCGTCGTGTACGCCTCGGCCGCCGCGGCGCTGGCTCTGATCCTGGCTCTGGCCGTGTTCGCCGCGGGGCGGCGCAATCTGCCGTCACGCGTCGCCCGGGACTACGAAAACCACAAAGCGGGGATCCTGCCGCTTCAATTGAAGACCCAGAATCCTCAGGAGCTGGACCGACTCTTCGCCGCTCGTGGAGTTGCGTTCCCAACCCGGGTCTTCGACCTCGGAGTGATGGGGTACCGGCTGGAGGGAGGACGGGTCTTGAACCCGGACGGCCGACAGCGGGCTTTTTCCGTTTACCGTGGACCGAAGAACGAGATCCTGGTGTGTGAAATGTACGAAGGGCGCGTCGAAGATCTTCCGAAAGGCGGAGAGCTGCGGCGGCACAACGGCTTCAGCTTTTTCGTCTTTCACCGAGGGAGGGGGACCCAGGTGTTCTGGCAGGAAGGAAAGACTGCCTGTGTGCTCGTCTCGGAGATCCCGTCCGAAGAAGTCGTCCAGCTCGCCTTTGCCAAAGCGATGAAGGCTTGAGGGGCAGCGGAGCCGCGGTGCGGTAGCATCCGCGCCCAACCGTGGCTCGGAGATCCGGATCCGTCGGACGGAACGTCCCCCGCAAGGAGGGGCGCGAGAAGGTCACCGGGCGGGCGCTGTACGTCGACGACCTCTCGTTTCCCGGGATGCTCCACGCGACGACGATCCGCTCGACGATTCCGCGCGGCGAGATCACCGGGATCCGGCTCGACTTCGACCGCGCCCGGTTCACCGTCGCGGACTTCCGGGACATCCCGGGGAGGAACGCGATCGCGTTGATCGAGCTCGACCAGCCGTGCCTGGCCGAGCGCGAGATCCGCCACTTCGCCGAGCCGATCCTGCTGATTGCCCACGAGAACCGGGAAGAGCTGCTCGAGGCGGAACGCGGCATCGCGATCGACTACCGTCCGGCCGAGCCGATCTACGACGCCGCGCTATCGGACCTCTGCTTCAAGGAGATCGTGGTCGAGAAGGGGGACCTCGGCCGCGGCTTCGCCGAGGCGGACCGCGTCGTCGAGGGCGAGTACCGCGTCGGTCTCCAGGAGCAGCTCTACATCGAGCCGAACGGCGTGATCGCGGTCCCGGAGAACGGCGGCATCACCGTCTACGGCTCGCTCCAGTGCCCCTACTACGTCCACCGCGCCCTCCGGGTGCTCCTCGACCTGCCGGAGGAGAAGGTTCGCGTCGTCCAGACCGAGACGGGCGGCGGCTTCGGCGGCAAGGAGGAGTACCCCTCCATGATCGCGGGGCACGCCGCGATCCTCGCGCTCAAGGCGGGCCGTCCGGTCAAGCTCGTGTACGACCGGGTCGAGGACATGGTCGCGACGACCAAGCGGCACCCGGGAGTGATCCGACATCGGACCGGCGTCGCGCGCGACGGACGCCTGACCGCCATCGAGATCGACGTGCTCCTGGACGGCGGGGCGTACATGACGCTCTCGCCGGTGGTCCTTTCGCGCGGAGTGATCCACGCGACCGGGCCGTACCGCTGCGACAACGTCCGGATCCACGGGCGGGTCGTCCGCACGAACACCCCGCCGAACGGGGCGTTTCGCGGCTTCGGTGCGCCGCAGACCCAGTTCGCGGCCGAGGTCCACATGGAGCGCATCGCCGAGGAGCTCGGTATGGACCCCGTGCGGCTGCGCGAGGCGAACGCTTTCCGCCCGGGCGATACGACGGCGACCGGGCAGAAGCTGAAGAGAGACTGCAGCGCCGTGAAGGTTCTGCGCGAGGCCGTGAAACGGAGCGACTTCCGGGCGAAGCGGAAAGCCTGGCGCGGCACGGACCGGGGCATCGGCCTGGCGCTCTTTTTTCACGGGTCCGGCTTCACGGGCGGCGGAGAGGTCAAGCTCGCCTCGAAGGCAGCCCTCGAGCTGACCGAGACGGGCGCGCGCATCCTCGTCGCGTCCACCGAGATCGGGCAGGGGACGCGCACCATGCACGCGCAGATCGTCGCGGACGCGCTCGGCATCCCCTACGAGAACGTTGAGGTCGCGGCCGCGGACACGGCGCGCGTCCCCGACAGCGGGCCCACCGTCGCCTCGCGGACGTGCATGGTCGTGGGAAAGATTCTGGAGCGGTGCGCGGCCGAGATCCGGCAGAAGCTTGGAAAGATGTCGCCGCGCGAATACCTCGCGGCGCACGGCTCGCTGGTCGTCACGAAGGAGTACGCCGGGCCCGACGGGCTGTACTGGGACGACGACACCTACCGCGGCGACGCGTACGGCGCCTACGGCTGGGGGTGCGACGTCGTCGAGGTCGAGCGGGACCCCGTGACCTTCGAGATCCGCCCGACCCGGATCACCGCAGTCTGTGAGATCGGCAAGGCGATCCACCCGATCCTGGCGGCGGGACAGATCGAGGGGGGCACGGCGCAGGGGATCGGATACGCGCTGCTCGAAGAGGTCGTCATGCGCGACGGGCGGATGGCGAACGCGCAGCTGACGAACTACCTGGTCCCGACCACGCTCGACACTCCCCAGATCGACGTCGCGATCCTGGAGAACCCGTACGAGTGCGGACCGTTCGGCGCCAAGGGAGTCGGCGAGATGCCGATCGACGGACCCGCGCCCGCGATCGTCAACGCGATCCGGAGTCTCGGAGTGGATATTCGGGAGATTCCCGCCACGCCGGAGCGGGTGATGGCCGCGTCCCCCGGCGGAGCCACGGCGTGAGGTTCGCGTTGAACGGGCGGGCGCGCGACGTGAAGGCCGCGCCGATGAAGCGGCTGCTCGACGTCCTCCGCGAGGACTGCGGCCTGACCGGGACCAAGGAAGGGTGCGGGGAGGGGGAGTGCGGCGCCTGCACCGTCCTCATCGACGGTCTGCCGGTCAACTCGTGCCTGGTGCCGTTCGCGCAGGTGCGCGGTTCGGCGGTCACGACCATCGAGGGATTGGAGGGCCGGCACCCGCTCCAGGAGTCTTTCGTCCGCGAGGGCGGCGCGCAGTGCGGCATCTGCACGCCGGGCATGATCCTCGCCGCGGCGGCCCTCCCGCGCGGGGCATCGCGCGACGACATCCGCACGGGCCTCGCCGGCAACATCTGCCGTTGTACGGGGTACACCGCGATCTATCGGGCGGTGGAGAAAGCCGCGGTCGCGCGCCGGAGAAGGCATTGATGCTCGCGCTGCGGGCCATCTTCTTCACGCTTCTCCTGCCGGGCACGGTCGTAGTCTGGATTCCGCGGATGCTCCTCGCTCGGGAAATGCCAAGGGCCGAGCCGGTGTCCTGGCGATGGGTCGGGGTTCCCGTGATGGCAGTCGGCAGCGCCGTGCTCCTCGCCTGCATCGTGGATTTCGCCCGCAAGGGGCGCGGGACTCTCGCCCCGGTCGATCCTCCGCAAAGGTTGGTGGCCGCCGGGCTGTACCGGTACGCCCGGAATCCGATGTACATCGGCGTCGTCACCACGCTGCTCGGAGAAGCCGTCTTTTTCGAATCGAGGTCGGTCGGCATCTACACCGCGGTCGCGTGGCTCGTCTTTCACCTCTGGGTGCTCCTCTACGAGGAGCCGCACCTCGAAAGCATCTTCGGCGAGGAGTACGAGCAATACCGCGCAGTCGTCCCGCGATGGCTGCCCCGGCTTCGTCCGCATCCGGAGGCGTCTCCGTGAGAACCGGCGTCTCCCCCCTCCAGCTCCTCCAGCCCCGCACGGTGCGCGAGGCCCTCCGGATGATGCGCGACGAAGGACCGCTGGTCCCGCTCGCCGGGTGCACCGACGTCTACGTCGGGTTGAACTTCGGGACGCTCCCGGCGAAGAAGTTCCTGGACCTCTGGCCGCTCGACGCGCTCCGCACGATCCAACTCTCCGGCGGCGTCCTCTCGATCGGCGCCCTGGCCACCTATACCGAGATCCTCCGTTCGGCGCTCGTCCGCAGGCGGATCCCGATTCTCGCGGCGGCCGCCCGCGAGATCGGCGGAGTCCAGATCCAGAACCGTGGCACGCTTGGCGGCAACATCGCCAACGGCTCTCCGGCCGGCGACAGCCTGCCGGTCCTCGTGGTCGCGGAAGCGACGCTCCTCCTCGCGAGCGCCGGCGGCGAGCGGCGCGTGCCGTTCCGCTCCTTCTATACGGGTTACCGCAAGAGCGTCCTCCGCTCCGACGAGCTGATCGCGGCTGTCGAGATTCCGAGGATCGAAGGGCGCCAGTGGTTCCGCAAGGTCGGAACGCGGGCGGCCCAGGCGATCTCCAAGGTCGTGATGGCCGGAGTCCGCTCCGAGCACCCGCGGCTGTCCCTCGGAAGCGTGGCGCCGACGGTCGTGCGCCTGCCGCAGACGGAGGCTGCGCTCGCCGCGGGCTCCGGGATCGCCGAGGCCCGCCGCACGCTGGAAGCCGAGATCCAGCCGATCGACGACCTGCGCTCGACGGCGGAGTATCGCCGCCGGGTTTCCGGCAACCTCCTCGAGCAGTTCTGGAAGGAGACGGAGTCGTGAAGCAGACTCTGGCGCCGGAGGAGGTCCAGATGGTCCTCGCGCAGATCGGGGAGGCGAACCGCGACTTTGCGCTCCGTTTTCCGGGGGACTCCGACCGGCGCCAGCCCGTGCACACGGTGTACGGCGGCGCCCACGTGTTTCGCTCCGACACCGCGCCGCGGCTCGGAGCCCTGGCGCGGCGCTCCCTGGAGGAGTACGCCCCCCAACCATTGGATCTCGGGCGCGCGCTCGGCCTGCCCGACGACCTCGCCGCGACGATCGCCGACCGCGTAGCGAAGAAACTCGGGCGCGAGCCGGTCGAGGATTTCCGGATCGATTTCGAGGACGGCTACGGGAACCGGCCCGATTCGGAGGAGGACGGCCACGCGGAATCGGCCGCGGTGGAAGTCGCCCGAGGACTCGCGGCCGGAACGCTTCCACCCTACATCGGGATCCGGATCAAGCCCTTCACCGAGGAGTTGAAGAGCCGGGCCATCCGCACGCTCGACCTCTTCCTGACCGCGCTTCTCCGCGAGACCGGAGGGCCCCTGCCGGACAACTTCGTCGTCACGCTCCCGAAAGTCACGGTCCCGGAGCAGGTCTCGGCGCTCGCCCAGCTCCTCGATCAGCTCGAGCGGCACCTCCGCCTCGCGGAGCGGAGTCTTCCGTTCGAGATCATGGTCGAGACGCCGCAGGCGGTGCTCGACGAAGAGGGCGCGGCCTCGATCCGGCGCCTGGTGGGCGCCTCGCGCCGCCGGTGCGTCGCCGCGCACTTCGGCACGTACGACTACACCGCGTCCCTGAACATCACCGCGGCCTACCAGCAGCTGACTCATCCGGCGTGCGACTTCGCGAAGAGCGTCCTCCAGGTTGCGCTGGCCGGAACGGGAATCTGGATCTCGGACGGATCGACGAACGTGCTCCCGGTTCCACCCCACCGAGCCGCGGAAGGCCGTCCGTTGACCGACGGAGAAGCGGAGGCGAACCGCCGGGCAGTTCACGCGGCGTGGAAGCTCCACTACAACCACGTCCGGCACTCGCTCTCGCACGGCTTCTACCAGGGCTGGGACCTCCACCCCGCGCAGCTACCCACGCGGTACGCCGCCCTCTACGCGTTCTTCTGGGAGGGGCTCCAGGCCGCCTCCGCGCGGCTGAAGAACTTCGTCGCGAAGGCCGGCCAGGCCACCCTCGTCGGCGAAATCTTCGACGACGCGGCCACGGGCCAGGGCCTGCTGAACCACTTCCTGCGCGCGTGGAGCTGCGGCGCCATCACGGAAGAGGAAGCGGTGGAGATGAGCGGACTCACCCTGGACGAGCTGCGCGGCCGCTCTTTCGTCCGGATCCTGAAGAGCCGGAAAAGCTAGCCGCTACCTCGCGGACGTCGTGCGACCCTCCGCGACGATGACGTCGTAGTGCCGCACGGTGGGCTCGAGCTCCAGCAGATACTCGCGGTCCTTCGCGAGGTAGCGCGTCTTCTCGATCTCCTCTCCCGCCCACTCCCGGACCGCGTCACGCGAGGGCCACCACGACACGACGAGAAAATCCGTCTCGTCCGCCTCGTCGCGCCGCAGCACCTGCACGCCGAGATTTCCCGGAAGCTTCCGGATCTTCGTGATGCCCTCGGAGTAGAGGTACCTCTCGTACTCGTCGGCCTTCGCCCGCGGCGTCCGCCCGTGCCAGATCCTCGCCACACCGAGCTGCCCCGCGGGATGCAATCCCATCGGACTGGTTCGAGATGCGGTCGCGCAGGCGGCGGCCAGAACGGCCAGGGTCAGAGAAAGGAATCCGTTTCGAGTCATGGGAGACCTCCTTTCACGAGGCGGACGTTTTCGCCGCGGGTGCTTCG
>JBBQKV010000134.1:0-6818 GCA_038327245.1 Acidobacteriota bacterium
ACCGTGGCCTTGACGACGTCGCCGAACCCGATCCCGGCCTCCCTCAGAATCGCCTCCAGGTTGTCGAAGACGCGTTCGGCCGACGCCTCCACGCCTCCCTCGACGAGCTTTCCGGTCGCGGGGTCGAAGGGCACCTGGCCGGCGGTGAAGAGGAAGCCCCCCTCGATCACGGCCTGCGAGTAGGGGCCGATCGCCTTCGGGGCGGAGGCCGTCGCCACGAATCTCACGCCGGACCCGTGGAGGCGTCGCCGTCCGGCTCGAGGACCGCGATGTAAGGGAGGTTGCGGTATGCCTCGGCATGATCGAGCCCGTAGCCCACGACGAACACGTCCTCGATCGAAAATCCGAGGTAGTCGACGGGGACGTCGTCGTTGCCCGGGATCTGCTTCTGCAGCAGCGCGCAGATCTTCACCGACTTGGGATGCCGCGTCCGGAGGATTTCCTTGATCTTCGAAAGCGTCCGCCCGGTATCGACGATGTCTTCGACGATGATGACGTCCTTGCCGGCCACGTCCGTCGTCAGGTCGCGAACGAGGCGGACATTGCCGGACGACCTGGTTCCGGAGCCGTAGGACGATACCTGCAGGAAGTCGAGGGAGACCGGCGTCTTCAACCGTTTCGCCAGATCGCACAGGAAGAACACGGAGCCCTTGAGAATTCCGACGAGGAGCGCCGGCCGTCCGGCCTGGTCGGAATCGAGCTCCGCCGCGAGTCGTGCCACTCCCTCGTCGAGAGCGGTGGAGTCGATGAGCGTCCGGCCGAGCTTCAGGGATGGCGTTCTTGCGGACGACGCGCGTCCCACTTGTTCGTCGGTCGAATTCAACTCTCCGCGAGTCTATATCCGTATACTCCGGGCCCATGATCCGGGCGCCCGAGGAGCCGTCGCCGGCCGTTCCCCCGGAGGACGAGCTCGTCCGAAACCGGCGGGAGCACCTGCGTCGGCTCGAAGAGAGTGGGGTGGACGTCCATCCGTTCAAGTACCCGGCATCTGCGAGCGTGTCGGATCTCGTCGCTCGGCATCGGGAATCGTCCGCCGCCGATCTCGAATCGACTCCGCCCGCGGCTTCGGCGGCCGGCCGGATCCTCGCGTTGCGGAACCAGGGCAAGGCCGGGTTCCTGGACCTCTCCGACGGCCGATCGCGCATCCAGGTCTACGTGCGGCGCGACACCGTGGGCGAGGCCGCGTTCGACCTCTATCGCCTTCTCGACCTGGGAGACTGGGTCGGCGTCGAAGGGGACGTCTTCCGGACCCGGACCGGGGAGCTTTCTCTCAAGGCGCGAACCGTGACGCTGCTCGCGAAGAGTCGTCGTCCGCTGCCCGAGAAGTGGCACGGCCTGAAGGACGTGGAGACTCGCTACCGGCAGCGATACCTCGACCTGGCGGTCAACCCGGAATCGCGGGCGGTCTTCGAGGCCCGGGCCGCAATCGTCCGGTCCATCCGGAGATTCCTGGACGAGCGGGGCTATCTCGAGGTGGAGACGCCGATGATGCACTCCATCGCGGGGGGCGCCCTGGCCCGGCCGTTCCGGACCCACCACAACGCTCTCGACATCGACCTCTACCTCCGGGTCGCGCCGGAGCTCTACCTGAAGCGGCTGGTCGTGGGCGGAATCGAGAGGGTGTACGAGATCAACCGCAACTTCCGCAACGAGGGGATCTCGACGCAACACAACCCGGAATTCACGATGCTCGAGTTCTACCAGGCGTACGCGGAAGGCGCGGACCTCATGCGGTTGACAGAGGAGATGCTCTCGGGTCTCGTCGCCGAGGTCGCGGGCGGCGCCCGCACCCCGTGGAAGGGGGGAGAGATCGACTGGACTCCGCCGTACCGGCGCCTGACGATGCGGGAGGCCGTTCTCGAGTTCACGCGCTCCGACGGGAGGGGACCGGTCGCGCCGTCGGAGCTGGAATCCGCCGAAAGGTTGCTTGCCGCCGCGAAGCGGTTCGGCGTCGACCGCCCCGAGCGTTTCCGCGACGCGAAGGGGAAGCTGCTCGCCCTTCTGTTCGAGACGGTCGCCGAGCAACAACTCGTCAATCCCACGTATCTGTACGAGTTTCCGACCGAGATCTCGCCCCTCTCGCGGAGAAGCGCCGCCGATCCGGAGTGGGCGGACCGGTTCGAGCTGTACGCGGGCGGCATGGAGATCGCGAACGGGTTCTCGGAGCTGAACGATCCGGACGACCAGGCGGATCGCTTCCGGCGGCAGGCCGAGGAGCGGACGAAGGGAGACCTCGAGGCCGCGGAGTACGACGGGGCGTACGTCGAGGCGCTCGAGTACGGACTGCCTCCTACCGCGGGCGAGGGGATCGGCATCGACCGCTTGACGATGCTGCTGACGGACCGGCACTCGATACGAGACGTGATCCTGTTTCCGCTGCTGCGCCCCAAAGAGTAGGCATGGCCCCTGTCATCCTGAGCGCAGCGAAGGATCTCTTGCTTTTCGAGGGAGAGGTTCCTCGGCCCTTCGGGCCTCGGAATGACAACGGGGGATGAGCTTCGAAACCTCCATCGCGATGCGCTACCTCGCGGCCTCGCGCCGGCGCGCCCACGTCGCGCTGATCTCGACGATCTCCATGCTGGGACTGGCCGTGGGCGTGGCGGCTCTCGTCATCTCCCTGTCCCTCCTGTCCGGATTCCAGGACCGGATCCGCGCCCAGATGGCAGAGCGGACGCCCCACCTCCGCGTGTCTCCGGCCCGGGGCTCCGTCCTCCCGGACCCGGACCGCGTCCGGGAGGCGCTGGCGTCTCTCCCCGGCGTCGTCTCCGTGCAACCCGCGATCGAGGGGCGGGGCTGGGCCTCCGGTTCCGGCGTGGAGTCCACGCTTCCCGTGCGTTTTCGAAACGCGCCCGCGAGCGAACTTCCCCCGGCCCCTGCCGGCGCCCCGCCGCCCGCGCGCATCAGCGCCGCGGTCGCGACGCGCACCCGAAGCGCTCCAGGGGACCTTCTGCGGCTGACCTCGGCGCGCACCCGGCTCTCTCCGCTGGGTCCGATTCCGGTCGCGATAGTGTTCCGCGTGGAGTCCGTTCGGCACGCCGCCGCTCTCGAAAAAACGCCGGACGTCGAGGTCCCCGAGGATGCGGCGCGCCTGCTCTCCGGGATCGCGACCGGGGCCCGAGCTTTCGAGGCGCGCCTCCAGGATTCCGACCGGGCGGAAGCCGCGGCCCGGGGCGTCGCGGTGCTGCTCGGTCCCGGCCACCGCGTCGAAACGTGGCGGCAGATGAACGCCCCACTCTCGTTCGCGCTTCGCCTGGAGAAGGCAGTCATCTTCGCGACCGTAGCTCTCGTCATCCTCGTCGCCGCTCTCAACATCGTCTCGAACATCGCGCTCACCGTGGTCGAAAAGAAACGCGACCTCGGAGTGCTCACGGCTCTCGGCGCCACGCCGGGCTCGCTCGCCCGGATCTACCTGACGCTCGGAGCCGTGATCGGCGCGCTCGGCACGGGCCTCGGGGTGGCGGTCGGCGTGTCGGCGTCGCTTCTGCTCGACCGGTATGAGATCGTGAAGCTTCCCTCGGACGTGTACCTCCTGACCCACGTCCCCTTCGCGGTGCATCCCCGCGAAGTCGCGCTGGTCTCGGCGTTCGCTCTCGCGACCGCCGTCGCCGCCGCGGTGCTTCCCGCCCGGGCTGCCGCGCGCCTTGCCCCGGGCGAAGCGGTGCGGCTGTCGCGCTGATCGGCCGTCCGATGCTCGCTGTCAAAGCCGAGTCTCTTTCGAAGACCTACATGGGAGAGGCCGCTCCCGTGACGGTGTTCCGGAACCTCGACTTCGAGCTCGAGGAGGGAGTCTTCGCCGCGGTCATGGGGCCGTCGGGAGTCGGGAAGAGCACACTTCTCCACCTGCTCGGTGGGATCGACCGTCCGGACGCGGGCCGGGTCGAGATCTTCGGCGTTTCGATCGAGGAGTTGTCGCCCCGGGACCGCGCGCGCTTCCGCAACGAGCGGATCGGCTTCGTGTTCCAGTTTCACCACCTCCTCGCGGAGTTCACGGCCGAGGAGAACGTCGCATTCCCTCATCGAATCGCGGGAGAGTCCGCGCGCGTGGCCCGCGACCGGGCGTCCGCGCTTCTGGAGAGGGTCGGTCTCGCCGACCGCCGCTCGCACATGTCCCGTTCGCTGTCGGGAGGCGAGCAGCAGCGCGTCGCGATCGCGCGGGCGCTCGCGCGGAGCCCGAGCCTCCTTCTCGCCGACGAGCCGACCGGGAATCTCGACGCCGACTCGGCGCGCACGGTGTTCGATCTGCTCGCGGAGCTGCACCGCGAGAGGGGAATGACGACAGTTCTCGTCACTCACAACCCCGATCTCGCGAAGCGCTGTGATAAGATTTTCAACATGTCCCGGGAAGCAATTCTCCCCGCGACCGGTTTCTCGGGCTAGCCATGGTCTTCCACGGTCTTACCCGCCGCGTCGCCTCGCCGAGTCCCGCGGATGTTTGAGAAGTACAACGAAAAGGCGCGCCGGGCGCTCTTCTTCGCGCGCTACGAGGCCTCCAAGCTCGGGTCGAAGGTGATCGAATCCGAGCATCTCCTGCTCGGCATCCTCCGGGAGGGCGAGGACATCATCAAGGAGATCTTCGCGCGCTTCAACGTGAAGCCGGAAGAGGTGCGCCGGGAGATCGAGGGAGATCGGATCTTCGTCGAGCGCATCTCCTCGACCGCAGAGCTGCCGCTCTCCGAGGAGTCGAAGAAGATCCTCGCCTACGCCTCGCACGAGGCGGAGTCGATGATGCACCCCTACGTCGGGACCGAGCACCTCCTGATCGGGCTGCTGCGGGTAGACGGCTGCGTCGCCGGACGGCTCCTGACCGCCCGCGGCTTCAACCTCTACGGCGTGCGCGAGGAGACGATCTCGCTCATCAAGGAGCGCGAGGTCTCGAAACAGAAAAAGGAGCTTCCGTTCCTGGCGGAGTACAGCCGCGATCTGACTCAGCTCGCGGCCACCGGCACCTTCGACCCGCTCATCGGGCGCGAGAAGGAGGTGGAGCGGATCATCCAGATCCTCTCGCGGCGCACGAAGAACAACCCGATCCTCCTGGGCGAGCCGGGCGTCGGCAAGACCGCCATCGTAGAGGGTCTGGCGACGCGAATCATCGAGGGCGCGGTCCCGATGTTTCTTTCGTCGAAGAAGATCCTCGCGTTGGACCTCTCCCTGATCGTCGCGGGCACGAAGTACCGGGGCCAGTTCGAGGAGCGCCTGAAGGGGATCATCCGGGAACTCCGCGAGAACCCGGACTTGATCATCTTCATCGACGAGATCCACTCCCTGATCGGCGCGGGCTCGGCCGAAGGGTCGCTCGACGCGGCCAACATCTTGAAGCCCGCACTGTCCCGCGGTGAGGTGTCGTGCATCGGCGCGACGACGCTCAAGGAGTACCGGAAGTACATCGAGAAGGACCGCAGCCTCCTCCGGCGCTTCCAGGCCATTCACGTCACCGCCCCCTCCGAGCACGAGACGTTCGAGATCCTGGAAGGGGTGAAGGACCGCTACGAGCAGTTCCACAAGGTCCGGTATTCCGCCGAGGCGATCAAGACCGCCGTCTACCAGTCGAACCGTTACATCACGGACCGGTTCTTCCCGGACAAGGCGATCGACATCCTGGACGAGGCCGGCGCCAAGGTGAAGCTGAAGCGCGTCGCCGACACCCAGAACCTCCGGAAGCTCGAGATCGAGACGCGCCAGATCGTCAAGGAAATGAAGAAGGCGATCTCGGACAAGGACTTCGAAAAAGCGGTCTTCCTCCGCGAGCGTGAGATCGAGCTGAAGGAGGAGATCGAGCGCACCAAGGCGCAGACCGCGGAGCGCACGGAGGCGACCCAGGAGGTCACGCGCCGCGACATCGAGGAGATCATCTCCTCCTGGACCGGGATCCCCGTGGCGTCGCTCGAGATGGAGGAGGCCGAGAAGCTCCTTCACATGGAGGACGCCCTGCGGCGCCGCATCGTGGGGCAGGAGGCCGCCATCATCGGGGTATCGAAGGCGATCCGTCGCTCCCGCCTGGGCGTCAACAACCCGAACCGGCCGATGGGCTCCTTCATCTTCCTGGGTCCGTCGGGAGTGGGGAAGACCGAAGTCGCGCGCCGGCTGGCCGAGTTCCTCTTCGAGAACCAGAAGTCCCTCGTCCGCTTCGACATGTCCGAGTACATGGAGAAGCACGCGGTGTCCAAGCTCATCGGGTCGCCGCCGGGATACGTGGGACACGAGGAGGGCGGGCAGCTCACCGAGAAGATCCGCCGCAACCCGTACAGCGTGATCCTGTTCGACGAGATCGAGAAGGCGCACCCGGACATCGCCAACCTGCTCCTCCAGATCCTGGAGGACGGCATCCTGACGGACGCCTACGGCAACCTGGTCGACTTCAAGAACACGCTCATCATCATGACGTCCAACATCGGAACGAAGCACCTCGTGAGCCGGACCCGGCTCGGCTTTGGCGGTTCCCGGGAGGTGCAGAGCACGAAGGAGATCGAGGACCTCGTGCTGAAGGAGCTGAAGCGCGACTTCTCTCCCGAGTTCATCAACCGTATCGACGAGACGATCGTGTTCCACCCTCTCGGGCAGGAGGAGCTGACCAAGATCTGCCGTCTCCTGATCGACGACGTGAACACCACTCTCGCGACGAAGGGCGCTTTCCTCGACGTCGACGACGCGGCGGTCGGGTGGCTGCTCGCGCAGAGCGGCGACGACCCCAACATGGGCGCCCGCCCGCTGCGGCGCGCGATCCAGAAATACATAGAAGACCCGGTGTCGGAGCTCCTGATCCAGAGCCGCGACGAGCGCGTCGAAGGGATCGAGATCCGGGTCGGACCCGACGGGCTGAC
>JBBQKV010000135.1:0-6737 GCA_038327245.1 Acidobacteriota bacterium
AGGACCGCGACCAGTGTCCGGCCGATGGCGAGCCCCGAGCCGTTCAGCGTGTGGACGAACTCGGGCTTCGCTCCGGGTTCCCGCCGGAAGCGGATGCTCGCGCGGCGCGCCTGGAAGCTCTCGCAGTTCGAGCACGAGGAAATCTCGCGATACGCGTTCTGCGCGGGCAGCCAGACCTCGAGGTCGTAGGTCTTCGCCGACGCGAAGCCGAGGTCGCCCGTAGACAGGGAGACGACCCGATACGGAAGCTCGAGGCGGCGGAGCACCTCTTCGGCGTGGCCGGTGAGCGTCTCCAGCGCGGCCGTCGAGTCTTCGGGCGTCGTGAGGACGACGATCTCGACTTTTTCGAACTGGTGCTGGCGGAGGATGCCGCGCGTGTCGCGACCCGCGGCGCCGGCCTCCGCGCGGAAGCACGGCGTGCAGGCGGTGTACCGGAGCGGCAGGGATTCGGCCGCGAGGATCTCATCGCGGTGGAGGTTCGTCAGCGGGACCTCGGCGGTCGGAACCAGGTACAGCCCCTCGCGCGTCCGGAACAGGTCCGTCTCGAACTTCGGAAGCTGGCCCGTGCCGAACAGGCTCTCGGCGTTGTTCAGGAGCGGCGGTGCGATCTCCAGGTATCCGTGCTCGCGCGTCTGCAGGTCGAGCATGAACGACGCGAGCGCGCGCGAGAGGCGGGCGCCGGCTCCGGTCAGGACCGTGAACCGGGCGCCGGCCAGCTTTGCGCCCCGCTCGAAGTCGAGGACCCCGAGCCGGACGCCGAGGTCCCAGTGCGCGGCCGGTTCGAAGTCGAACCGGCGCGGCTCGCCCCACGTCCTCTCGACCCGGTTGGCGCTCTCGTCGCGGCCGCGGGGGACCGAGTCCTGCGGCGCGTTCGGGATTCCCCGCTCCGCCGCGGCCAGCTCTGTCTCCACGCGCTCGGTCTCGGCCTCGAGCTCGCGGAGCTCCTCCTTGAGGGCCTTCATCTCGGCGAGAGTCACGGGGTCCGGCCGGCCGCGGACAGCCGTGAGCTCGTTCCGGCGCCGCCGCTTTTCCTCCAGGCGCGTCACGAGCCCGCGCCGCTCCGCGTCGAGCGCGACGAAGCGGTCGAGGCCCGATCCCGCGAAGCGCTCCGGAAGTTCGGATGTCAGACGCTCGGCGTTCTCGCGAAGAAACTCGCGTGGTAGCATGAATTCCCGCGATTTCACCTCGCGCGGGCAGTCGAGTCAACCGTTGAGCCCCGCCCGTTCCCTCCCCGATGTGGATTGCGTCATCGTCAACCGCGACGGCGGAGCATCGCTGTTTTCGGCAATCGGCTCGGTCCAGTCTCAAACGGACGTCGACCTGTCGGTGGTCGTGGTCGACAATGCGTCGCGGGCGGAGGAGCGCGAGCGTCTCGCGGCCGAGGCCCCGAACGTCCGCATCGTCGCTTTCTCGCGGAACCTCGGGTTCGCCGCGGCCGCCAACGAGGGGATCGCGAGGACCCGGGCGCCCTTCGTCCTGCTCGTCAACAACGACGCGGTTCTCGCGCCGGATTACGCCGCGCGGCTCGCGGCGCGGCTGGCCCTCGACGAGCGTCTCGCGGCCGTCCAGGGGCTCGTCCTGGAACGATCCGGAGGGCGGGTCGATTCCGCCGGGCTGGAGTGGAACGACCGCGGCGAAGCCGTGCCGGTTCTCGCGGGCGCGGACGCTGCCGCAAGCCCGCGCGCGGCATTCGAGGTGACCGGCGTGTCGGCGACCGCGGCGCTCTACCGGCGCGACGCGCTCGCCGAAATCGCGCCGCACGGCCGGGTCTTCGACGACCGCTTCTTCGCCTACTACGAGGACGTGGACCTCTCCCTGCGCCTCGCGCGCGCGGGCTGGCGGTTCGCGTGCGAGCCGCTGGCGGTGGCGCGCCACGAGGGCTCGCGAACCGGTCGCCGGACGCCGTTTCGGCGCGCGGTGTGGACCTCCCGCAACCGCTGGCGCACGCTGTGCGCGAACTTCGCGCCGCGGCTCCTGGCGAAGAACCTCCCGGCGCTCCTGCGCGCGGACCTCGCCCATGCCCGGCAGCTCGGCGTCGCGGGAGCGATGCTCCCGCTCCTCGTCTGGCCATGGATTCCTTTCCTGGCGTTCGGGCGGCGGCGCGAGAGCGGACTTCTCCGGCGCTGGCCGTCGGTTGCCGCGGTCCCGGCGCGCGCGCCGGCGCCGTCGGCCGGATCCTAGGACCTTCGGACGTGGTCCGCGAGATCACGGCAATCCTCGTCTCCTGGCGGGACCCTGAGGAGACGCTCGGGGCAGTCGAGTCCCTCGCGGCTGCTCGGTCGCGCGTGGGCGCGGACGGGCCCGAGGTCTCGCTCGTCGTCGTCGACAACGGAGGAGGCGTCCTGGACCGGAGCGCGCTCTTCGCGCGATGGCCGGGCGCGACGCTCCTCGTCAACGACACGAACCGGGGCTTCGGGCCGGCGGTCAACCAGGCGGCCGCGGCGGCCTCGGGGGATGCTCTCCTGATCCTGAACCCGGATACCCGCGCGGAGGGGGAGCCCTTCTCCGAGATCGCGCGAGGCTTCGCGTCCCGCGGCGGCATCGTCGCGGTCGCGCCGCGGTTGGTGGACGTCTCTCCGACTTCGGACTCCGGACTTCGGACTTCGGACCCGCGGCGGCTCGCACCGCCGGGCAGCGAAGACCAGTTTACGTTCCAGCTGCGGAGGCTTCCCCGGCTTCGCGACGACGCGCGGGAGCTCCTTCTCTTCGACCACGTCGCGCCGAACAACCGGTTTCGCCGCCGTTTCCGCTACGCCGGGCGGGATCCGGAAGCGCCCCTCGAGGTCGAGCAGCCCGCCGCGTCGGCGCTCGCCGTCCGGATCGACGTCTTCCGCGCGGTCAAGGGATTCGATGAAGCGTTCGCGCCGGCGTGGTTCGAGGACGTGGACCTCTGCGCCCGCTTGAGCGGCCGCGGCACGATCCTCTACTGGCCGGCGGCGCGGTTCCGCCACCGGGGAGGCGCCGCCGCCCGTGAGCTCGGCTACGGGCGCTTCCTCCCGATCTACTACGCCAACGCGATCCGCTACCGCCGGGGCCGGTACGGCCCCGCCGCGCGACTCGGATACCGCGCGCTCCTCGCGGCGGGCATGCTGCTGCGTCTCGCGGCGCTACCGCTGCGCCCCCGCCCCCGGCGGCCGCGCCGGGTTTCGGCGGGCGCGTACCTGGGCGCGCTCCGCGTCGCGCTGGGGCTCGCGCGATGAAATCCCGCCCCGACGTATCGATCGTGGTCGTGTCGCACGACTCGGCCACGGACCTCCCGCTGTCGCTCGCGTCGGCGCTCGCCCAGACCGGCGTGGCCGCCGAGACCCTGGTCGTGGACAACGCCTCCACCGACGCGAGCCGCGAGGTCGCGCGGAAATTCGGGACCACCGTCCGGTTGGTCCCCATGGCCGGGAACGTCGGGTTCGCCGCGGCGATGAACGCCGGAATCGAAGCGAGCGCGGGGCGCTACGTCCTCGCGCTCAACCCGGACTGCCGCCTGGACATCCGGTTTTCCGAGGCGCTCACGCACGCGCTCGATTCCCGGCCCGACGCCGGCTCGGCTTCCGGCCGCATCTACCGCGCGGAGGGCCCCGACCTCGCGCCCACGCCGCGGCTCGATTCGACCGGGATCGTCTTCACTCCGTCGGGCCGGCACCTCGACCGCGGTTCGGGGGAGGAGGGCGCGGGCCGATATCTCGAGGCGGGGGAAGTCGCGGGCACGACGGGCGCCGCCGGCTTCTACCGCCGCGACGCGCTCGAGTCGGCGAGGATTTCGACGGGGTACTTCGACTCGGACTTCTTTCTCTACCGCGAGGACGCGGACCTCGCCCTACGGCTCGGCCGCCTCGGCTGGAAGTGCCTCTACGTGCCGGGGGCCGTGGCCTGGCACCGCCGCCACAACCTCCCGGAGCGCCGCGGCCGCATGTCCGCCGCGGCGAACCTCCACTCCGTCAAGAACCGCTTCCTCCTGCGGATCAACAACCAGTCGGGCCCGGACTTCGCGCGGACTTTCGTCCCGACGCTCGGCCGCGACCTCGTCGTGCTGGGCGCGTGCCTCACGGTCGAGCGCAGGTCGCTGCCCGCGTTTTCCTGGCTCTGGAGGAACCGGAAGCGGCTGTGGGAGAAGCGCCGCGAGATCCGCTCGTTGGCGCGGAAGGCGCCGAAGTGAAGATCGGCATCCTCGGCACCCGCGGCATTCCCGCGCGCTACGGCGGCTTCGAGACGCTCGCCGAGGAGCTCTCCGCGCGGCTCGCGGCGCGTGGTCACGACGTCACCGTCTATACGCGGACCCGGTACGCCGAGCCCGGCGTCCGCGAGTGGCGCGGAGCGAAGGTCCGCGTGCTCCCCACGATCCCGACGAAGTACCTGGACACCGTGGCGCACGGCTTCCTTTCCGGTCTCGACTCCGTCTTCGAGCGTTTCGACGCGGTCCTCGTCTGCAACGCGATCAACGCCGCGTCGTGCTTCCTGCCCCGCCTCGCCGGCCGGACGCGCGTGGTCCTGAACGTGGACGGTCTGGAGCGGAACCGCCGGAAGTGGAACGCGGCGGGCCGGCTCGCGTACCGGATCTCGGAGCGCCTCTCGACGATCGTTCCCGACGCCGTCGTTTCCGACGCGCGCGTGATCGCCAACTACTACCGCGAGTCGTACGGATTCGCGTCGCACTTCATCCCTTACGGCGGCGACCTTCCCGTCCCGTCCGGCCGCGAGACGCTCGACCGCCTGGGCCTCACGCCGGAGCGCTACGTGCTCTACGTCTCCCGCCTGGAACCGGAGAACAACGCAGACGCCGTCGTCCGCGCGTACCGGGACGTCCCGGGGGAAACCCCGCTCGTCATCGTCGGGGACGCGCCCTACGCCGCCGACTACATCGAGCGGGTGCGCTCCGAGGCGGATCCGCGGGTCCGTTTTCCGGGCGCCATCTACGGCGAGGGGTACCGCCAGCTCCTCTCCGCCGCCGGCGTGTACGTCCAGGCGACGGAGGTCGGGGGGACGCACCCCGCGATCGTGGAGGCAATGGGGTACGGTCGCGTCGTGTGCTACAACGCGACCCCGGAGAACGAAGAGGTCGCCGGGGGGGCCGCCCTCCCTTTCGACGTTCGGCAGCCGGTAACCCTTTCGCGTCTCCTGGCACGGATTCTGGATGACCCCGCCTCTCACTCCGTATGGAAGGAGCGGGCGAAATCCCGTACGAAGGAGCGATATCGCTGGGATGACGTGGCCGACCGATACGAAGCCCTGTTGCAGGGTCGCCCCGTCCTTGATGACGAGGCCCGCATCTCGTAACATCCGCGGCGTCCGGCGCCTTCGCCACCAGCGTCGATTCCCATGCTGAAACAGAAAGCCCGCGCCATCGCCGTCGGCGTACTCGGCGGCGAGCTTGCCCTGACGGTGCTTTCGCTGCCGCTCGCGTACCTGCTGCGCCACGGCATCCTCGCGCCGTTCCTGCCTTCGATGTACCCGGTCGCCCCTCCGTTCGACCGGTACGTCACGCTTCTGCTCGCGATCCTTCCGATCTGGGCGCCGATGCTCTATGCGGCGGGCTTCTCGCGCAGTCACCGCACGCTGCCGCTGTTCGAGGAAATCTGGACTGTCGCGAAGGTCGCCTTCGGCGGCACGGCTCTCCTGACGCTCCTGGTCTACGGCCTGAGGCTCGAGTTCGTGAGCCGCTGGCTGCTCGCCGTGTTCGCCGTGGTGAACTTCTTCTTCCTCGCCGGCGAACGCGTGGCGCTGCGGACGCTCTCGCGGTGGGTGCGCTCGCGCGGATACAACTTCCGCACGGTCCTCCTGGTCGGTACGGGGCCCAAGGCGTCGCAGCTCGCGGACTTCCTGGAGGGACACCCGCACTGGGGATTCCGCGTGCACGGATACCTCGACGACGAGAACGGCGGCGAGATCCGCAGGTCGAACCGGTGGCCGTGCGTGGGAAGGATCGGCGACCTCGAGACGGTCCTCGGCCACGAAGTCATCGACGAGGTCATCTTCGTGATCGAGAAGGGGAAGCTGGGCGACTACGAGCAGGCGCTGCTGGTGACCGAACGCCACGGCGTCCGCGCCCACGTATCGCTCGACATCTTCCCGCATGTGCTCGCGCGACCCGTGCTGGAGGAGCTGGACGGCGTGCCCCTGCTGACTTTCACGACGACGCCGTCGAACCCGGCGCAGCTGGTCGTGAAGCGCGCCGTGGACCTCGGCCTCTCGCTGGTCCTCTTCCTGCTGACGCTGCCGATCCAGGCGCTGGCCGCGCTCGCGATCCGGCTGACGTCACCGGGTCCGATCTTCTTCCGGCAGGTGCGGTGCGGGCTGAACGGCCGGCACTTCACGCTGCTGAAGTTCCGCACGATGGAGGCAAAGGCGGAGGAGCGACTGCTGGAGATCGCGCATCTGAACGAGATGTCGGGACCCGTGTTCAAGGCCGCGCACGACCCGCGCCTGACTCCGGTCGGCCAGATCCTGCGGCGGCTGTCGATCGACGAGCTGCCCCAGCTGTGGAACGTGATCGTGGGCGACATGAGCCTCGTCGGGCCGCGCCCCCCGCTCCCCGAGGAGGTCGCGCGCTACGAGCCCTGGCAGCGCCGGCGGCTGTCGATGAGCCCCGGGCTCACGTGTCTCTGGCAGGTCTCCGGACGGAGCGAGCTCGACTTCGACCGGTGGATGGCGCTCGACCTGAAGTACATCGACACCTGGTCGCCGATGCTCGACCTGAAGATCCTGCTGAAGACGGTGCCCGCCGTCCTGTCGGGAAGGGGAGCGCG
>JBBQKV010000136.1:0-6609 GCA_038327245.1 Acidobacteriota bacterium
GCGGGAGACCGGAATCAGGATCGGAATCTGCAGCAGCTCGACGGTCGCGAGGCCGATTCCGGCGGTCGCCAGGTTGCGCCCGACGCGGCGGAGCTTCGGTTCGCGCCCGGCGCGCAGCGGGCGGCGGGTCTCGATCCAGAGCAAGAGAAAGAATCCTCCTGCGATCACTGTCGGAGTCAGCCAAACGGGCAGACCGGTTCGCACGGAACGATCCTAAGTCCGAGACGACGGGCGGGGCGCCTCTTCGGAGCGCCGGTGGGCTGTCTTTCGAGCGACCGTCTGCCTACTCCGCGCAGCAGGAGAGTCTGGCAGGGTCCTTGAAACGCGAAATAGCCACAATTTTCAAGGCTTCCGCCATCGTGGGATATACGTGGAGCTGATCGATGAAGTCACGGAGCTTCGCCCGGAAGCGAAGCGCCATGGCCGCCTCGTGGATCACCTCGCCGGCGCTCCGGCCCACCATTGAGACGCCGAGCACCTCGTCGGTCCCGGCGTCGGCGACCATCTTGATGATCCCGCGCGTGTCGCGGATCGCGGCGGCTCGGGGCACCAGAGACATCGGGAGCGTGTTGCACCAGCAGGAGTGGCCGGCTGCGACCGCCTCCTCCTCGGTCATGCCGACGACCGCGATTTGCGGGTCGGTGAAGATGGTCCGAGGGATGACCCGATGGTCCACCGCCCGCGGTTGGTCAGTGGACAGAGCGTTGTGCGCCGCGATGCCGCCGTCCTGGCTTCCCACCGGAGTCGCCATCTGACTGTCGGTCTCCGGGCCGATCACGTCTCCGGCGGCGAAGATGTGGGGCACGTTCGTTCGGAGAGATCGGTCCACGATCACCTGACCATTCTGTCCGACCGAAACGCCGGCTTTCTCGAGCCCGATTCGATCCGAGTTGGGACGTCGTCCGGTCGCAACGAGAATCCTCGCGGCACGGTGCTTCTCCAATCCCTCGGCGGTTTCCACGGCGGCGGCGACGCTTTCTCCGTCCTTCCGAACCGAGCGCACCGCGGCGCCCGTCACGACCCGAACGCCCTCGCCTTCGAGAATCGCCCGGATCGTCGGCCCGACTTCCGGCTCGTATTCGCGCGAGAGGAGCTCGCGGCTGCGCTCGAGGATCGTGACCTCCGAGCCGAAACGGCGAAACATCTGGCCGAGCTCCAGAGCGATGTATCCGCCGCCCAGGACCAGAAGGGAGGAGGGGAGCTCGAAAAGCTCCAACGACTCGTTGCTCGTCAGCAGGTCGCTCGTCAGATAGGGCACTTCCGCGAGCCCCGGGATCGGAGGCAGAGCGGGCCGTGATCCGGTGGCGATCAGGACCCGGTCTCCTTCGAGCTTTCTGCCGCCTACCTCGACGACGTGCGGGCCGAGAAACTGAACGTGCCCTCTCTCGATGCGAATCGAACCCCCGACGAGGCCTTCATACTTCTTCCTGCGGTAGGAATGGACGATCTCGTCCTTTTGCTCGACGAGCCGCCGGAAGTCGACCTCGGGATTCGCCGGCGAGAGACCGGGGTAGCGCGGGTTCCGCGCGTCGTGGAGCAGCCGCGCCGCCTCGATGAGGTTCTTCGAGGGAAGGCATCCTCGGTTGACGCACGTGCCGCCGACCGCGCGTTCCTCGGTCATGACGGCCGTCTTGCCCAGCTCTTGCGCTCGGAGCGCGGCCGCAAACGCGGTCGAGCCCGAGCCCAGAATCACGAGGTCGAAGCAGTCCGTCAACGGCCGGCCGGTTGCGGGGCTCGTCTCGCGGCGAGAAGATCCAGGATCAGAGCAACGAAGTCGGAGCTTCCGGCGTCGCGCTCACCGTGTCTCGCCGGGCAACGCGCCGGCGCCCTGCCCCGCGGCTTTTCGAAGCTCCGCCAGTTGTTGCGGATTGAGATGCTTGCTCGCGATCCGGGCCAGCTCCTCGAGCGGATCTCTGGCGCAGTCGTCCCCTTTGTCCCGGGTCAGGACCGTTGCGATGCCTGCGGACAGGTCCCGGGTCAACGCCGCGAGCTTCTCCGGAGGAAGGTCGAGACGGGCCTTTGCACGGCCGACCAGCCTGGCAGCTATGACCCGCGCCTCCCGTTCGCTCAGACGGTCGACGTCGGCTGACCCGTACCAGTGGCCGGACTCATACTCCTTCAACGCCTGGTCCCTCGCGGGACCCCGGAGCGGCGCCGTTTCGAGATTCCTCGCCTGGAACGCAGCCTCGACGGTTGCGGCGCCGGAGCGCGCCTGCTCGGGATCCCTCCACGCGACCGCGAGAACCGTCCCCGCGGGGTTGACCTTCGCCTCCCGGACTCTGGGATCCCGCTCGAGCGCGTTCAGGATGGGTTTGGAAGCAGAGCCGCAACCAAGTCCTTCGACCGCGCCGCACTCGAGCGGAACCTCGAAGAGGCTGACCCGCTCGGGGTATGCCGGCGCGTCGAACGCAGTGCTCTTGTTTGAGAGGGCCGAGCTCCCCGACGACGAAGCCACGGCCTTCACCGTTGCCCTGTAGCCGAGCTTCTCGATCGCCTGGACCATCTTCTCGGGTGTGAGCTTCGAGTCGTCGTAAAGGACGGTCGCTTCCATCTTCCCGTGGTCGGTCTTCACGTCTTCGACACCATCGAGCTTTTTGAGCGCGATCCGGGTCGCGCCGGCGCAGGAGCCGCACGTCCAGCCCTTGACCGCGAATGTCACCGTCCTGGTCGCGGCCGAGAGCGGCCAGGCCGCGGCGAGCGCGAGGAGCAGGAGAAGGAACTTCTTCTTCATGACAGACCTCCGAGGGTTTAGAAAAGCGCTTCCGAAAAATACGGGAACGCCGCGGTGAGTGCCGCGATGACGGTGACGATCCAGAGGACGATCCTCTGACCCTTTCGGCTCGTCGGCGACGCACACGCCGAACCGGGCTCGCAATCTGCCGGAGCCGGCCCCCGGTAGGTCAGATAGAAGGCGGCGCTCAGGAGCAAAGCTGTCGCGACTAGAAAATACGGACGATATGGCTCGACCTTCAAGAGCAGGGCTCCTCCACCGAGACCGAGCAGAGCCAGGACGAGCGGCCCCAGGCAGCAGACGGACGCGGCGAGCGCCGCGCCGATCGCGCCCGCGTTGAGAATTTTCGTGTCGGCGAGGCCGCGCACGGGTTTACGACCTCTTCAAGACGGTCTCGAGCGCCTGCCGAAACCGGCCGAGGGCCTCATCGTTCTTGCCGCTTTGAGCGCAGGGCACGACGCAGGACCCCAGATGAGCTTCCATCAATCCGACGAGGACCCCGTTCAGAGCCGATCGGACGGCGGATGCCTGGACCAGCAGGGAGTCGCAGTCGTCGCCCGAGGCGAGCATCCGGCGAATCGCCAAGACGTGTCCTTCGATTTTGGCCAGCCTCGAATCGAGGTCGGCGCGCACGTCGGCCGGAAGGTTCGCCGCGCTCGACTCCTGCCGACCAACAATCGGCTTTCTCTTGCTTGTCGCCTTCATGTTTCGCTCCTGCCCCGATACCCGCCCATATCCCTATCCCGGGGAGGGGGATAATCCTAGGTCGGTTCCCAGCGAGCCGTCAAGCAATCCGGTGTCTTACCCGCGCGCGTCCTGTCCACCCGCGCGCGTCGGTGCCCCGGGAATATACTCCCTGGTAGTATCCTTCCGATTCCTGAAGGAGACGAATGAACGCTCGAAAAGCCACCCTGCCCGTCGTGGAAACCGTTTTCGTCCCGGATGCGCGCAAGGAGGAAGTCCGCCGGAGGCTCAGCCGCGCCCGAGGCCAGGTGGACGGAATCGAGCGGATGCTCGAGGAGAACCGGCCCTGCGCCGAGATCCTGCAGCAGATCGCCGCGGCCCAGGAGGCGCTCCGCGCCGCCGGCAAGCTCATGGTCCGCACGTACATGGAAAGGTGCGCGACCGAGGGGATCAAAGAGGGCCGGGAGAAGGAGGTCTACGACGAGTTCCTGGAAATCATCTATCGGATGGTCCGGTAGCGAAACGAGGAGGTCCTATGGCATTCAGAGAAGGAGAGCTTTACCGCTGTCCCGACGCTGAGTGCGGGTGTGAGATCCGCGTGACGAAGGGCGCCAACCCGGGCAAGGGCGGTGATCTCAATCCGCGCTGCTGCTGCGGCAAAGAGATGCAGAGGCAGTGAGCGAAGGAGCGCGCGATGCTGCCCCGTCGCGCGCCCCTTCTGTTTTTGAGAGATATCCTGCGGCTGGACTCGTGAACCGGCGCGTTCTCTGCGCGATCGTCGCCCTGGCGGCCGTGCCTCGTGCGGCGCATGGCAGCGGCCACGGTCCGGTCTTCGGAATCGCGACGCCGACACTCGGCAAGGGGGCTTTCAGCCTGGACCTCGCGCTCATGACCCGCACGGTCGCCGGGCAAAAGACCTCGGCGATGCTTCGGCCCCTGATTTCCTACGGCATCACGGAAGACCTCCAGGCCTCCGTGTCGCTCCCGATTCCGCTGTACGCGCAGGAGGGCTCCCGGCCGGTGCGGATGATGGCGATGATGCCCGCGACCCCGGACGTCGAGCTGCTGATCGGCTGGCGCTTCCATCGCGAGGGAACGGACGTGGGCTCCCGGTTCGAGAGCACGGCGTACCTGGGTTTGGATTACCCAACCGACTCGCTGCGCAAGGGAGTGAAAACTTCCCCCGGCATCTACGCAGCCGCGGTGACCGGCTATGCCTCCCGGTCGGTGTACGGCTGGGTCGGCGGGCTCTACCGCCGTTACATGAGCCCGAAAGGCCCCACAGCCGACCATCCCGGCGACCTTCTGATGTACAGCGCCGTCGTCGGCTACCGGCCGACGTTCTTTCGCCAGGAGTTGCCGCACGCCGACTGGCGGATTTTTCTGGAGGCCGTCGGAGAGGAGATCCAGAAAGATCGTCTCGTCGGTATAGGGCTTCCGAACACCGGCGGCCGGCGCATCTTCGTCGGACCGACGCTACTCGGGCTGTACGGCCCCTGGGGGATCTCGGGAGGTCCGATGTTTCCCGTGTTCAGCAAGTTGAACGGCTCTCAGCCGAAAGATCGTGTCCGGATTGTCGTGAATCTGACCCGTTGGTTCTAGGGAAGGGGGTGATTCTCTTGAAGCGACTCGTGGCTCTCGCCGGGTTTTTCCTGCTTCTCGGTCCGGCCCTCGCGACGGGCGAAATCCGGGAAATCCGCCAGACCATCTTCGGGATGGACTGAGCGGTCTGCGCGCACGCCGTGAGCGTAGCGATGAAGAGAGTCAAAGGCGTCGAGTCGGTCGAGGTCTCTTTGAACAGGGGCGAAGCGCTGCTCCGGCTGAAGCCCGGCAACTCCGTGACGGTCGAGCAGATCCGGCAGATCGTCCTCGACAACGGCTTTACCCCGAAGGGGTCCGACGTCGAGGTGGCCGGAAAGCTCGTCGAGCGAAATGGAAACCCTGCGCTCGCCGTATCCGGACTCGATCTGGTCTACCGGCTCGTGGACCATCCTGAAGGCAAAGGAAAGGTGCGAGAGCTTTCGAGGAGGGCCAGGAATACCGAGATCGTCATCAAGGGTCATGTTCCAGAAACGACGACGAAGGGACGAGCCGAAGAGGCGCGCCTTCTCGAGGTCCGGGACATCGCGATGATCAAGGAACGCGCACTTCCTCGACCGTAGCCCCGATCGGCGCCGTCAGCGCAAGCGGTTGCGAAGACTGTCCCAGAAGACGCGAATTCGACCGTAGTGTGCGCCTCGACCTCCCCGGTCGTTCAGCCCCCAGTCGTACGGAAGGTACCCGATCTCGAGGCGCGGGTCGGCGAGCCGCCGGGCGACCTCCGGAGGCGCATACTTTTGAAGGACGCCTCGGACGCCGCCGGCCTTCTCGAAATCTCCGGCGAACCAGCGGAAGATGCGGGACACCGCGACGCGGTTCGCCGCGGGTCGGAGGCGGTTCAGATCGCTCCGCGCGAGCCAGACCCGCATCGCGAAATCGAGCTGCTCGTCGAGCCTTGCGGCCTCGAAGGACTCGCGCCGGAGCGGCGGGCAGCTGCGCGCGGCGCACACGAGCGCCGCGTGTACGCGGTACCCGACGAGCGGCCGCAGCGTGCCGTGCTCGACGTCGTCGAGCGATACGGTCGCGCCGCCCACGCGGTGGCGGCGTTTGCTGAACGGGTCGTCGGTCGAGCGGATGCTCTTGATCGGGAGGTTCTCGAGCACCCAGCCGATCGTCGCCGCGTTGTAGGCGTTGACGAGCGAGGCCGCCAGGTCGTTGCCCGCCGCGGCGGGGCTCGGCGGGGCCCCGATCCGCGCGAGGTACCCGCGCAAGCCCTCGAGATCCGCCGGCGTCGCCTTCCAGCGGGCGTAGTCCACGAGCCCCCGGTCGTCCACGTACTTTGCCAGGAGACGGCTCCAGTCCGAATGGTCGATCCCGGCGGGGACCGCGACCCGGCGGGGGCCTTCCTGCTTCGATCCCTTGGCGCACGCCGCCGCGGCGACGGTCAGCACTGCGGCGAGGAAACCCGCGACCGCTTTCAGGAGCGTTTCTCCAGGCGGGACGCTCGGAGCTCGCGCCGGGCGATCCGGGTGATCAGAACCGTCGCGACGAGGGTCGCGCCGAGACCCGCAGCGAGCAACGCCCACTCGAGCGGCGTGCGCCTTTCTCCGGTCGAGGCAGCCGCCGCAGCTCGCCCGGCGACGCCGAGATAGACG
>JBBQKV010000137.1:0-6607 GCA_038327245.1 Acidobacteriota bacterium
CGACCGGCTCCGCGACGCGCCGGTCGGCCACTTCTACGACGTGATGACGCGCGGCCTCGGGGCGATGCCCGACTACGCGCAGCAGGTCCCGTCCGAGGACCGGTGGGCGATCGCGGCGTACGTGAAGGCGCTGCAGCTCTCGCAGCACGCTTCTATCGCCGAGCTGACTCAGGAGGATCGCGGCCGGGTGGACGCGCGGGAAACCGGGGACAGACCACGGTTTTCGCCAGCGGCGCCCCCCGAGAGAGCGCGTCGAGAAAACCGTGGTCTGTCCCCGAATCCGCCGAATCCGGGCCCGAAGGGGCCGGGGCACTGATGGCGCAGCCCCGCGATTTCGACCGTTATCGGCGCCCTCTCCTTTTTATCGGTATAGCGGCGCTCGCGATCTGCGCCATCGGCGGCTACTTCGCGCCCGCGCAGTTCTTCCGCTCGTACCTCTTCGCGTTCCTCTTCTGGACCGGCGTGGCGCTCGGGTGCCTGTCGGTGGCCATGCTCCACCACGTGACCGGCGGCGCGTGGGGCCTGCCGATCCGGCGGCCGCTCGAGTCCGGGACCCGGACCCTCCCGCTCCTGCTGCTGCTGTTCCTCCCGATCCTGTTCGGCGCCCGGAAGATCTACGAGTGGGCGGACCCGGCGGCGGTGGCGCGCGACCCGATCCTGCTCCGGAAGAGCCCTTACCTGAACCTCCCCTTCTTCACGGGCCGCGCTCTTCTCTACTTCGCGGCGTGGCTCGCGCTCGCCTACTTCCTGAACCGGTGGTCGCTCGAGCAGGATTCGACGACGGAGGCGCGGCCGACCGCGCGGCGCCTGCAGCTCCTCTCCTCCGCGGGGCTCGTCGTCTACGGGTTGACAGTGACGTTCGCGTCGATCGACTGGGCGATGTCGCTCGAGCCGCACTGGTTCTCGACGATGTACGGCGTGCTCTTCATCGCCGGCCAGGGACTGACGGCGTTCGCGTTCATCATCGTCGTGCTGGTGCTGCTGGCGGACACGCCGCCGCTCGCCGGGTACGTCCAACAGAAGCACTACCACGACCTCGGCAAGCTGATGCTCGCGTTCGTGATGTTCTGGGCGTACGTCTCGTTCTCCCAGTACCTGATCATCTGGTCGGGGAACCTGCCGGAGGAGATCCCGTGGTACCTGCGGCGGCTGCAGGGCGGCTGGGGCTGGGTCGGCGTCGCCTTGATCCTGTTCCACTTCTTTCTGCCGTTCCTGCTCCTGCTGCCGGCGTCGGCCAACCGCAACCCGCGCATCCTCGGCGCGGTCGCGGCCCTCGTCGTCCTGATGCGGCTCGTGGACGTGTTCTGGCTGACGCAGCCGGCTTTCGCGGGATCGAAATTCCGCCTCCACTGGATGGACTTCCTCGCGCCCATCGGCGTCGGCGGGTTGTGGCTCGCCGTCTTTCTCTGGCAGCTCGGCAAACGACCGCTGCTCCCCGTGAACGATCCCGAAATGCATCAGGCGCTGGCGCATGGATCCCACTAAGTCCTCCTCCGACGCCGGGCACGAGACGAGCGACGTCTCGATTCGCGGAATCGTCGGCTTCGGAGTCGGCTTGGGCGTCGCGATGGTCGTGATCCTCGCCGCCATGTTCGGGCTCTTCCGCGTCCTGCAGGTCCGGGAGGCGCGTCGCGTCGACGTGCGCGTGCCGCCCATGGTCGCCGCGAGCCTGCGCCGGACGCCCCGGGAGCCGCGCCTGGAGCCCAACCCGCTGGCGCCGCGCCTCCGGATGCGCGCGCAGGAGGATACGGTCTTGACGACCTACGGGTGGGTCGACCGCGCCGGCGGAGTCGCCCGGATCCCGATCCAACGCGCGGAGGAGATCCTGGTCCAGAGGGGACTGCCGCCCGCGAAGGTCGTGGCGCCGACGCCGGTGGCCGGCGTCGGGAAACGGAAAACGGGAAACGGGAAACGATGAGAGCCCCTTTCCTCGCCCTTATGCTGGTCGCGACCGCGCTGCCCCTCCTCGCGCAGGCGCCGCCGGAGACGCGGCCGCAGATTCTCCGCAACGTCGCGATCGAGCAGAAGCTGAACCGGCCGCTCCCGCTCGACCTGCCGCTCCAAGACGAGACGGGGCGCCTGGTCCGGTTGCGCGACTACTTCGGGAAGCGGCCGGTCGTGCTGGTGCTCGCCTACTACAACTGCCCGATGCTCTGCACGGAGGTCTTGAACGGACTGCTGTCGGCGATGCGGGTGCTGACGCTCGACGCCGGCCGGGACTTCGAGGTCGTCACCGTCAGCTTCGATCCCCGCGACAAGCCCTCTGACGCCCGCGCGAAGAAGGTGCCGTACGTGGCGCGGTACGGCCGCTCGACCGGCGCGGCCGGCTGGCACTTCCTGACCGGCCCGCCCGCGTCGATCGCGGGACTCACCGAAGCGGTCGGGTTCCGCTACGCGTGGGACGAGAAGATCGGCCAGTTCGCGCACGCGAGCGCGATCTACGTCGCGACCCCGGACGGCCGGCTGTCGCGCTACTTCTACGGGATCGAGTACGCCCCGCGCGACCTGCGCCTCGCGCTCGTCGAGGCCTCGAGCGGCAAGATCGGGACGCCGGTCGACCAGCTCCTCCTCTACTGCTACCACTACGACCCGGCCGCCGGCCGCTACGGCGCGGTCGTGATGAACATGGTGCGCGTCGCGGGCATCGCCGCGGTGCTCGTCCTGGCGACATTCCTGACGCTGATGTGGAGGCGTGACCGCCGGCGGGACGCCCTCCGGGATGCAAGCGCGGGCGTGGCCCGGCCATGAAGGAGGGCTTCCCGCTCTTTCCGCACGCGGCCTCCTCGATCGCGCCGCGCGTCGACGCGCTCTACTTCTACCTGATCACGGTCTCCGTCTTCTTCTCGCTCCTGATCGCCCTCTCCATCCTGTATTTCGCGATCAAGTACCGGCGCCGTTCCGAGACGGAGGTCCCGATCGGGGTCGAGGGCTCGCTCAAGCTGGAGATCGCGTGGTCCGTCATCCCGCTCCTGATCTCGATGACGTTCTTCTTCTGGGGGGCGCGCATCTACTTCGCCATCAACCGTCCGCCGAACGACGCGCTCCAGGTCTCGGTGGTCGCGAAGCAGTGGATGTGGAAGTTCCAGCACTCCGACGGGCAGCGGGAGATCAACGAGCTCCACGTTCCCATCGGCCGGCCGGTGCTGCTGACGATGGCGTCCGAGGACGTCATCCACAGCTTCTACGTCCCGGCGTTCCGGGTGAAGCGGGACGTCCTGCCCGGCCGCCTCTCCACGACGTGGTTCGAAGCCACGAAGCCCGGCCGCTACCACCTCTTCTGCGCGGAGTACTGCGGAACCAAGCACTCCGGGATGATCGGGTGGGTGGACGTGATGGACCCGGTCGAATTTCAGTCGTGGCTCGCCGGCGGCTCGGGCAGCGAGTCGCTCGCCTCCGCCGGCGCGAAGCTCTTCGCGCAGCACGCCTGCAACACGTGCCACCGCCCGGACTCGCTCGCGCGCGGGCCGAACCTGGAAGGTCTCTTCGGAAAAACGGTGTCCATCCAGGGAGGCGGAACGCTCGTCGCCGACGAGAACTACGTCCGGGAGTCGATCGTCGCGCCGAACGCGAAGATCGTCGCGGGGTTCCAGCCGATCATGCCCACCTTCCAGGGATTGATCAGCGAGGAAGGCCTCCTCCAGCTGGTGGCGTACGTCCGGTCGCTCTCGAAGGTCGCGCCGCCGCCCGGAGGAGTGGCGCCGCCAATCCAGGAAGCGCCCCGCGAGGGAGAGGCTTCCAGAAAGGCCCCGAAGTGAGCTCCGCCCCCGCTCTCCCGCCGCGCCCGGACGCCCACGAGACGCCGCGAGTCCACTACCTGAACGCCACCTACGGCGTGAAGTCGTGGTTGCTGACCCGCGATCACAAGCGGATCGCGCTCCTCTACCTGGGATCGGTGACCTTCTTCTTCTTCCTGGGAGGCCTCTTCGCCCTGCTGATCCGGCTGGAGCTCCTTACCCCGGCCGGCGACCTCGTCCAGTCCGAGACCTACAACAAGCTCTTCACCATGCACGGCGTCACCATGGTGTTCTTTTTCCTGATCCCCTCGATCCCGGCGGTGCTCGGGAACTTCCTGATCCCGATGATGATCGGAGCGCGGGATCTGGCGTTCCCGCGGCTGAACCTCCTGTCCTGGTACATCTACGTGCTCGGGGGCCTCTTCACGCTCTGGGCGGTGGTGCACGGCGGCGTCGACACGGGCTGGACGTTCTACACGCCCTACTCGACCGCGTCCTCGAATACGCACGTCATCGCCACCGCCGTCGGGATCTTCATCACGGGCTTCTCCTCGATCCTGACCGGCCTGAACTTCATCGTGACGATCCACACAATGCGCGCGCCGGGGCTGACCTGGTTCCGGTTGCCGCTCTTCGTGTGGGCGCACTACGCGACCAGTCTGATCATGGTGCTCGGGACTCCGGTGCTGGCCGTGACCCTCCTCATGGTGGCGGTCGAGCGGCTCTTCCACCTCGGGATCTTCGATCCCGCGCTCGGCGGCGACCCGATCCTCTTCCAGCACCTCTTCTGGTTCTATTCACACCCCGCCGTCTACATCATGGTGCTGCCGGCCATGGGGGTCGTGTCCGAGATCGTGACGACCTTCTCCCGGAAGAACATCTTCGGATACAAGTTCATCGCCTTCGCCTCGATCGCAATCGCGGTGCTGGGCTTCCTCGTCTGGGGCCACCACATGTTCGTCAGCGGCCAGTCGGTCTACGCGGGGCTGATCTTCTCGGTCCTGTCGTTCCTGGTGGCGATTCCGTCGGCGGTGAAGGTTTTCAACTGGACCGCCACGATGTACAAGGGGTCGATCTCGTACCGGACGCCGATGCTCTACGCGTTCGGGTTCATCGGCCTCTTCACGATCGGCGGGCTGACCGGGCTCTTTCTGGCGTCGCTCGGCTTCGACGTGCACGTGCACGATACTTACTTCGTCGTCGCTCACTTCCACTACATCATGGTGGGCGGGGCCATCATGGGATACATGGGCGGCATCCACTACTGGTGGCCCAAGATCAGCGGGAAGCTCTACCCCGAGGCGTGGGCGCGGTTCTCCGCGCTCGTCATCTTCGTCGGATTCAACCTCACGTTCTTCCCGCAGTTCCTCCTCGGGTATCTCGGGATGCCGCGTCGCTACCACGCGTACCCCGAAGAGTTCCAGGTGCTCAACGTGATGTCGACGGCGGGGGCGTCGATCCTCGGCGTCGGCTACGTGATCCCCATGATCTATTTCATCTGGTCGATGCGTTACGGGAAGACGGCGCCGGCGAACCCCTGGGGCTCCACCGGCCTCGAGTGGGACACGCCGTCGCCGCCGCCCACCGAGAACTTCCTGGTCACGCCGGTCGTGACCGGGGACCCGTACCATTACTCCTCGGAGCTCGAGATCGTTGGCTGAGACGACGGCGCAGCCCAACCCGGCCGATCGTGAGCTCCAGCACCACTTCGATACGATGGCGCAGCAGCGCGACGCCTCGTCGCTCGGAATGTGGGTCTTCCTCGTCACCGAGATCCTCTTCTTCGGCGGCCTCTTCCTCGCGTATACCGTCTACCGGGCGCAGTACCCGCTGGCGTTCGCCGAAGCGAGCCGGCACCTCGACATCGCGCTCGGGACGCTGAACACAGCCGTCCTGATCATTTCGAGCCTGACGATGGCGATGGCGGTCTACTTTGCGGTGCTCGGCCGCCGCAAGGCGATCATCGGCTTCCTCGTCGCGACGATGGCGCTCGGGGTCACGTTCCTCGGAGTGAAGGGGGTCGAGTACGCGCACAAGTTCCACGATCACCTCGTCCCGGGCCCCGGCTTCCGTTTTCCGGGTCCGGACGCGAGGCAGGCCGAGATCTTCTTCTCGCTCTACTTCGCGATGACCGGGCTCCACGCCGCGCACATGATCATCGGGCTCGGGCTCCTGACGGTCCTCGTGCTGCAGGCGCGCAAGGGACGCTACGGTCCGGATTACTCCACGCCGGTCGAGGTCTCCGGTCTGTACTGGCACTTCGTCGACATCGTGTGGATCTTTCTTTTTCCGCTGCTGTACCTGATCGGGCGGCACCTGCACTGATGACTCAGCACGTCGTCCCGCCGAAGGTCTACTTCGCGGTCTTCGCGGCGCTCCTCGTGCTGACCGCGACGACGACCGCGGTTTCCTTCCTGGACCTCGGGCCCTGGAACACGGTCGTGGCGCTGGCGATCGCGTTTCTGAAGGCGACGCTCGTCGTCCTGTTCTTCATGCACGTCAAGTACAGCCCGCGGCTGACGCAGATCGTGATCGCCGGCGGTCTCTTCTGGCTGGCGATCCTGCTCGCGCTGACCCTTTCGGACTTCCTGACGCGGGGCTGGCTTCGACTCTAGGGCTCAGCCGGCGGCGACTGCCTCAGACCGACCCCCTCGCGTGGCGAGGAAGACGCCGACGAGGATCAGCGCCCCTCCGACCAGGGTCCGGAGCGGGAGCTTCTCCCCGAGCACCAGCGCGCCGAGAAGGACCGCGATCAGGGTGTCCACGAGCGGAATCGTGCCGATGATCGAGACGGGCACCCGCTTGATCAGCCAGAAGAGCCCGACGAAGGTGAGCGCGGTCCCGAAGACCGTCAGGTAGGCGAGCGCTCCCCA
>JBBQKV010000138.1:0-6601 GCA_038327245.1 Acidobacteriota bacterium
CTATCCACGGAGGACCATATGTTTCCTCGGTTGCGAATCCCACGAACAGTTTCGTTCACGGTTTGCGCGCTCTCCGCGCTCCTTCTGACGGCTTCCTGTGACGAGTCGTCCTCCTCGCCCACATCGCCCGCGGGCAGCGCCACGGTCATGGGAACCGTAGTTCGCGGCAGCGGGACGTTGGGTGCCACAACGCAGGGCACCGGAATCGGCCTCGCGCAGGTGACGGTGCGCGTAGTCCAGACGGGCCGCTCCACCCAGACGGACGCCTCGGGCAATTTTTCTCTGACCGGCGTCCCGGTGGGGAACGTCGATCTGGAGTTCTCGCGCGCCGACATCAACGCGCGCGCCACCGTCCAGGTCTCCTCCGGGACCAACGCGATCACCGTCGCCGTGATGGGCTCGACCGCCGTCGTTGTCCCGCGCGGCAACGCCGGGGAGGAGATTGAAGGGCTCGTCTCGGCCGTCAGCACCGACGCCGGCACGCTGACGGTTCTCGACCAGCGCCTCGGGGCCGTCGTTGTCAAGGCCACCAGCACGACCGTCCTGCGTCACGGCCAGACGACGATCACGCTCTCGCAGATCCAGGTCGGCATGCGCGTGCACGTCAAAGCTCTCCTGCAGCCGGACAATACGTACCTGGCGACCGAGATCAAACTTCAGGACGAGAATGTCGGCGGCAACCGCGAGGTCACCGGCACCGTGACATCGGTCAACACAACCGAGATGAGCTTCGTCGTGCAGAGTACGGGTGCTCCAGTGACTGTTAAGACCAACTCCTCGACGACGTTCAGGAAGCGCGGCAGTTCCGCGACCTTCTCAGACGTCACGACCGCCGTGACGGTGGATGTGGAAGGGATTCTTCAGGCGGACGGCTCGATTCTCGCCCGGAAGGTGACGATCGAGTAATCGCGCAGTGGTAAGGCCGCTGCCATTTCCCGTAAGGGCGGAAGAAGAAGGGGTTGGGCAAGATCGCCCAACCCCTTTGTTTTCATGGTTGCGGGGGCAGGATTTGAACCTGCGACCTTTGGGTTATGAGCCCAACGAGCTACCAGGCTGCTCCACCCCGCGTCAGGAAGGCGGACCTTAACGAATAGCGGGAGCGGGGTCAAGCACGCCGGCGTTCAGCCGCGCGGGCGCTTCGTGGTCCGTGCGTGTCCTTTGCGCGGGAGCTTCGCGGTCCGGACCAGTCGTTTGCGCCACTTCCCCGGTTCCGCAACGCCCGAGTAGGTATCTTCGAAAAACCCGAGCAGCTCCGAGTCGGGATCCTTCGCCTTCCGCACCGCGTCGTAGGGCAGGACCCACTCCCCCATCGCTTCGGGGAAGGTCGCCGCTGCCGACCGGAGCTTCGCTTTGGGGAAGTCTTTCGGCGCCGGGTGCCCGTAGGCGTAGAACGCGGGGTCCGCCCACGGGCCGCCGACGTTGCCGGGCCAGAAACCGAACGCTGCCTCCTCGTGCGTGGACGCGTCGCGCGACACCCACAGGGGCATGTGCGGCATCTTCATATCGCTCGGCTTCGCGCGCTTTCCCGAGAAGAGGGTCAGCGACAGGTCGAAGCCTCCCCAGAAGAAGTGCACCGGGCTCGCCTTCCCCAGGAACGTGGAGCGGAACTGCTGGAGGACACGGTGCGACGAGGCGAGCGTCCGCCAGAAGCGCCGCGCATATTCCCCGTCGTACGCGGCGTGGGTCTCGTCATCGGAAAACGGGATGCCGCCCGCGATCTCGGAGGGATGCGTGTGGATCTCGACCGGCAGCCCGAGATCGTCGAGCGCCTTCATCACTTCCCGGTAGAACGTCGCGACGGATTTGGGGACGAGCGCGATCGTCGTCTGGTCGCCCTCGACGGTGGAGATCACGAGCCGGTGGTCGACGAAGTCGAACGTCATCGCGAACTGCCGTTCGCCGTGCGGAATGAGCGACGTCGTCAGGCCGCGCGACGTGACGTAGAACGTGGCGTGCCACGAGTGGTTGATCCAGGGAGTCTGGGTCAGCCGCACCTTACCGACGATCTGGGTCCAGAGGTGGAGCGTCTCCCGCGTCTCCGCCCACTCAGCGAGCGGGAGATCGGGCCACGTCTCGGTGGTCACGACGCCGCCTCCGGGAAGACCTCGTCCACGTAGCACCAGAGCCAGTCCTCGCCGGGCTCGAACGACTGCACGATCGGATGGTGCACCGCGTCGCCGATCTTCAGGCAGTCCTCGCAGCCGTCGCAGCCGTCGCGCTCGGCTCGACCTCGCGGATCTGGGAAACGTGCTCGCAGCCAGCCATGCGTTTACTCCGGGTTCTGCCGCGGGGCCGCCGCGGGTGCCGGCGCCGTGCGCGCGAGGGCGTTCTTCGCCGGCGTGGCCGCGGGCGTCGGCTTGTCTTTCGTCAGGGTTCCGTCCGGGTAGAGGAGGACGACGTCCTCGGGGTGAACGAGGTTCAGCTCTTCGCGGGCGACTTTCTCCGCCGGGAACTCCTCGCGGTTCGCGGCCTGGATCGCCGCGACCAGGCGGGCGTTCTCCTTCTTCTCGTTAGCCAGCTTGCGGTCGAGCTCGCGGACCTCCGCCTTCGCCTTCCGCAGCTCCATCACGCGGCCGTCGCTCACGAGGATCATCCCGAGAAGCAGCGCGGAGACGCCGAGCGACACGAAAAACGCAACCATCGGCTTCGGCTCGCGCCGGGGCGCCGGCGTCGCGCGCGCGCTCACGACGGAAACGCGCCCCGCCCCGCGAACGTCCCCGACCCGCCCAGCTCCTCCTCGATCGCGAGCAGCCGGTTGTACTTCGCGAGCCGCTCGCCGCGGGAAGCCGAGCCCGTTTTGATCAGACCGGCGTTCACCGCGACCGCGAGGTCCGCGATCGAGGAGTCGCAGGTCTCGCCGGACCGGTGCGACACGATCGTCCGATAGCCCGATGACTGTGCGAGCTTCACCGCTTCCAGTGTCTCACTGACGGTGCCGACCTGGTTCAGCTTCACGAGGAGCGCATTCGCTAAGCCATCCGCGATGCCCTGGGCGAGGATTTCCGAGTTCGTCACGAAGACGTCGTCTCCCACCAGCAGCATTTTGCGCCCGAGCGCGCGCGTCATCTCGATCCATCCCTCCCGGTCGCCCTCCGCGAGCCCGTCCTCGATGGAAGCGATCGGATACTCCGCGGCGAGCTTCTGCCAGTACGCCACCATGCCCGGGCTGTCGAGGGATTGTCCCTCCCCCGCCAGCTCGTACTTTCCGTCGCGGTAGAACTCGGACGCCGCGGGGTCGAGCGCCAGAACGACGTCATCGCCCGGCCGGTATCCCGCGGACTCGATCGCCGCGACGAGGAGGTCGAGCGCCTCGCGCGACGATCGGATGTCGGGAGCGAAGCCCCCCTCGTCACCCACCGCGGTCGAGAGGCCGCGCTTCTTCAAGAGGCTCTTCAGCGCGTGGAACGTTTCGGCGCCGGCGCGCAGCGCCTCCGCGAACGTGTCGAAGCCCACGGGGCACGCCATGAACTCCTGGGGGTCGAGCCGGTTGTCCGCGTGGGCGCCGCCGTTGATCAAGTTCATCATCGGCACCGGAAGGGTCGTGCCCGACGCGCCGCCGAAGGACCGGTAGAGCGGGACTCCCGACGCCGAAGCCGCCGCGCGCGCCACCCCGAGGGAGACGCCGAGGATCGCATTGGCGCCGAGGCGCGACTTGTTCGGCGTGCCGTCGAGCTCGACCAGCGTCCGGTCCACCCGAGCCTGGTCGCGGGCGTCCGCGCCCTCGAGCTTCTGGCGGATCTCGCCGTTGACGTGGCCGACGGCCTTCCGGACGCCCTTGCCGCCGTACCGCTTCGGGTCGCCGTCCCGCAGCTCGATCGCCTCGCGGGTCCCGGTCGAGGCGCCCGACGGGACTCCGGCGCGTCCTTTCGCCCCTCCGGAGAGCCGGACCTCGACTTCGACCGTCGGGTTTCCGCGGGAGTCCAGGATCTCGCGGGCCGAGATGTCCTGTATCGCGAAGTCCACTGCTAGACCGCCACCAGCTCCCGGGCCGCCCGCGCGAGCGACGCGACCTCCTCGTCCGATCGCCCCTCCACGTAGACGCGCGCGAGGGGTTCCGTGCCCGACTCGCGAATCAGAATCCAACAACGACCCTCCAGAAGCAACTTCATTCCGTCGATCGTGTTGACCGACTCGACGCGCTTTCCGTCCACGGTTTTCGGCGGAGAGGACGCGAGCGATCCCAGCTTCTTCTTCTCTTCGGGGGTGAGCGGGAGATCCACGCGCGTCGAGCGGTACGGACCGATCTCGCAGTCGAGCTCGTGGGAGAGCTCCGGGATCGTCTTGCCGGTCGCGCCGCACATCTCCGCGACGAGGAGGTCGGCCAGGATCCCGTCCTTCTCGGGGACGTGGCCCTGGACCGTCAGGCCCGCGCTCTCCTCGCCGCCGAAGACGATCTCGCCCGCGATCAGTTTTTCGCCGATGTACTTGAAGCCGACGGGGGTCTCGTAGAGCGGCACCGCGAACTTCGACGCGATCGCGTCCAGCGCGTGCGTCGTCGCGACGCTCCGGGCCACGCCGCCGCGGACCCCCTTGCGGCCGAGGCGGTCGCGCAGGAGCAGCGCGAGGATCCGGTTCGGCGAGACGTAGATGCCCCTCTCGTCGCAGACGCCGAATCGGTCGGCATCCCCGTCGCACGCGAGCCCGAGGCGGGAGCCGCGGCTCCGGATCTCCTCCCCCAGGCGCACGAGCTCTTTTTCGCCGCACTGCGGGGACTCGCCGCCGAAGAGGGGATCGCGCTTCGCGTTCAGGCGGGACAGGCGCACGCCCGCCGACTCCAGGAATGCGTCGAGAAAGCCGACGGACGTCCCGAACCGGAAATCGAGGGAGAAGTGCGGGTCGCCGCGGGCGACGTCGGCGGCGCTCACCTTGCCGCCCAGGTCGGCCAGGTAAGCGGGCGCGGGGTCGAACGGCGCCAGGGGCGACGAGTCGCTCGGGGGGGTGACGTCGGCCATGCGGGCGAGCTCCCCCTCGATCCTCGCCGTCAGCTCGGGGAGCGCGGGCGCGCCGTCGCTCGTGGAAAACTTGATCCCGAGGTACCGTGGCGGATTGTGACTCGCGGTGAAGTTGACGCCCCCCGCCGCGCCCCGGCGCCGGATCTCGAAAGAGAGCGTGGGCGTCGGGACCGGCCGGGTGGAAACCTCCGCCGCGAACCCCTCGCGCGCGAAAATCCGCGCGGCCTCCGCGGCGAAGCGCTCGGCGAGGAAGCGGGTGTCGTAACCGACCAGCACGAGCTTTCCCCGATGGCCGTCCTCCGCGAGCACCCGGGCGATTCCCGTGATGACGCGGCGGGCGTTGGCGAACGTGAACTCCTCGGCGATGACCGCGCGCCATCCCGACGTCCCGAAGCGGATCGGCGTCATTTGGCGGTCAAGCTAACACGCGCGGCGGGAGTTCTCGCGGCGCTCTTCGCGGCATCCTGCGCGGGAACCGCGCCCCCCGGGGTCGAAGCCTCGCCGGCCCTCTCGGTCGTGGCGCCCGCGCTCGTCACGCCGGTCGAGGATTCGTATCCACCGGCCGGCGCGCGACCCCAGGACCCGGTGAAGGCCGCCGTGTTCGACCGGATCAACCGGGATCGCCGGGACGCGGGCCTGCCGGCCGTGGCCTGGGACGACGGCGTGTCGCGGGTCGCCGACGCGTTCTGCGCGAGCCAGATCCGGGAGAACACCAGCGGTCACTACCTCACCGACGGCCTTCCGCCGTACGCGCGAACGTCCTTCGCCGGGGTGTTCGGCATGCAGTTCGAGAACTCGGTGACCTGGAAGACGAGCGGCTCGTCCTTCGACGATCCCGCGGAGACGCTGGCGCTGGAGGGTCACGCATCGATGCTGGCGGAAAAGCCGCCGTACGACGGACACCGGCGCACGATCCTCGATCCGGACGCGACCCACGTCGGCGTCGGATACGCGCTGTCGCGCGGAGATTTCCGAATGGCGCAGGAGTTCCTGGTTCGCCACCTCGCGTGGCTGCGCGTGGAGCGGCTCTCCCCGACCTCCAGCGTCGTCGCCGTGAGCGGTCTGCCGGTCGCGGGACGCCGCCTGCAGTTCGTCACGATCGCGTGGGAGCCGGTTCCGCGGGAGCTCACGCGGGCGGAGGCGAACGGCCGGACGTCGTACTCGTACCCCCGGATCGAGGAGGCGCTCGTGGGAGAGGGCAACGTGACGCTGAAGGTCGTCGGGGCCGCGACGCTCGACCGCATCCGGTTCGGGCGCGACCGGGAGTTCACGTTCCGCTTCGATCCCGACCGGGCGGGACTCTGGACGCTGACGTTTCACACGAGCCCGCTGCGCGAGGAATCGATCGTCCCGGGCGGCGTCGCGACGCTGTGGGTCTCGGGCGCCGGGCGGACGGCTTTGCCGGCAGAGTCGCGATGATCACGGTCCTTGTCGTCTCGGAGCCGGCCCGGGCGCGGGACCTCGACGACGCCGCGGCGCGGATGCCGTCGCTCGAGCTCCTCCACGCCAGCGACGTCGAGCAGGCGCTCGACCGGCTCGCGCGGAACCGGCGGATCGACGCGGTGCTGCTCCTTCTCGAGGGTGAGGCAGCGGCGGAAATGGTTCGGACGGTCTTCGAGGAAGACCCCGGCGCGCCGCCGATCTTTGTC
>JBBQKV010000139.1:0-6466 GCA_038327245.1 Acidobacteriota bacterium
CGGAACTCGTCGTTGAACGCCTTCAGGAGAAGCCACGGCTCCTTGCGCTCGCCCCACTCGAAGTTGGAGAGGAACACGAACTCCCCGTTGGGATTCGGAATCCCGCGGATCCCGGGATGGAAGTAGTTGGGATCCACTCCCAGCGGAACCCGGTGGATCGGCCGCTTGACGCCGGAGGCCGCGAAGCCCTGCCGGTTGAACTCGGTCGGAACCCAGACCTCGTCCATCCGGTTGGCCTGGCGGACCCAGTCGGCGGGAAACCCGTCGACCTCGAGCATCGTGAAGCCGACCTTGCGGCGCGCGCGATTCCGGTCGAAGACGTCTCCCTGGCCGTACACGACCCCGACAGAAGAACGACGGGTCCCGTTGCGCGACGCGATCACGTTCATCACGTAGTCGCCGGAGAACTCGGGTTCCGCCAGAGGAAAGGGCGTTCCCGGACCATAGACGTACCGGTACCGGGCCCGGACGCCGCGGCGGTCGAGCGCCCTCAGGATCTCGCGGGTGCTCATGGCGTAGCCGGTCGGAAAATTCATGATGGACTGCCAGAGGAGATCCTGCGTGTACCGGGACTCGAGCGCGGTCTCCCACTTCTTCCGAAACACCGCCTGGCTGGCCTTGAAGATCCGCATGAACCGGCCGTCGTCCCCGGTCGTGGAGCCGTGCTCGTTGTGGACGAGCGTGACCGCGCCGCACAGCAGGGTCTTGAACCCGGCAGCCTTCGCGCGCAGGCAGTAGTCGGTGTCCTCGAAGTACGACTCGAAGTCGGTCGCGAGGCTCCCGATCGACCGGAGCACCTCGCGCCGGAGGTAGGCGCAGGCGAAGACGATTCCCTCGACCTCCCGGGTGCCGGTGTACTGGCCCACGTCCTTCTCGAGCGACCCGAGCTGCTGGCCCCACATCGTGTCCGGCAGGATGTAGGTGCCGGCGTGCAGCAGGCGCCCGTCCGAGAGAACGAGGCGGCAGCCCACCACGCCCGCGCCGGTTGTCTCGTGCGCGCAGGCGCGCAGCCGCTGGAGCCAGTCGGACTGGACGAACTCCACGTCGTTGTTCAGCAGGACGACGTCGGACTCCGGGTCCGCCTCCGCGATCCCCACGTTGTTTCCGCCCACGAATCCGAGGTTCTTCGAATTCCGGATCACGCGAACGCCGGGGTAGTCCGCCAGCGCCCGCGGCGTCTCGTCGGTCGAGCCGTTGTCCACCACGAGCACCTCGGCGCCCGTGAGGTCCGTCGCGAGCAGGGTGTCGAGGCAGCGTTTCGTCAGGTCCCAGCGATTCCACGCGAGGACGATCAGCGTCGCTTTCCGCGGGCTCATTCCCGGTCGCCGAAATCCGGAGGCGTCACCGAGCGCCACAGCTCCAGCATCGTGCGTTCGACGTCCCCCGGCACGAGCGTCGTGGTCTCCGTCCACCCGCGAAGGCCGAACCCCGCGCGCGGCAGGGGCGGAAGACCCATGGCCGCGCGCGACGCGTTGGTCACGTCCTCGTCGCAGGCCTCCCGAACGAACGCCCGGTAGATCGCGGACGTTTCCACGAGTTGCTTCTCCAAGTACGCGACGCGGGCCTCGAGGTAGACGATCGTCCAGTCCGGGTTCACCACTCCCTCCCCACGAGCCGCCGGAGGGCCTGGATCAGCCTCCAGGCCGTCGAGCGCGTGACCGCGCGGTGAAACTCGGCGTAGCGCCCGAGCTGGAGCCGCAACTCGTGCTCGGTCGTGAGCGCGCTCTCGAGGTTCTCCTCCGCCAGGACGGTTCTCTCCACCAGCCGGACTTCGCGCGCGACGCTCTCCTTCAGCCGCAGGCGCAACTGCAGGAGCTCCGCCTCGTTTTCGCCGTATTTCCGGGCATCCGGAAGGGCTCGGCGTTCTTCCCCGACCGAGTCGTTTGTCACGAACCCCCCGAAAAACGTTGCAGGATGGGGAGAGTCTATGCGAGGGCCGGAGGCGAAGCCAGATTCTGGGCCGGGACGCCGGCGGCCGCGATCGCGTGGACGAAGTCCCGCTCCGTTCGAAGGGGCTCGTCGTCGGGGTCGCGGATCCAGGCGGCGTCGCCGCGGATTCCTTCGAGGAGGGTCTCGAACGAATGGGACGGTTCCAGCCCTCGCAGGATCACGGCGTCGTAGTGGAACGGTCGCTCCCCGATCGCCGCGGCATCCGCGACCTCCCAGCCGAGTCCGGCGATCTCGTCCACGGCGTCCGCGTCGGGAGCCGAGGCTTCCGACAGCAGAGTCCGGCGCGTCCACGGATAGGCGTGCGCCAGCCACTTCGCGAGCTCCGCGGCCCGGGGGTCACCCGCCGGCGCGGGGCCCGGGAACTTCCGGGTGACCATCAGGATCCGACCGACCGCGGAGGCGTCGCGCGCGGCCGCCTGAAGACGCGGGTCTCCGTCATCGGGCGTGTGTTCCGGCCGGGTCGCGAGAAACTCCTTCCACCGCGCGAAGAAGATCGGGTGATTCCGGGACCACAGGCGCTTCGCGCCCCCCGGATCTCCGGAGGCGCCGCGCGCGTGCGTTACGACGGCCCGGGGCTCGTACAGGGTCCGATAGCCGTGGCGGCGCAGCTCGAGGCAGAGGTCTACGTCTTCGTAGTACGCCGGGGCGTAACGCGCCGAGAAGCCGCCGACCTCTCGGAACGGCCCGGCCCGGACGAGCAGGCACGCGGCCGAGGCGTAGTCGACCTCCCGGGGAAACCGATACGCTGGCCGGGCGGGATCGTCGCCGAATCCCACGAATTGCGTGTAGCCGTTCCCGAAGAGAAGCGAGCCCGCCTCCTGAAGTGTGCCGTCGAGGTTGAGCAGCCGCGGCGCCACCGCGGCCGTGTCCGGACTCGCGTCCAGCCGTTGCCGCAGGTACGCGAGCCACCCGTCGTGCACGAGAGCGTCGCTGTTCAGGAAGACGAGGAGCGGCGCCCGGGCCAGCGCGGCCGCCTGGTTGTTCGCCGGACCGAAGCCGCGATTCTCGGGGTTCACGACCAGGCGAATGTTCTCGAGGTCCGACTGAAACCGGCGCACCATCCCGCGCGGGGACGCGTTGTCGACGACGATGACTTCGTACGGAGGCTCGGTGTGGTCGAGGAGGGCGGAGAGCGCCTTCCAGACCCAGCGCTCTGCCCCGTGGGTCACGACGGCGATCGAGACCGAAGGTCGATTCGCGGCCGGAAAGACGAGCCGGCTCATCAGCGTTCCAGCCGTGTCATCGAGAAGAGGATCGCCTGGAGCCGTTCCACCTCCGCCTGGAGCTCGCCGACGAGCGCGACGGATCGCCCGCCGTCCGCGCGCATCTCGGCGATCTCCGTGAACAGAAGGGTGTTGGAAATGCGCAGCTCGGAGGATCCAGCGCGGGCCTTGTCCAGTCGCTCGCGAACGCGGTCGAGCTCGGCCCGCAGAGAGAGGATTTCCTCGGCCGTCCGCTTCTGGCGGCGCTCGGCCTGGTCGGCCTCGAAGCTCGACTGGGCCTTCGCCTCCGCGAGGTCGGCCTCGACCTGCACGAGCCTCTGGCGGATCTCCCCGGCGACCCGCGCCAGCTCGTCGCGCTCGGCGATCGCGCGCACCAGGTTTTCCCGTTCGGCCGCGAAATCCCGGGATACCGACTCGTGATGGGAGCGTTCGCCCGCGAGGTCCCGGGATATCGACTCGACCTGCGCGCGCTCGGTCGCGAGCTCCGCCGTCGCCGCCGCCCACGCGTGATGGCGGCGCGCGCCCTCGTCCTGGAGATCCTTCACTTCGGCGGCGAGCTTGCGCTCCCCCTCCGCCACCGCAGCGATCCGAAGGCGCAGGTCCACGACCTGCTGCGACCGCGCGGCGTACGCGGCGCGCCAGGATTCGAGAACGCGGTCGTTCTCGCGCAGGCGCGCGAGCAGGACCTCTTCCGAAACGCCTCCGCGGCGGAGCCGGCGGACGAGCGCGGCCTCCGCGAGACCGGCGAGGCGATCGAAGTGGGCGTCCAGCTGCGCCGTCTCCGCCGGATCGGCGCCCGCGCCCGCGGGCATGCGAATCAGCTTCCGGATCGCGAGGCCGAGCTGCCGCGAGGTTCCCCCGAGAGTACGGTCCAGGACGAGGGCCGGCACCCCGAAGGCCGAACAGGCGACGGAGGCCCGCGCCGAGGTCCCGACGAACGCCCGGGCGTGGGCGAGCGCCGCGGCGATGTCGCTGACCGGCGCGTCCGACGGCAGCCGGAAAATCGGAATGGAAGGGAACCGCGACAGGGCGTCCGCGAGCCGGGAGTCTCGGGCGCGGCGCGGGCCGAGGTCCACGAGAACGAGCGGCATCGGCGACCGTTCGAGCGCGGTCGCGAGCGTCGCCGCGAAAGTCTCGGCGCGTTCTCCGACCGCGGGACCGAGCTGGATCACGAGAGGATCGCCGGTGGGCGGGAACCACTCCATGAACTTCAAGTACTCGAGACGGCGAGCCAGCACCTCTTCCGAAAAGGCGCGCGGGAGCAGCAGGAGCGGCTCCGGGAGCAGGACGATCTCGCTCTCGATCCCGGCGCGTTGCAATCGCAGCCGGGATGCCTCGTCGCGGACCGAGACGTACGGCCGGCCCGCGAGCGCTTTCCGGACCCGTTGCGCTTCCTCGGGCTCCAGGTCGAAGGCCACGCTCACCGCGCTCCACGCGACCGGGCACGCCGCCTCGAGCTCGGGCCCCAGGCCCTCGACCAGGAACGGTGCAAGGCGGGGGGCGCCGCCGCCGGAGGCGGCGACGGACGGAGCAACGTCGTCGGAGACGCCGAAGAGGTCGCCGGTCACGAAGACGCAGTCGAGATTGCCGGCCAGCTCGGTTGCGCGGCGGGAGCTCCACGTGCCCGGATCCACGGTCGCGAACCCCGGATCCGAGGAGAGCGCCCCTCCCCCGTCGAGCGGAGAGTAGAGGCGCAGCTCCGACTCCGGCAGTCGCCGTCGGATCTCGCGCTCCAGGATCTCGGGCTGGACGAGGTCCGCGAAACCCGCCGAGTCGAATCGGCCCCAGACGCCGATGCGGGGATGGATGGCATCCTCCGCCTGGCGCGAGGTGGCTTCGCCCGCGAGCTCGGTCCGGAAGAGAGGGTCGCGCGACATTGCCGGAGGCGCCTTCAGAGCCCCGCCCGGTCGAGAGACCGCAGGTCTCCCCACACGAAGGAGGAGACGCGGGCCCAGTCGCGCTCCACCGCGAACCTCCGGAGACGCTCGCCCGCGCCGTCCCGCGCGCCCGCCTCCGCGAAGGTCGAGAGAAACGCAGCCAGGGGCCCGGGCTCGCGCGACGTCGCCACCTCCGCGATTCCGTCGAGCTCTTCGAAGATTCCGGAGCCGCTGACGACGATGGGTCTGCGGGACGCGATCGCCAGCCGCACGGCCGCGCTCGACGACTCGTCCGACGAGGCGTATGGAAACACGATGACGTCGCACGCCTGGAGGAGAAACCCGGCCGTGTCGAGGGGCAGGTGCTCGAAGCTGGCGTGGATCCGGTCCCGGAACGGCGACGCCGCGATCCGCGCTTCGCATTCGCGGCGGTACTCCCGGGAATCGTCGCTGGGATATTCGGCGCAGAGCAGGAGAAGGTGCGCGAGCGGCATCGTCTCCGCGAGCACCTCGAACGCTTCGATGAGCTCCCGGACACCCTTGTGCGGCCGCAGATACCCGAAATGACCGATCACGAATTTTCCGGCCAGGCCGATTCGGTTCTTGACCCACTCCGCGGAGCGGGGAGGGAGCTGCGGAATGCCCTGGGGAATCACCTGGACGCGGCTTCCGACGCCGTGCTTCTCGAGCCACTCGCCGTCGCTCGCCCGGTGGACATAGATTCGCTCCACACGGCCGAGCTCCGCGGCGAGCTCCGGTTCGAGCCGGAGGCCCCGCGCGGCATGCAGCGTCACCGCCGTGGAAATGCGCCGTTCGCGCAGTCTCCTCAGAAGGACCCCGAACTCCTCTTCCCTGTAGAACGCCGCATTGTGCTGGAGCAGGACGACGCCGACCGAGTCCTTCTCGAGGTCGGCCTCGAGCGGCGCCAGGTCGTGGAGCCCGATCTCCCAGTTCTTGCGGACGTGCGGCTCTGCCGCGCCGCAGGAGCGTGCCTCCGCGTAGATCCGGACGTCGGCGTCGGGGGGGAAACCGCGGGTGAGCGACTCGGTGTAATCCGCGATGCCGCAGCGGGTGCTCCACGTCGAAAGGACGGCCAGGCGGAAGCGGGCCGGCCGCTCGAGCTCCGCGGTCGAACCGGTGGCGACGCCGCGCACCACGCGCCCCGCGGAGGCGCCGATCGCGCGCCAGTCGAAGCGGGATTCGGCGAGCGCCCGGGCGGACGCCGCCATCCGCCGGCGGCGAGCGGGCGATTCGAGGAGGCCCCGGATCTGCGCCGGGAAGTCGTCGAGTTCCGCCACGAGGTAGGCGGCTCCGGCGCCCGCGCCGAGACCGCGTGCGCCGACCGAGGTCGTGACCGTCGGCAACCCCGCCGCGAAGAAGTCGAACATCTTGATGTTCGTCCCGGACCCCCGGCTC
>JBBQKV010000140.1:0-6452 GCA_038327245.1 Acidobacteriota bacterium
TGGATCGTCGCGGCGGTCCTTCTGGCGGCGACGATCGGACTCACCGCGCGTCTCTTCACCCGCCCGGCGCCCGCGGCGAGCGTTCTGCGCGCCTCGATTCTTCCGCCGGAAGGGGCGGAGTTCCTCTCGACGTGGATCGACGCGGGACCGGTCGAGATATCACCGGACGGCTCCCGCCTCGTTTTCACGGCGAGAAAGGGAGAGAACCCGAATCTTCTCTGGGTGCGAAAGCTCTCGGAGCCCGACGCGCGTCCGCTCGCCGGCACGGAGGGCGCGCAGAGACCGTTCTGGTCTCCCGATGGCCGTCACATCGGGTTTTTCGCGGACCGCTTCTTCAAGAAGATCGACGTCGACGGCGGTCCGGTCTTCACGCTGGCGCCCGGCACGGAAAGCCGGGGGGGAACCTGGAACCGGGACGGCGTGATCCTGTTCACTCCCGGAGCGCGCGGCCCGGTCCAGCGGGTATCGGCCAATGGCGGGGAGGTGACCGAGGCGACGGTCTACGGTCGTGAGGACTCGACGCACCGATATCCGTACTTCCTTCCGGACGGCAGACACTTTCTCTATCTCGTCCGCCACGGCAGCGGCGCCGGACGCGGTCACGACCCCGAGATTCGCGTCGGATCGCTCGACTCGAAGGACTCGAAGCTCGTCCTGAACGTCGCCTCGAACGTCGCTTACGCATCCGGGCACCTCCTCTACGTCCGCGAAGGCGCTCTCGTAGCGCAGGAGTTCGACCTGGATCGGCTCGCGGTGAAGGGCGAGCCGATCACGCTCGTCCCGGACGAGCTCATGGACGAGCGGTTCAGCCGCGGCGTCTTCTCGGTTTCATCGAATGGCGTGCTCGCCTACCAGACCGGAAAAGGACAGACGCTCTCGGCGCTCCGGTGGCTCGATCGCAACGGCGCGATTCTCGGAACCGTGGGAGAGCCGGCGCTGTTTTTCAACGGCGGCGATCCGGAGATTTCGCCTGACGGGAACCGCGCGACCGCTTCGATCGTTGATCTCCGAACGGGACAGACGGATATCTGGATGATCGACCTGGCAACCGGCACACGGAGGCGGTTCACGACCGGGGCGGGCAGCAAGGAATGGTGCGCGTGGTCGCCCGACGGCGGCCGGGTCGCGCACAGCATCTCGAACCCCCGGGGAACCGGTTACGACATCGTGTCCAAGCCGATCGGCGGTTCCGAGCCCGAGGTCATGCTCGCATCCGATCCGGTGGAGTTCCAGGCCCCGCTCGGTTTCTCACCGGACGGGAACTTCTTTCTCTATGCGAAGCGCAAAAACGAGCGGGACGATCTCTGGCTGCTTCCGCTGACCGGAGACCGGAAGCCCCGGCCGTTTCTGGCGACGCCGGCGCTCGAGCCGGTCGCCCGGTTCTCGCCAGACGGCCGCTACGTCGCGTACCAGTCCGACGAAACGGGTCGATTCGAGATCTACGTTGCGACCTTTCCCGGCGCGGGCAGCCGATGGCAGGTCTCGCAGAACGGCGGCGTCGAACCACGCTGGAGTCGCGACGGCAAAGAGCTGTTCTATTTCGCGCCCGACAACCGGCTCATGGCGGCGCAGATGAAGACCGACGGCACGAGCATCGACGTCGGGGTCATCCAACCTCTTTTCCAGGCGAGGGCCATGGGCTTCACCTATCGATACGACGTGGCGAACGATGGGAAGCGGTTTCTCGTCGTCGGCGGACTGCCGCAGGATCTCTCGCCGATCACGATCCTGACCAACTGGACCGCGGAGCTCACGAAGAAATGACGCTCACCGCCGGCTCCCGCCTCGGCCCGTACGAGATCCTGTCGCCTCTGGGCGCGGGCGGGATGGGAGAGGTGTACCGGGCGCGGGACACGAAGCTCGACCGGGAGGTCGCGATCAAGGTCCTGCCGGAAAAGCTCGCTGCCGATTCGGCGGCGCTCGCGCGGTTCGAGAGGGAAGCGAAGGCCGTCGCGGCCCTCTCGCATCCGAACATCCTCGGGATCTACGACCTCGGGCGCGAGGACGGCATCGTGTACGCGGCGATGGAGCTCCTCCGGGGTGAGACGCTCCGGGAACGGCTCGCCGATGGCGCGCTCCCGCAGAGGAAAGCGCTGGAGTATGGGTTGCAGATCGCGCACGGCCTCGCGGCCGCGCACGAGAAGGGGATCGTCCACCGGGACCTGAAGCCCGAGAACGTCTTCGTCACGTCGGAAGGCCGCGTCAAGATCCTCGACTTCGGTCTCGCGAAGGTCACGGCGGCGCAATCGGACGAGACGAGATCGCCGACGCTTGCGGCCACCGAGCCGGGCACGGTCATGGGGACCGTCGGCTACATGTCGCCGGAGCAGGTTCGGGGCAGGGCGGCGGACCACCGCTCGGCCATCTTCTCGCTGGGCACGATCCTGTACGAGATGCTCTCGGGCGACCGCGCGTTCCGCGGCGAGTCGGCCGCGGAGACCATGGCGGCAATCGCACAGAAGGACCCGCCTGAGCTGAGAGAGACCGGGGGGAAGTTCCCGCCTTCGATCGAGCGCACCCTTCGCCACTGCCTCGAGAAGCGGCCGGAGGAACGTTTCGATACCGCGCACGACCTCGCGTTCGCGCTCGAGACGGCCATCGGAAGCCCGAGCGCGACGACACAGGTTGCGCCGGCGATCGGCGTGAAGAAATCCTGGCTGATTCCGGCACTCGGAGCTCTGGCTCTTCTCGCCGCGCTCGGGGCCGGTTTTCTTCTGGGAGGCCGGCTGCGCGCGCCGACCGGGTTGCCATACCCGACGGGGTCGCCCCAGGTCACCCGGCTCGCCCGCCTCACCTATACGTCGAGCTCCGAGTGGCCCTCCTGGTCGCCGGACGGAAGCCTGCTCGCCTACGCCTCGGATCGAAGCGGCAACTTCGAGATCTTCGTTCGCCGCGGTGCGGGGGGCCAGGACGTCAACGTCACCAACGACCCGGCGCAGGACGTCCAGCCCGCCTTCTCGCCGGATGGCAATACGATCGCCTTCGTCTCGACGCGCGCCTCCCGCACCGGCTTGATCAAGATCGGCGGCACGCTCGTCCGCAGCGCACGCACGTACGGCGGTGATCTCTGGGTCGTGCCGGCCCTCGGGGGCGCGGCGAGGCGTCTTGCGCCAGACGCGAACTCTCCAACCTGGCGCCCCGACGGCAACGGGATTCTCTACATCAGCGGGCCGGAGAACCGGCGCGCGATCCTGGAAGTTTCGCCGGGCGGCGGCGCGCCCCGGGCGATCCTCGCCAGTGACGCGTCATCGTTCGAGATCGCTCGAATCGTGTGCTCGCCGGACGGGCGCTGGGTCAGTTTTGAGACGCAAACCGATGGAGTATTTCTGCAGCCGGCATCGGGTGGCCGTCCCCGCGCGCTGCTGACGGGTTTCGGCCACGGATGGGACGGCTCCTCCCGCCGCCTCTACTACATGGCGCTCGACCCCCATGGCGGGAGCCGCGTTCAATTTGCCGAGGTCGACCCGGATCGGGGTGTCGTCGAGGGCGTCGCGAGAACGATCAGCCTCATGACCGCGTCCCTTCGGGATCTCGCGGTCTCTCGAGACGGGCTGCAGATCGCGGTGGCGGAAGACTCGGGCTCCCGCAACCTCACTCGCCTGCCGCTCGCGCCGGGAGGCGGGACTGCCGCCGGTCCCGAGGAGATGCTCTCGACGGGCCGGGTGACCGACGGCTATCCCAGCGTGTCCCCGGACGGCCGTCGCGTGGCCTACGTCAGCGACGTCTTCGGTCACACGGAACTCTGGATCCTCGACCTCGCGAGCGGCCGCCGCGAGCGGCTGCCGTTACCCGGCGAGGACATCGGCCAGGTCGGCCCGGTCTGGATGCCCGACGGCCGGAGGCTTGTCCTGGGCCGCCTGCTTTCCGGGAACGTCGGCTCGAACTGGATCGTGGCCGTGGATGGGAGCAGCTCCGAGGAGATTCTGGGCCGAGTGACGAGAGAGGGCTTCAGCTCGACGTACAGCGTAGCGCCGGACGGCAAGAAAATCCTTTACCCGAAATCGGTCCAGGAAGCGGAGCAGGTTTTCCTCTACGACATTTCGTCGCGTCAATCGGTCCAGCTCACGGATTCCCCCGGGAGCAAGTTCGACATGATCTTTTCGCCCGACGGCCGCTCGATCGCCGTGACGGCCCTCCGGGACGGTGTCATTCAGCTCTTCCAGATGCCCGCCGCGGGCGGCCCGATGCAGCAATTGACGACCGGCTACGAGCGCATGCGCCACCCGTTCTACTCGCCCGACGGTCGGTGGATCTACATCCAGCCGAGCCACCGCAACATCTACCGCGTACCGGCCGAAGGGGGTCGCGTCGAGCAGGTCACGCGGTTTCCGGACACGGGACTCTTCGTGGAAGAGCCGACCATCTCGCCGGACGGACGCTATCTCTACTATTGCCGCGGCAACGGTGGCTCATCGCTCTGGCTGTTGAAGCTCGAAGCCGAAGGTCTTTCGAGCGCCGATCCGAAAAAGACCCCATGACGCTCACCGCCGGCTCCCGCCTCGGCCCCTACGAGATCCTGTCGCCCCGCGGCGCGGGCGGGATGGGAAAGGTCTGCACCGGGCAGAGGCAGTTGGTCATCGTGATATAACCATGGTCTTCTAGAGGTGACCATGAAGACAATTCCAGCCGCCCGGTTCAAGGCCGGCTGTCTCAAGATCATGGACGAGGTCAAGGCTCGCCGGGAACCCGTAGTGATCACCAAGAAGGGAAAGCCTGTGGTGCAGCTCCTCCCGATCGAGGAGCCGGACGGTGACGTTTTCGGATGCCTGGCCGGTGACCTCGAGATCGTGGGGGACATCGTCGCGTCCGTCGTTGCCCCCTCCGACTGGAAAGGCTCACGGTGATTCTCCTCGATACGCACGTTCTCCTGTGGCTCGCCGCGGAGCCGGCGCGCCTCTCGAAGGCGGCGGCGTCCGCGATCCGGCGAGCGCTTCGTTCCGGGGGCATCGCGATCGCTTCGATCAGCCTGTGGGAAATCGCCGCGCTGTTCGCGAAGGGGCGGCTGCGCTCGCGGGGGACTACGGAAGCGTCGCTCGAGGCGATCCTGAAGGCCACGGGGGTCTCACTCCGCGAGATCACGCCGACGATCGCAGCTCTGGCGACACAGTTTCCAGCCGGCTTTTCGCCCGATCCGGCTGACCGCCTGATCGCGGCGACCGCGCGCGCCGAAGGGCTGACGCTCGTGACCCGCGACGAACGACTCCGGTCGAGCGCTCTCGTCCGAACGGTGTGGTGAGGTGAGTCTCTCCCCCGGCTCGCGTCTGGGTCCTTACGAGATCCTGTCGCCGCTTGGCGCCGGCGGGATGGGGGAGGTGTACAAGGCGCGCGACACTCGGCTCGATCGTACCGTCGCGATCAAGGTGCTGGCGTCGCACCTGTCCAACTCCCCGGAGGTGCGTCAGCGATTCGAGCGGGAGGCGAAAACGATCTCGCAGCTCTCGCACCCTCACATCTGCGCGCTCCACGACGTGGGCCGGGAAGGCGACGTCGAGTACCTGGTGATGGAGTACCTGGAGGGCGAGACACTGGCCGACCGGCTGCTCAAGGGATCCCTTCCGCTCGAGCAGACGTTGCGCTACGGGATGCAGATCGCCGACGCGCTGGACAAGGCGCACCGGCAGGGCATCGTCCACCGGGACCTCAAGCCGGGCAATGTGATGCTGACGAAGTCGGGCGTGAAGCTCCTGGACTTCGGCCTGGCCAAGACACTTGAGCGGTCGCTCGACGCGACCGGAAGGGAGCAAACGGCCGCAGCGCAACATCCCATGGCGGGACTCAATCTCACGGCTGTTCCGACTGCGATGGGGAGCCCGAACCTGACGCAGGAGGGGACGATCCTCGGGACGTTCCAGTACATGGCGCCGGAGCAGTTAGAGGGACGTGAGGCGGATCCGCGGACGGACATCTTCGCGTTCGGGTGCGTTCTCTACGAGATGGCGACGGGGAAGAAGGCTTTCTCGGGGGCAACGCAGGCGTCGCTGATCTCGTCGATCCTGCGCGACGAGCCGCCGCCGATCTCGCAGGTCCAGCCGATGTCGCCGCCGGCGCTCGACCACGTCGTGAAGAAATCGCTGGCGAAAGACCCCGAGGATCGCTGGCAGAACGCCGCCGATCTCGGAGGAGAGCTGAAGTGGATCGCGGAAGGCGGTTCCCAGACCGGAGCTGCCGCGGTCGCCCCGCAACGGCGGAAACGCCGCGACTGGATCGCGTGGGCCGCGGCCGCGCTCCTCCTCGTCGGCGTCCTCTTCCTCGGAAACGAAGTCCGGAGGCTCCGCACCGGCCAACCGGTTCGGGCGGTTCACTCGTTCCTCGACCCTCCGGAGAAGACGTCGTTCCGACTGACCGGCGACGATTCGGCCCCGATCGCTCTCTCACCCGACGGTGAACGGGCCGTCTTCGGCGCCGGAGGAAAGCTCTGGGTCCAGTCACTCGCCGCCGGCACCGTCGTACCT
>JBBQKV010000141.1:0-6451 GCA_038327245.1 Acidobacteriota bacterium
AGGCACTCCGGTTTTCCCGGAGGTCTGAAGGAGATGCGCGCGCGGGAGATGCAGGCCCGCCATCCGGAGCGGCTCGTCGAAGCGGCCGTCCGGGGCATGCTCGGGAAGTCCCGCATGGGCCGCAAACAACTCAAGAAGCTCAAGGTCTACAAGGGCGCGGCGCATCCGCACGACGCGCAGAAGCCCCGGGCGCTGGCGCCGATCCGGCGCACGGCCGGCCCGCGCACCACGGAGGCAAATTGACCGCCGAAGCCGTCCAGTACAAAGCCACGGGTCGCCGGAAAACGTCGATGGCGCGCGTCCGGCTCCTCCCGGGCACCGGCGCCATCACCATCAACAAACGGCCTCTCGACGAGTACTTCCCGAACAACGTCCTCAAGATGATCATCAAGCAGCCCCTCCTTTCGGTGGACGCGGCGGAGAAGTTCGACATCCTCGTCCGCGTCGCGGGCGGAGGAGCTTCCGGGCAGGCCGGCGCGATCCGGCACGGGATCTCCCGCGCCCTGACGGAGTTCAACATGGAGCTTCGGGGGAAGTTGAAGAAAGAGGGCTTTCTGACCCGCGACCCCCGGATGAAAGAACGCAAGAAATACGGCCAGCGCGGAGCGCGGGCCCGGTTCCAGTTCAGCAAGCGATAAGGTTGGAACGGCGCCGGCCGAGTCCGGCGGAAAGAGGAGGTGCTTCCTGGTCTCGATTTCGATGAAGGAGCTGCTCGAAGCGGGAGTCCACTTCGGGCATCAGACGAAGAGGTGGAACCCGAAGATGAAGAAGTTCATCTTCGGCAAGCGCAACGGCATCTACATCATCGACCTGCAGAAGACCCTGAAGCAGTTCAAGGACGCCGCGAAATTCGTGACGGAGCTCGCCGCATCCGGGAAGAACCTCCTGTTCGTGGGGACGAAGCGGCAGGCGCAGGACGCAATCTATGAGGAGGCCAACCGCTGCGGGATGTTCTACGTGAACACCCGGTGGCTGGGCGGGACCCTCACGAATTTCTCGACCATCCGCAAATCGATCCACCGCCTGAAGGAGATCGAGGGCGTGCTGGCGCAGGAAGACAACGAGAACCTGACGAAGAAGGAGCGCCTCCGTCTCGAGCGCGAGAAGGAGAAGCTCCAGAAGAATCTGACCGGCATCAAGGAGATGGACGAGCTGCCCGACGCGCTGTTCGTGATCGACCCGAAGCAGGAGTACATCGCAGTCAAGGAAGCGAACATCCTGGGCATCCCGGTCGTGGCGGTCGTGGACACCAACTGCGATCCGGACGTCATCGATCACGTGATCCCCGGCAACGACGACGCGATTCGCGCGATCCGTCTCTTCGCCTCGCGCGTTGCCGACGCCGTCCTCGAGGGGCTGCACGCCCACGAGGAGCGGATGGCCGACGAAGCGCCCTCGCTGGAAGATCGGCCGAGGACACCGGAGCTCTCGCAGACCGCCGTCGTCGCGGACGCATCCTAGGTTTCAGGTATCGGGTGTCAGGTTTCAGGGGTCACGAGGGACCTCTAGCCTGAAATCTGCAACCGGAAATCGTTCCAGAGGAAGAAATGGAAATTACTTCAAAACTCGTGGCGGATCTGCGCGCCGAAACCGGCGTGGGGATGATGGATTGCAAGCGGGCGCTGGTGGAGGCCTCCGGGGATTTCGAGGAAGCCAAGAAGATCCTCCGGAAGAAAGGGCTCGCGGCGGCCGCGCGCAAGGCGGACCGCGCCGCTTCCGAAGGACTCGTGGTCGCGCGCATCACGCCGAAGGCGGCCGTGCTGCTCGAGGTGAACTGCGAGACCGATTTCGTGGCGCGCACCGCTGACTTCCGCGCGTTTACAGACGCGCTGGCCGACCAGGTCGCTGCGCACGACGCGTTCGGCGAGACGCGGGCCGGGGATTCCGCCGCCCTGGCGCGGCTGCCGGCGAATGATCGGACGACCGAGACCGTCGCGGATGGCGTTTCCCACCTCGTCGCGAAGCTCGGGGAGAAAGTCGCGATCCGCCGGTTCGCCCGCCTCGTCCCTCAGCCCGGCGAGAAGTTCGCGAGCTACGTCCACGGCAACGGGCGGATCGGCGTTCTCGTCGGCACCCGGGGCGGAGACCCGGAGCTCGGCAAGGATCTCGCGATGCACGTGGCCGCGTCGGATCCCCGCTTCGCGGTGCGTTCCGAGGTGACGGCCGAAATGCTGGACAACGAGCGGGACATCGCCCGGGCCCAGGCGACCGGAGCGGGGAAGCCGGCGAACGTCGTCGACCGAATCGCGGATGGAAAGGTGGAGAAGTTCTACCAGGAGACCGTCTTGACCGAGCAGGCGTTCGTCAAGGACCCGGAGAAGACGGTCGGGCAGGTCGTCGTCGAGCGGGGTGGCAAGGAAGCCCTGGACCTGCGGTTCGTCCGGTTCAAGCTGGGGGAATCACCGGCGCGGTCCGAAGCGGCCGGCGAGGCTTAGAGAGACCGGGTCCGGCCGAGGGTCCGGGATCCGCACTCGGAGATAATCGGACCAATGCCTCCGCGACCCGTTTACAGCCGAGTTCTCCTCAAGCTTTCGGGCGAGGCGCTCATGGGCGAGCGTCCCTTCGGCATCGATCCGGACGTCGTCGCCCGCATCGCCGACGAAATCCGCGAAGTCCACGAGCTCGGCGTCCAGACCGCCATCGTCGTGGGAGGCGGGAACATCATCCGCGGCATGGCGGCCGCGGCGCAGGGCATCGATCGCGTGGCGGGGGACCACATGGGCCTCCTCGCCACCGTGATCAACGGGCTCGCCCTTGCCGACGCCCTCGAGAAGCGGCACGTATCCAACCGCCTGATGTCGGCGGTCGAGGTGCGCCAGATCGCCGAGCCGTTCATCCGGCGTCGCGCGGTCCGTCACCTCGAGAAGGGCCGGGTCGTCCTCTTCTCCGGAGGCACCGGGAATCCGTTCTTCACGACGGACTCCGCCGCCGCGCTCCGGGCGAACGAGATCAAGGCGGACGTTCTCCTGAAGGCAACCCGCGTCGACGGCGTCTACGACTCGAACCCCGAAACGAATCCGGACGCGAAGTTCCTGCGAACCCTGACCTACCGCGAGGCGCTCCAGTCCGGCCTCCAGGTCATGGACGCCGCGGCGATCGCGTTGTGCATGGACAACGGCGTTCCGATCAAGGTCTTCAACCTCCGCGTCCGGGGCAACATCCTTCGGGTCGTGACCGGCGAGGACATCGGGTCACTCGTGTCGGAAGAGAGCGAGGCGTCATGAGAGAGGAATTGAAGGACATCGAAAAGAGGATGGGCGACGCGGTTCTCGCGTTGAAGGAGCGATTCAAGACGCTGCGCACCGGGAGGGCGAGCCTCGCTCTCCTCGACGGGATCGTGGTGACCGCCTACGGAGCGGAGGTCCCGATCAACCAGGTCGCCAACCTTTCCGTTCCGGATCCGACGCTGATCGTCGCGGCTCCCTGGGACGCGAAGATGGCGCCCGAGATCGAGCGCGCGATCCGGAAGTCGGACCTCGGCCTGAACCCGCAGTCGGACGGCAAGGTCGTCCGCATTCCCATTCCGTCGCTTACCGAGGAGCGGCGCAAGGACCTGGCGAAGAAAGCGCACCACATGGCGGAGGAGACGCGCATCGAGATCCGCCGGTTCCGCCACGAGGGCAACGACCGTCTGAAGAAGATGTTCCGGGACAAGGAAATCTCCGAGGACGATGAGCGGCGCGCGCTGGAAGAGAGCCAGAAGATCACCGACAAGAAGATTTCTGAAGTGGACGAGACGCTGAAGTCCAAGGAGAAGGAGATCCTCGCGGTCTAGTGTCGGAGGGAACCTTGCGGTCCCCCGAACATCTACCCGGAACCCATGGCTCGCCTGTTGATCATCGCCGCCGCCGGGATGGGAACCCGGCTCGGACGGGACGAGCCGAAGGCACTGGTCCTCCTCGCCGGCCGCCCCCTCGTTTCCTGGACCCTCGATGCGACCGGCTCGGTGCCTTTCGCCCAGCGGCGGGTCGCGGTTCCGCCCGGCCGCGAAAATCGGTTCGAGGCCGCGATCGGGGGGAGGGCCGGCATCGTCGCCGGGGGCGAGAGCCGGGCCGCGTCGGTGCGCCGCGCATTCGAGTCGCTGAACGCGGAGCCCGGAGACCTCGTGTGCATCCACGATGCGGCGCGGCCTTTCATCACCTCCGCGGAGGTCCTGTCCGTGATCGACGCTGCGGAGCCCACGGGCGCCGCCATCGCCGCCGTGCCGGTGGTCGACACCTTGAAGAAGGTGGAGGGGAACCGGATCGTTGCGACGGTCGACCGGGAAGGTCTCTTCGCGGCGGCGACCCCGCAGGTGTTCCGGGCCGAGCTGCTCATCCGGGCGTTCGCGGACGCGCCGGACGCGACGGATGAAGCCGCGCTGGTCGAGGGACTCGGGGTGACCGTGGCCGTGGTGCCCGTGTCGAGGCTGGCCTTCAAGGTCACGACGCCCGAGGACCTGGAGATGGCCGAGGCGCTGGTACGGAGCCGGAAGCCGGAAGAGCGGAAACGGAAGGCGAAGTGAGGATCGGGCTGGGCTTCGATGCCCATCCCTTCGCGGAGGGGCGGTCGCTCTGGCTGGGGGGCGTCGAGATTCCGCACGACCGGGGTCTCTCGGGGCACTCCGACGGCGACGTCCTCCTTCACGCGGTCGCCGACGCGGTCCTCGGCGCGTCCGGCCGGGGATCCCTCGGAGAGCACTTCCCGGACGAAGCCGAGGAGTGGCGGGGTGCCGACAGCTCGCGGCTCCTCCGGAAGGTTGCCGACCTGGCGCGCGAGACGGGATCCCGCCTGGGCAACGTCGACGCCGTCGTGATCGCGGAAGCTCCCCGCCTCGCCCCGCACGTCCTCGCGATCCGGGACCGGCTGGCGGAAATCCTGGACGTCCCTCCGGGTCGGATCTCGGTCCGGGGCACCAGCTCGAACGGCCTCGGTTTCGCGGGCCGCGGCGAGGGGATCGCGGCGTTCGCGGTCGTTCTGCTCGAGGGCCCGTGATCCTCTCGAGACTCCACCCGATCGAGGAGGCGGTCCGGTCGCGCCCCCGGGAGATCGAGTGGGTGCTCCTGGATGCGGGGCGGCGGGAAAGGCGCCTGGCGGAGCTCGCCCGCCTCTGCCGCGAGAGCGGAATTCCGCTGCGCCGGGGGGATCGGGCCGCCCTGGTCCGGCTCGCCCCGGACAACCAGGGCGCGGTCGCCCGGCTCGCGGTCCGGGGCTACCTTCCGGAGGAGGAAGCGCTGCAGGGCGAGGCGGGGGGCCGGTTTCTGCTGGTGCTCGACGGCGTGGAAGACCCCCAGAACCTCGGGGCGGTCCTGCGGGTCGCCGAAGGGGTCGGAGCCGTGGTGGCCGTTCCGGAGCGGGGCTCGGCCCCGCTCTCCGACGCCGTCTCGAGAAGCTCGGCGGGAGCGGTCGAGCGGGTTCGGGTAGTCCGGGTCGGCAACGTCCGTCGGTTCCTGGAACGCCTGAAGGCCAACGGTTTCCGCGTGATCGGGTTGGACTCGGCCGGGGCCGATCTCTTCCGGGTCGACCTGACCGGGGACCTCGCTCTGGTCCTGGGATCCGAGGGAAAGGGGATGCGCCGGCTGGTCCGGGAGGGGTGCGACCTCGTCGCCCGCCTGCCTATGAAGGGGGAGCTCGCCTCCCTGAACGTGGCCGCCGCGGCCGCCGCCGCCTCCTACGAGGCCGTCCGGCAGCGGGATTTTTCGGGTCCCCGGGTCGATTAGACAGGGTGGGCCCGAATCCGCAATTTCGGGCTTGAAAATCGCTCCAACCCGGTGCTAGGATTCGCGGTTCGCGCTGTAGGGATAGGTCTGCTCTTTGAAGGCCGGCCGGAGAGCCGGAGGACCCTCGTGCTCTCCGAACGACTTCGTCGCCGGCGTAGCTCAATGGTAGAGCATCCGATTTGTAATCGGAAGGTTGCGGGTTCGAGTCCCATCGCCGGCTCCAGGAATCCGGCCGATACGGGCGGGGTAGTTGCTGGTTCGGTTTCTATACCTTGCAAGCTCGGGCAGGTGGCCGAGTGGTTAATGGCAGCAGACTGTAAATCTGCCGCGCTTCGCGCTACGGAGGTTCGAATCCTTCCCTGCCCACCAATAACGGAACACGGGACACGGAACAGGGGACACGAAAAACGCGGGAGTAACTCAGGGGTAGAGTCACAGCCTTCCAAGCTGTTGGTCGCGGGTTCGAATCCCGTCTCCCGCTCCATTACGGGAGTCCGGGTTGGCAGCGCGCCCACGTAGCTCAGTCGGTAGAGCACGTCCTTGGTAAGGACGGGGTCACCAGTTCAACTCTGGTCGTGGGCTCCATAAGACGTTAAACGGACGAAGGAGAGAGATGGGCAAAGAGAAATTCGATCGCAGCAAGCCGCACGTGAACATCGGGACGATTGGGCACGTGGATCACGGCAAGACGACGTTGACGGCTGCGATTACGCTGGCGTTGTCGAAGAAGGGTTTGGCGACGGCCAAGGCGT
>JBBQKV010000142.1:0-6427 GCA_038327245.1 Acidobacteriota bacterium
CCGGCCACGGGCGCCAGGACTTTCGCCAGCGCGGGATGGAGGTCGGGCCGGCCGTCGGTGAAGTACCCGACGATGCGCCCGTCCCCGATGTCGTGGATCAGGACCGCGTCGTACCGGTCCATCTCGGCGCGGTGAGTGGCGACGTACCCGCGCGAACCCACGAGACCGTTCTCTTCCCCCGTGAACAGAACGAATCGCACCGTCCTCTTCGGGCGGGGACCCGCGGCGATAGCCCGGGCCACCTCGACGACCAGAGCGGAGTTCACGCCGTTGTCGAGCGCGCCGGTCCCCAGGTCCCACGAGTCGAGGTGCGCGCCCAGGAGCACGATCTCGTCGGGCTTCTCGGATCCGCGAATCTCCGCCACCACGTTCTGAGGCTTCCACGGTCCCCCGGTCCGGTTCTCGATCTCGAGCTCCAGCCGCGGTTCCTCCTTCTTGTCCAGGAGGCGCGCGAGGCGCAGGCCCTGCTCGCGGGAAACCATGGCCATGGGAATCGAGACGAGCGTCCCATCGAACGTGATCGTGTGCCGGTAGAGAAGGTCGCGCGGCCGAGTGGAAACGAAGAGGATTGCGGCGGCGCCCGCGTCCTCCGCCGCCCGGAGCATCTCGGGGCCGCCCAGGTACTCGGCGAACAGGTCGTCGAAGGAGAGCATCGGTTTCGTTCGGATGAGGACGATCGCGCCGCGCGCCCGGCGCCCCAGCTTCTCGAGCGCGGATTTCACGCCGGTTCCGCCGTCCACGAGGGGCGCTCTCAGCTTTCCGGAGGTGGAGGGCGCGTTCCCGAACGACACGATGCGCAGAGGGAACCGGACCGGCGAGACGACCGACGCCTCGGCGTCGATGGCCTCCCAGAGCGCCGGCGCCTCGTAAGACTCGAGCGCGACCGAGTCCACCCGGGCCCGCCGAAAGGCCTCCAGGCCCCACTGGAGCGCCGCTCCGTAGGCCATGCTTCCGGTGGGACGGCCGCCCACCTCGTCGCAGAGGACCCGGAGGTCCTCGTCCATGCGCGAACGGTCGGAGAGGACCTCGGCCGCGATCGCCGGAGTCTTCCGGCTCGGGGCGGGAGTCGCCGCGAGCGTCGCGAGCGCGACGAAGAGCGCGAGTGCGGTGCGCGATTTCGGGAACCGCATGGATTCTTCCTCCGGCTGATCGCGCGGATTGTACGGGAAGAGCGGCGCTCCGTTATGCTCGGGCCGCGGAGGCCAGACGTTGTCGATCGAAGGCGGAATCCCCGGAAACCAGCAGCGGCTGGTGTGCCCCAACTGCGGGAAGGTCTTCTTCGCGTGGCGGCCCGACGATCTTCCGGGGCAGAAGGTGAAGTGCTACTTCTGCAAACACGAGTTCGCGGACGAAGCCGCGCTGCGCTCGCCGCCGCCCGCCCCGATCGCCGCAGCGCCGGAACCGCCGGCCGAGGGACCGCCCGCCGAACCTGCGCCCGGCGATCAACCTCCCGACGCAGCCTCGTAAGCGACCGTTCCTCACACTACCGTTCTGAAGAGCGCTCCGACGCCGGCAGTCAGCGCCATGGCCAGAGCACCCCAGAACGTGACGCGCAGGGCGCCGACGATCACGCTCGCACCGCCCACGCGCCCCGCCACGCCCCCGAGGAGCGCGAGGAATGCCAGGGAAGTTCCAGCCACGAGGGGTATGAGATGCGCCGGAGAGGCGAGGGCGGTGACCAGGAGAGGCATCGTGGCTCCAACAGCGAAGCTGCACGCCGACGCCCACGCCGCCTGCAGCGGACGCGCGCGGAACGTCTCGAAGATACCCAATTCGTCGCGGGCATGCGCGCCGAGCGCGTCATGGGCCATGAGTTGCGCGGCGACCTGTTTCGCGAGCCCAGGATCGAGGCCGCGACCGACGTAGATCTCGGTCAGTTCTTCGTGCTCGCCTTCCTCGTCTCTCAGGAGCTCGGCGCCCTCCCGTGCGAGCTCGGCCTTTTCGGTGTCTGACTGCGAGTGGACCGACACGTACTCACCCGCAGCCATCGACATCGCTCCCGCGACCAGGCCGGCGACCCCCGCGACCAGCACGTTGCTGTGGGTCGCGTGCGCCGCTGCCATGCCGATTACCAGGCTCGATGTCGAGATGATGCCGTCGTTCGCGCCGAGGACTGCCGCGCGCAGCCAGCCGATGCGTCCGGTTCGGTGTCCCTCCCCGTGGGGTATGTGCATGCGCAAGTCTCCTTGATGTGGGAACCGCTCGATGCGGTCGTTGCAAGCAGGATTGGAGCTACTTCCCCGTCTTCTTCGGCGCCCACGACGCCGGGCGCTTCTCCAGGAAGGCCGTCAGGCCCTCCTTCGCCTCGTCCGAAGCCCGGCGCTCCGCGATCGTCCGAACGGTGACGGGCATCGCGTCGTCGGGAGTCAGTCCCGCCATCTGGCCGATCAGGCGCTTCGCCACGCCGACGGCATCCGGCGCCGACGTGAGAAGGGAGGCGACGATCGCGTCCGCGGCCGCGTTCCGGTCGGCGGCCGGGACGACTTCGTGCACGAGGCCGATCCGGCGGGCCTCCGCCGCTCCGAAACGTTCACCGGTCAGGAAGTAGCGCCGGGCCTGGCGGGGACCGATCGCCCGCAGCACGAACGGGGAAATGACCGACGGCAGAATTCCCAGCTTGACCTCGGCGAGCGAGAACACGGCGTCGTCCGCGGCGACGACGACGTCCGAAGCCGCGACGAGCCCCACGCCGCCGCCGATCGCGGCGCCCTGGACGATCGCGACCACCGGCTTCGGACACTCGTCCAACGCGCGCAGCATCCGGGCCATCCGCTCGGCGTCCGCCTCGTTCTCGGATTTCGAGAAGCCTCCGGCGCGGCGCATCCACTCGATGTCGGCCCCGGCGCAGAAGGTCGCGCCCTCCCCCTCGAGGATCACGACCCGCGTTTCACGATCGTCCCCGAACGAGAGGAAAGCGCGGGTCAACGAGTCGATCAAGATCTCGTCGAAGGCGTTTCGAACCTCGGGACGGGCGAGGGTTACCCGGGCGACCGGACCGTCGCGCACGACGCGCAGGCGCGAGAACGAGCCGGCGCTTTCGCTCATCGCAGGGAGAGCCGGCCCGAAAGATCGAGCGGGACCCGGACGTCGCCGCGCGGGAGACGCACTGTGAGCGAACCTGACAGCCGGGCGGGAAGCTCTCCGCCCGAGAGGATTCCCGCTCCCGCCGCCCCGATCAGCTGGCCGTGGTCCACGTCGATCGGGAGCAACAGCGTGCTCTCCTGGCGCGGCCTCAAGGTCATGCCGCGGGTGCCGCCGGTCCCGACCTCGCGGTCTCCGGCGACGAGCGCGTAACGCGTGGAGGAGATCGTCAGCGGGAACGCGAATGGGTTTCGGACTGCGACGACCGCGCGCGCTTCGCTCTCGAAGAGCGAAACGTCGGTGACCTCCACGGTCTGCAGCCGGAGAAAGCGTCGGATGGTCTCGCGCTCCCCCTCGACTCCGACGTCATCCCACCTCGCCGTCCCCGCCCACTCGATCGGCCCGCCCCCCGAAACGCGACCGCTGACGCGGTAGTCGAAGCTGACGGGTCGGAACCGGTTCGCCCAGTCCTGCGGCACGTCGGAGTAACGGAGTGTGACCGGCAGCCGCAGACGGTTTCCGGCCGCCTCGGCCCGCCCCGAGATCGGAATCTCGACCGAGGACCCGTTCACCGACAGCCGGCCCGTGAACGGTCCGGCGCGCCCCTCCGGAGCGGGACCGATGAGCGTTGCAGAAAACGTCTCGGCCGGCCCGGGGCGCACGTCGATCTGGACGGGACGTGCGAGAGCGGCAAGAAGGACCGGTACGAGAAGGAAACGCGACATCACAAAACCAAACCCCTTCGGTCCCGGCTCAATTCCGCGCCGTCACATCCGGAAGATGCCGAACTCGGTCTCCGGGATCGGGGCGTTGTACGCCGCGGAGAGACCGAGCGCGAGCGCGGTGCGGGTCTGCGCCGGGTCGAGGACACCGTCGTCCCAGAGCCGCGCCGTGGAGTAGTAGGGATTTCCCTCGACCTCGTACTTCTCCCGCGTCGGACGCTCGAACTCCACGACCTCCTCCGGACTCATCGGCGGCTTGCCCGCGCGCGTGAGCTGCTCCTGCTTGACGGTCGACAGCACCGACGCGGCCTGCGCCCCCCCCATGACCGAGATCCGGGCGTTCGGCCACATCCAGAGGAAGCGCGGGCCGTAGGCCCTGCCGCACATTCCGTAGTTTCCGGCACCGAAGGAGCCACCGATGATGACGGTGAACCTGGGTACGGCCGCGTTCGCGACGGCGTGGACCATCTTCGCTCCGTCCTTGGCGATACCGCCTCGCTCGTAGTCCTTTCCGACCATGTAGCCCGTGATGTTCTGCAGGAAGAGGAGCGGGATCTTCCGGCGCGCGCACATCTGGATGAAGTGCGTCGCCTTGAGCGCCGACTCCGAGAACAGGATCCCGTTGTTCGCGAGAATTCCGACGAGGAATCCGGACAGGCGCGCGAAGCCGCACACGAGCGTCGCCCCGTACCGGGCCTTGAATTCCTGGAAGCGCGAGCCGTCCACCAGGCGGGCGATGACGTCGCGCACGTCGTACGGCTTGCGGACGTCGCGCGGCAGGATCCCGTAGATCTCCCGCGCGTCGTAGAGAGGCTCCTCCGGCTCCTGCCGGTCCGGCGGCAGAGTCTTCGATCCGCCCAGGTTCGCGACGATCGATCGGGCGATCTCCAGCGCGTGCGCGTCGTCCTCCGCGAAGTGGTCCGCGACGCCCGAGACGCGAGTGTGCACGTCCGCGCCCCCGAGATCCTCGGCGGTCACCTCCTCGCCGGTGGCGGCCTTGACGAGCGGCGGGCCGGCGAGAAAGATCGTCCCGGTCCCCTTCACGATCACCGCCTCATCGGACATCGCCGGGACGTACGCGCCTCCGGCCGTGCACATGCCCATGACCACCGCGACCTGAGGAATCCGGGCGGCGGACATCCGGGCCTGGTTGTAGAAGATCCGGCCGAAGTGATCCCGGTCGGGAAACACGTCGGCCTGCAGCGGGAGGAACGCGCCGCCCGAGTCTACGAGGTAGACGCAGGGCAGCCGATTCTCGAGCGCGACTTCCTGGGCCCGGAGGTGCTTCTTGACGGTAACCGGGTAGTAGGTGCCTCCCTTCACCGTGGCGTCGTTCGCGACCACCATGACCTCGCGCCGGCAGACGCGGCCGATGCCGGTGACGAGCCCCGCGGCCGCCGCCTGACCGTCGTACATCCCATGCGCGGCGAGCGGGGAAAGCTCGAGGAAGGGGGAGCCGGGGTCGAGCAACGCGTCGATCCGGTCCCGCACGAACATCTTCTTCTGCTCGGCGTGGCGCTCCCGGCCGGAGCCTCCGCGTCGCGCCTTCGCGAGCTCGTCCCGCAGCTCTTTGACGAGGGCTTCCGTCGCGGCGGAACGCTCCCGGAAGTCGGCCGACCCGGCGTCGACCTTCGATTCGAGGACGTCCATCAGGCGGCGGAACGGGTCGGGGCGCCCGTCAACCGCCCACCCGTTCGGCGGCCTCTTTTCGAATGAAGTCCACGAGCGTCTGCGTCGGAGTTCCGGGCAGGAAGATCTCGCGGATTCCGAGCGCCTTCAGCGGCTCGATGTCCTTGTCCGGAATGATCCCGCCCGCCAGCACGATGATGTCGGCGCCCCCCTTCTCCTTCAGCAGTCCGACGATCTCCGGGAAGAGGACGTTGTGGGCGCCCGAGAGAATCGAGAGGCCGACGACGTCCACGTCCTCCTGGATCGCGGCGGTGGCGATCTGGTCGGGCGTCTGGCGGAGTCCGGAGTAGATGACCTCCATCCCGGAGTCGCGAAGGGCCCGCGCGATGACCTTGGCGCCGCGGTCGTGCCCGTCGAGGCCGGGCTTGGCGACGACGACGCGGATGCGACCGGGGCTGGTCATGAGGCCTCCATCGAAGGGTGTCAAGGTCCGGTGGGAGAGTACGCGCCCATGACCGAGGACTGGCGTGCCGGCCTGCTCTCCGGGGCGGCCCGCGTCGACGTGCCCGCGGCGCTGCGCAACCCCGCGGCCTGGCCGGGGTACGAGCCGCGGCCGTCGGTCTCCGTCTGGCGGCTGCCGGGCGGCGCGGTCGCTGCGGCCTGGGACTTCTCGGCGTACGGCGGGAGCTTCGGCGAGGACGACGCCACCGCGCTGGGAGAGGCCGCCCGGCTGGCGGTGCGGGAGCGGGTGCCGCTGCTGACGCTGGTGCGCTCCGGCGGCACCCGCCTGCAGGAGGGCATGGCGGCGCTGGTCGGCATCCCGCGAGCACGCCTGGCGCTGCTGGACCTGGCGGCCGCCCGGCTGCGGCACCTGTCGGTGGCCGACATGCCGACGACCGGCGGCGTGTGGATCAGCGTCGCGTCGGCCGCGGACCTGCGGGTGGCGGTGGCGGGAGCGACGGTCGGCTTCGCCGGACCTCGGGTGGTTGAGGCCT
>JBBQKV010000143.1:0-6424 GCA_038327245.1 Acidobacteriota bacterium
GAGGTCCGCGGCCGCGAGGTTCGGAAACCGGTCCTGGAGACGCCGCACGAAGTTGCCGGCCCGCGAGGGGCGGCCGTCCCACGGGTCGGAGCCGAGCTCCGCGACTCGCCGCAGCGCGAGGTCGCGGCTCTCTGCGCCCCCCTCCGGCGGAAAGAGCGGCGTGTACACCGTGAGTGGAGCGCGCCGCTGGAGGATGCGTGCGAGGTGCTCGCCGAGGAGCTCCGGCCCGAAGACCGCCTCGAGGCCGGAGGCCTTCTCGACCGCCTCGACGTCCTCGACCGAAAGGACCGTGCCCTCGCCGAGCTCGCGCCGCTCGTTCCGGTGCGGCAGATAGAGGGTCGTCTTGCGCTCGACCGGATCCAGGAGGAGATACGCGTTGGCGACCTCGACTCCCGAGAGGTAGTAGAAGTCGTTCGACTGGCGGAATCGCGTGTAGCCGTCGGGGGTCGGCGCGCCCTGCAGAATCGCGACCCCTTTCGACCCGATCGCGTCGTAGACGGCGGCGCGCCGCTTCGCGAATTCCTCCGGCGGAAAGTCGGTCGAGAAGAGCGGATAACCGACCTGGGCGAGAAGCTGCGGCGCGAAAGCCAGGGCGAGCGAGAGACCGAAGGCGAAGCGGCGGACAATCATCGCGATCCTCCTAATCCTCGAGACGCATTCCCGAAAACATCGGCCGGCCGGCGAGGGCGATGCGGAAGCCGTAGACGGCGATCGCGGCGGGAACCACCAGCACTAACAGGGACGTCCCCGCGTACCAGGCGGAGGAGTCGGTCGGAGTCGCCCCGAACCTCCGCCGAGCACGAGGCGCACTTCATTCCAACGTTGTTGCCTGATCGCGATGCTACTTCAGGCGAGCGAAGCGGGTCTTCTCAGTCTTTCGCGGCCTCGAGCTCCGGCAGCGCCTCGGCCGCCGCCGCGAGCAGCGCCTCCGGCCCGACCGGCGCGCCGGTCGCTTTCTTCATCCAGAGGTCCGGCGCCACGCTTCCGGTCTTGGCGATCCGCTCGAACTCGGTGCCGATCGAGCCCGCTTTCTCCATCTGGCGCTCGATCTGGAACGCGATCATGTGTCCGATGGGGTAATCCGGCAGGTAGAGGAACGAGTCGATCATGTGGGAGTAGATCCCGAGCAGGACGACGTCTTTCTTCCCGAAGACCGGCGCGTAATAGCGATTCCACGTATCGCGCGCGATTCCGAGCGTGGCCTCCTTCAGCTGCGCGGCCGTGGCCTGCGGGTGGTCGTACATCCAGTGCCAGACCGCCATGTCGACGAGCGCGACGCCCGAGATCTCGTAGGTTCCCCAGAAGTCGTTCAGCGTCGCGAGCGCCCGGCTCTTCGCGTCGGGCTTCACGAGCCCCAGGAGCTCCAGGTCGTGGCCCTGGAAGACGAACGCGAGCGCCTCGGTGAACGCGGTGTTCGGTACGCCGGCGAGCAGGGTGTGGTCGATGTCGTTCAGCGAGAACGTCTGCTCGACGTTGTGCCCCATCTCGTGCACCGCGATGTTGTAGGCCTTGTAGTTCATCCCTTCCTTCTCGACGCGCGTGCGGAGGTAGGCCTTGAAACCGCGCTTGCCCGCGCCGAACGCGTGGCCCGAGCCGCGCGCGGAGTGGACGATGATGTTGTCGGCCACGTACTCCGCACGCTCCTTCGAGAAGCCCAGCTTCTGGAGAATGTTCGGGATGTCCTTCTTGTAGGCCTCGGGCGTGGGGTACTTCTTCCGGACGATGTCGTCGAGCTCGGCCTCCGTGTACTTGCCGCGCTGCTTGAATCCGGCGTACCAGACGTCGAACGGCTCCAGCGGCCGGCCGAGCCTCTTCTCGATCAGCTTCGCGACGCGGGGCGCGAGCGGCGAGGTGAGAACGTCCTCGAACATCTTGCGCACGCGCGCCTCGGGGAGCTCCCGGTTCTCGTCGAAGCGCCGCGCGATCAGGGTCGGCGCGGTGGGGGAGTAGGGGTCGGCCATCCGCGACGCCTGGTAGTCCGCGAGCAGCACCGCGTAGCGGGTATCCGGCTCCGGCGCATTGATCGGCTTCGGCATCGGGGGCGCGGCCCCCAGGGCGGCCTCGTCGAAATCCTTCTCGGTCGTGGGACGGACCTCGTTCGTGAACGGGTTCCAGTCCACCCGCGGGTTGTCGAGGGCCGCCTTCGGGATCGTCTGCGTGACGATGCGCTCCATCACTTTCTGAATCGCGCGCTGTTTCGCGAGGCCCGTGGCCGCGTCGGTGTAGTCCGCCTTGATCTCGTCGCGCAGGTTCCAGTGCGACAGGAGCCGCATCTTCGCGGGGAAGAGGCGAGTCCCATTCTCGTCCACGAGGTGGTGCATCCAGACGTTGTACCCGGCGATGTACTGCGCCGACTCGGACGAAGCTTTCGCGATCGCGAGGTTGACGTCCGCCGGGATGCGCTTGGAGAACCGCTGCGCGAGCCGGGCCTCCGCCCACTGGCGCCGCGACCAGTTGTCGCCCTCCGACAGGCGCTCTCCGAGCGTGGTGAGCGGGAAGTTCAAGAGCGCGACGAACGCCACTTTGTCGGCGAAGAAGTCGTCGTTGACGTGGGCGGAGGGGTCGTAACCCGCGAGGCTCTCGTCGAAGGGATAGATCGTGCCGCGGTCGAGGTCGGACTGCATCCGGAAGTCGCGGTTGATCTCGACCATGTGGCCGTCGAGCGACTCCAGCGCGAACTCCATCCGCTCGAACAGCGCGTCGAGAGTCGAAGCGTCTCCCGCGAAGTTGGCGCGGACGAACTCCTCGAACGCCTTCGCGTTGCCGTCCCCGGCGCGCCAGAACTCGGCGACCTGCTTCATTCCGCGTTCCAGGCGCGCGCGCTGCCCCTCGCCGTACTTTGCGAGGAGCTCCTTCTCCAACGACATCTGTGACTCCTGCAGCCGCGGTTTCGCGGGGGCCGCCTTGCGGGCCGGGGCCGCCGCGAGGCCCAGTCCCCCGACGAGCGTGACGCCCGCCAACGCCGCGGAAAGCTTTCGCATTGCCGACATTCGTCCTCCGAAGCGCGGAAGTCTACCGGACGAGCTTTCCTTTGTTACGATCCCGCCGCTTCGATGCCTTCGACCTCCACGATCCACGACGCCTCGCTCGCCCCCGAGGGCGAGCGCAAGATCGAGTGGGTCGCGGCCCACGCCCACTCGCTCACCGCGTTTGCGAAACGCCGGCTGTCCGACGGGTCTCTCCGGGGCCGCCGGGTCGCGATCGCGGTCCACCTCGAGGCGAAGACGGCCTATCTCGCCTGGCTCTTCCGGGAGGCCGGCGCCGAGGTCGCGGTCACGGGCAGCAACCCGTTTTCGACGCAGGACGACGTCTGCGCCGCGCTCGTCCGGCGCGGCCTGACGGTTCACGCAATTCACGGCGCCGACCCGAAGACGTTCGATTCGCACCTGCATGCGACGCTCGACTTCGGCCCCGACCTGATCGTGGACGACGGCGCGGAGCTCGTCACCCGGCTCCACGAGAGCCGGCGCGACCTGCTGCCGTCGGTCCGCGGCGCGTCGGAGGAGACGACGAGCGGCGTGCTCCGCCTGCGCGCGATGGAGCGGGAGGGCGCGCTCGAGATCCCGGTCATCGCCGCCAACGACGCCCGCTGCAAGCACCTCTTCGACAACCGGTACGGCACCGGGCAATCCACGCTGACCGCAATCCTCGCGGCGACCAACCTCCTGCTCGCGGGAAAGGTCGTCGTCGTCGCCGGATACGGGTGGGTGGGACAGGGCCTGGCCCTGTACTTCCGGGGGTTCGGCGCCCGTCTTCTCGTGGTCGAAACGGACCCGTTCCGGGGACTGGAGGCGGCGTCGGTCGGCTTCGACGTCCAGACAATGGCCGACGCCGCTCCGGTCGGCGACATCTTCGTCACAGGCACGGGCTCGATCGGGATCCTGCGGCGCGAGCACTTCGAGGTCATGAAGGACGGCGCGCTGCTGGCGAACTCGGGCAACTTCGCGCACGAGATCGACGTGGCCGCCCTGTCGAAGATGGCGGTCGAGGAGCGCGAGGCGCGGCGGCACGTCACGGAGTACGTTCTCGCGGACGGCCGCCGGATCCACCTCCTCGCGCAGGGGGCGCTCGTCAACATCGCCGCGTCCGACGGCCATCCCATCGAGATCATGGACATGTCGTTCTCGGTCCAGGCGCTATCGATCCACCACCTGGCGAACCACGCCGGGGAGATGGCGCCCGGCGTCCACCGCCTGCCGGCCGACATCGACGAGGCGATCGCGCGAACGCGGTTGGAGCTCCTTGGAATGCACCTCGAGACCGCGAGCCCGGAACAGGAAGCCTACGTGCGGAGCTGGCGGTGAGCGCGTCGTCCTCGATCGTCGCGGACCGCAGCCTCGCCCCGGAGGGACACCGGAAGATCCGTTGGGTGGAGCAGCACGCGCCCGTCCTGAACGCGGCGTTCGAGCGCTACTTGAACGACGGGACGCTCCGCGGGCAGAACGTCGCGGTCTGCGTCCCGCTCGAGGCGAAGACGGCGTACCTCACCCTTCTCCTCCACCGCGCCGGCGCCAACGTCGCGCTCGCCGGAACGGCCCCGGGCTACGTCCAGGACGACGTGGCCGCGGCGATTGCGGAGGAGGGCGTGACCGTGTTTGCGGTCGCGGGCGCGTCGGCGGAGGAGTTCGAGGACCACTTGATCGGTACGGTCCGCACGAACCCGGTCCTCCTGGTGGACGACCGCGCGGAGCTGACCCGCATCCTCCTGACGAAGGAGACCGCGCGGGCCGGCGGCGTGTGGGGCGCCTCGGAACAGACGACGTCCGGCGTGACGAAGCTCCTCGCCATGCAGAGGGACGGCATCCTGCGCTTTCCGGTGATCGCCGGGAACGACGCGATGTGCAAGCACCTGTTCGACAACCGCTACGGGACCGGCCAGTCCGTCTTCGGCGCGATCCTCGCGCTGACGAACCTCTACCTGGGCGGCAAGAGCGTCGTGATCGCGGGCTACGGCTGGTGCGGGAAGGGACTCGCCCGCCGGGCCGCGGCTCTCCAGTCGCGCGTCGTGGTCTGCGAGGTCGACCCCGTGCGCGCCCTCGAGGCCGTCGCGGACGGATTCGCGGTCATGCCGCTGGCTGAGGCCGCGGAGGTCGGGGACTTCTTCGTCACCTCCACCGGAACGCACGCGGTGTACGGCCGGGCGCACTTCGAGAGAATGAAGGACGGCGCGGTCCTCGCCAACGCCGGCGGGCTCGACACCGAGATCGACGTGCCCGCCCTGGAGGAGATGGCCGTGGAGAAGCGCGAGGTCCGGCGCCAGATCACGGAGTACCGGCTGGCCGACGGCCGGCGGCTGCACCTGCTCGCCGAAGGCCGGCTCGTCAACATCGCCGGCGCCGACGGCCACCCCGTCGAAATCATGGACCTCTCCTTCACGGTGCAGGCGCTGGCGATCCACTACCTCGGGAAGCACCGCGGCGAGCTGCCGCCGGGCGTGCACCCTCTCCCCGCCGAAATCGACCGCGAGATCGCGAGCATGAAGCTGGAGACGCTGGGGGTCTCGATCGATTCACTGACGGCGGAGCAGGTCGACATCCGCGGGAGGTGGAAATGACGCGGAGACTTCTTCCCCTCGTCCTCGTCGTGGCGACTCTCGCGACGGCCTGCGCGACCGCTCCGCGCACTCCGGTCTACTGCGCGGAGCTCCGGGGAGCGGGCCCGGCGTCCGACGCGCTCGATCCGGACGCGACCGGCTCGGCGCGGCTCGAGCTCGGCGGCGCGTCGATCCGGTTCCACATCCGCACCGCGAACCTCGGAAAGGTCGTCGCCACCCACCTCCACCAGGGCAGCGTCGGCGTCAACGGACCGATGGCGATCGAGCTGAACCCCGGCTTCACCGGGGAAGTGCTCGACGGCTCGATTCCGGTAGATACCGACCTGGCCGCGCGGATCCTGGCCAACCCCTCTCAGTACTACGTCAAGCTCCACAGCCTGAAGTTTCCGGGAGGCGCGATCCGGGGGCAGCTCCGGTCCTGTCCGTGATCTCGCCCGAGCGCGCCGACCTGCTCGTCGCGGGCGGCACGGTCCTCACGATCGACGCGCGCGACACGGTCGTCCCCGACGGCGCCATCGCGATCCGGGACGGGGCGATCGCCGCAGTCGGTTCGAGAAGGAAGATCGAGCGGCGCTTCCGTGCGCGCCGGACGATCGACGCCGCCGGCGGTCTCATCCTCCCGGGTTTCGTCAACGCGCACACCCACGTAGCAATGACGCTCCTGCGGGGTATCCGGGACGACGTCCTGCTGATGACGTGGCTCGAGAAGTTCATGTTTCCGCTGGAGGCCCGCTTCGTGTCACCGGAGTTCGTCCGGTGGGGATCGCGCCTCGCCTGCTGGGAAATGATCGCGTCCGGGACGACGACGTTCGCGGACGGCTACTTCTTCGAGGAGGAGGTCGCGCGGGCCGCGGACGAGGCCGGCCTGCG
>JBBQKV010000144.1:0-6420 GCA_038327245.1 Acidobacteriota bacterium
GTCAGGCTGCCGACCGTGACGAGCTCCACGTGCTCCCCCGCGAGGCGCGGCAGCTCCCGCTCGAGCAGCGCGAGCGTCGCCGGGTGCGGATGGCCGATCGCCAGCGCCGGCCCGTCCGTTCGGGCCTTTCGGAGGAGATCCCGGAACGCGCGATCGATCGCCTCGGGGCTCTCGACGGCGTCTAAGAAAACGCGGCGCGAGACCGCCGGCAGAGCCGCCTCGTCCGCGACGCGGCGGGCGACGGTAGCTTCGGTCGTTCGGCTGTCGAGCAGGAACAGGCGGCGCTCGGAGAGAACCCGCACGACCGCTCTCATGACGCGGGCATCGGCGGTCGCGGCGGACCCCATGTGGTTGTTGACGCCCACCGCGCCCGGCACCGAGTCGAGGTCCTCCGCGACGGTCCGCGCGATCTTCTCGTCGCTGTCGGCGCGGAGGACGACGCCGGGGCCCGGCCGGACCCGCGGATAGCCGTCCGGTTCCATGGGAAGGTGCAGGAGCACCTCCTTTCCCGAGGCGGCCAGGCGGCGAGCCGCGTCCGAGCTGTCGGGCAGACCCGGGAGAACGGCGCCCGCCACCGGAAAGGGCCAGCGGGCGATGCGTTCGAGAGCGTCGCGGTCGTTGCCGAGGTCGTCGATGACGATAGCGATGCGGGCCGCCGCGACCGCCGGGGCAGCCGGGGACGGCTCGGGCGCGGACGTCGGGAGCGGGGTCGGCGGGTGAGGCCGCGAACGCCGCGCAGCCTGGCGAGGGGCGGGCGGCGAGGTCGGAGGCCGCTCGGACGGGCGGCTCTTCAGGTAAAGCGCGATCGCCAGAGCGAGCGCGAGAAATGCAAAAAAGGCGGTCGGGAGGGAGATCCGGCGCGGGGAGTCGGCCAATCGCCGGCGCGCGCTACGCGACCTGACGGAGGGCGCCGCGGCGGGCGACCTCGAGTCCCTTTTCGAGGATCGGGTCGCGCGACTCGGTGTCGCCGGGGAACGTGATCACGCGTTCGTCCGGCGCGAGCCCCTTGCCTCCCAGGATCGTCCCGGAAGGAGACTGGTACCGGCCGACGGTCATGAAGAGACTGCCGCCCGAGCCCGTGGGCACGAGCCTCTGGATGATGGCCATCCCCACGGTCGTTTCGCCGACGGTCGTCGCGTTGCCGCGGTCCTTCAGCGCCGCCGCGAAAATTTCGGCGGGACCGCCCGTCGCCTCGTCGATGAGCAGGATCGTGCGGCCTTTCCACGCCGCTTCTCCCGATGCCTCGAGCGGCTTCAAAGCCACCTTCCGGGTGACGATCCGCGCGACGGGTCCGCGGCCCGTGAACAGCGAGACGGCGGCGGGAACGTCCGCCGGGTCGCCGCCGATCGCGCCCCGCACGTCCACGATCAGCTTGTCGATGGAGCGCTTACTCGCTTCTTCGATCGCGCGATGAATCCCCTCCGCCGTCGCCGGCGTGAATCCCGGGATCCGCACGATCGCGACGTCCCGTTCCCACTTCGTCTCGACGGCCGGCGGCGAGAAGCGCTCCCGGCGCAGGCGGAGCGTCAACTTCTTGTCCTCGACGACGCGGAAAAGCCCGACCTCGACCGTGCTCCCCTCGGGGCCCTCGAGCGCGGAAGTAATCTTCCAGAGCGGAGAATTGCGCAGGTTCTTTCCATCCACCGCGTGGATCAGGTCGCCCGGCTGAACGCCGGCCTTCTGAGCCGGCGACCCGGGAAGGGGCGCCACGACGTAGGGAAATCCGCCGCGCCGTGCGACGAGGATGCCCGGCCCCACGGCGCCAGACGCCTGCTGGGCGCGATAAGCGCTCATCGAGGCGGCGGGGACGTAGTAAGAGAAGGGGTCGAGAGCGTCGGTCATGCCGTCGTAAGCCCCTTCGAGTAGGACTTTCGGCTGGGTGGGGTCGACGTAATTTCCGCGCGTGAGCGAGAAGACCTCCGAGAACACCGAAAGAGCCTTCGTCGCGGAGTCCCGGCCGGGCCCGGAATCGACGGCCCGGAGCGACGCGAGCGCCGCGATCGAGACCACAACGAACAGCACTCGGGAGCGGTTGGATTTCATCGCGGGGATGGTAACACCCGGTCCGGCCGCGATCTTCCGACCGATCTTCGAGAAAACGCGGCTTATCGCAACCACGCGACCGGGTCGCTCGCCCTCTGCCGATCCCTCACCTCGAAATAGAGGCCGGGCTCGTCGCGCCCCGGCCCGCTCCCCGCGAGGCCCACGGTCGTTCCCGCCGGGACGTAGGAGCCCGCGCGGACCGACACCGCCTGCAGCCACGCATAGAGCGTGAAGACTCCGTCTCCGTGGTCCAAAATGACGAGGTTCCCGTACTCCGCGAGCCACTGCGCGTAGACCGCTTTTCCCGCGTAGATCGCCCGCACCGGACTCCCCGGCGGCAGCGAGATCGAAATGCCGTTCGACTGCGTCCACGCGTCGAACTTCGGGTGCCGGTGCCGCCCGAATGTTTCCGTGAGCGTGCCGCGGGCGGGCCAGTCGAGCACCCCTTTCCAGGGACGAATTCCACCCGCCGGGCCCACGGGCTCCTCCGGACGCTGCGACAGCCGCGCGAGAAGTCCCTCGAGGCGATTGGCTTTGTCCGACAGGACCGCGACCTCGCGCCGCTGCGTCGTGGAAAGGGATCTCTGTTTCTCCAGAAGGCTCTCGCGCGCCACCTTCAACGAAGCGATCCGACTCTCCTCCTGGCGGGTGCGCGCGTAGAGCCGGTCGGTTTCGACCTTCAACGCGTGTTCCCTCGCGAGCCCCGCCTCCAGGCGGGTCTCGGAGCCGCGATGCTCTGTCAGGAGGCGCGCGTCGCGCCGCGCGAGCGAATCGAGAAGCGCTACGCTCTGGACGAACGCGGGGACGTCCTGTGCCTCCAGCAGGATTCTCAGGTAGCCGAACCGTCCGAACCGGTGAAGGAGCCGGGCCCGCGCGAGGAGCGCCCGGCGGCTGCCGAGCGCGGCGCGCTCCGCCGCGCCCCGTTCGACCGCGATTTCCGCCAGCCGCTGCGAGTAGTCCTCGCGGAGGCGCCCGAGAAGCTCCTTCTCGGAGGACGCGATCTGCAGCTGGAGCTCCAGGCGACCGAGCTCCTCGGAAAGGGTCGCCTGCCGCTTCCGGCTCTCCGCGACCTGCTTCTCGAGCGACCCGATCCGCGCGCGCAGCCGGGCGAGGTCCGCCGCGCGCTCGGAGTCCGCGTCTCCGGGCGCCGCGGCCAGAAACGCGAAGAGCAGGAACGCCGTCGCGCTCATTTCCAGGCGCTCACTTCCCGACGCTCATTTCCAGACGATGGGACCCGGGGAGGCGACGCCCGAGAGAAGGGCCCGCACCGCCGTGGTCGCGTCCGTGATTCCGGGCACGTGCTCGGAGCGGAAGGGACGCGAGGCGAAGAAGACTCCCCGCACGAGGTCCGGGTCGAGAGAGCAGTGGTCCCCGCTCCAGACGTCGCGGTTGTCCTCGAAGACGGTGCCCGTCGGCACGCCGAGGGAAGACTGCCACGACACCCGGTAACCCGCCCGGTTGGCCACGATCAGGTCCGGGATGAGGCGCGGATCGAAGCGGCGATAGACGTCCTCCCTCCGGAACACGCGGGACACCGGGCGCTCGCCGTTCGCGGGGTCGGTCAGCTCGAGCAGGCCCCGGGACAGCTCGGCGCGGAGCGCCTCGTACTCCGAACCCGGCGCGACGATCCCGTTCTTCTCGCGGCCGCGCAGGTTTACGTAGACGTCGCCCAGCCCCATCGCGTACGCGCGCGACTTCGACCAGTCCACCGCCTCCCAGAACGCCCCGCGCGAGAAGAGCGCCTCCAGGCTCTGCCGCTGCGCGTTGCCCTTCAGGACGAGATATCCCTTCTCGACCAGCCACGAGTCGTAGTTGACGGAGCGCCGCCACGTCGCGAAGCCGTGGTCCGACAGGACGAGGAGCGCCGCCTCGGCGGGCAGCGCTCGCGCCGTCTCTCCGACGATGGTGTCCATCGTCTCGTACGACTTTTCGACCGCATCGCCGTACTCTGCGGCGAGGGTCGCGTCGTACGCCGGATGCTTCGGGTCGCGGAATCTCCAGAACACGTGCCCCACCCGATCTGGAAACTCGAAGTAGTGGACGAGGAGGCGACGCTTCTCCGCGACCAGGGCCGCCAGCATCTTCCGTTCGTGCGCGACGGTCGCGGCGACGTCCTCCAGGAAGGCCGCCTCCGGCAGAGTGCCCGACTGGATCGACCAGGTGTCGATCGCCCACCCCATCGTCTTGTAGCGCCCGAAGCGGCGCACGAGCTCCTTCGCGTAGCCGGACGGACTCGAGAGCGCGAAGCCGGGCGGGAGTCGCTCCGGGTCGAACTGGATCGGAGAGACGTAGAGCGCGATCTCCGGCGAGATGGTCTCGGCGAGGAAGCGCGCGTAGCCGTGCACCGTGACGAGGGGGTTCACGCGGAACGGGAGGCTCATCCAGTCGCTCCACCCGCCCGCCGCGAGATCCACGCGGGATCCGCCCACCTCGACGGTCAGGCGGTCGCGCGCGGGCGACACGGTGAGAGACATCGGCAGTTCGATCGAGCCCGTCCGCCCGAAGGCGCGGCCGGGCGGACCCACGATCCGCGTCGCCTGGCGTCCCACGTTCGACTCCAGTCGGACGACCTCGATCGAAAAGTCGTTGCCCTCGCGCGGCGCGAAGAACGGATCGGAGGTGTAGTACGCGGGCTTGCCGATCCGCCCGGAGAGGTCCGGGACCCCCAGGCCCGAAAGCAGGCGGCCGTCGCGGAACGTCTCGGGCGGAAACGTCACGGGAAAGCGGATGACCGTGGCCGGACGGGCAGGCTCCTCCGACCAGAAGGTCACGCCGCGCCGGTTGCTCTCGACCCCCGGACGACTCGCCGGCAGCCACGCGCGCGCCGCCAGAAAGCCGCCGACGCCGGCCGCCACCCCGAGGAAGAGGAGTGCGGCGCCCGCGACCCACTTCCGGCGCGCCAGGAGATACGCGGCAGGGAGGACGAACAGAACGCCGAACGCCGCAACCGCGTAAGGCGTCTTTCTCCCCAGCAGGAACGGCACCTCCGTCTCCTGGGCGACCGCGAACGTGGGAGTCATGTCGGCCGGATCGCGCTTCAGGAAGTCGAAGATCTGGTGGCCGCCCGGATCGAGCCCGGTGGAGAAGGAGCTCCACGACACCGGCGTCTGCGGCGGAACCGGCGGCGTCAGCGGCGAGAAACCGCCACGCGCCGCGAGCGCCGCCAGGTTGGGAAGCCGGCCGGCCGCCATCATCGTGGAGACGATTCCCGCGTCGACGCCGTCGAACGCGAGGACGACCACCCGGGACGGAGGCGCGGTGAGCGTCGCCGCGGTCATCAGCGCGGCCGCGAGGAAGTTCACCGAATCAGTGTAAGGCGGGAGCCTGATACCTTCCCAGCGTGGTGAATCGCACCGAAGACCTCTCCACTCTCCTCGCCCGAATCCCGGATCCGGCCATCCGGTCCCTCTTCACTCCGGAGTTCATCCTCTGCTCCGAGGAGTTCGACCGCTTCACCGTGGACACGCTCTTGAACCTGGTCGCGGACCTCGATCTCGCGGAGCCGCTTTCGCGCGGAACCACCGTGGCCGAGGTCCTGGAGTCGCACGGGTGGACGCCGCGCGCCGCCATCCCGCTCACGTGGTTCTTCCGCAAGCTGGCCGCGGAGGACTATCTGGGCATCGAGGGCGCCGGCGCGGGCGCGGTGTATCGCTCGGCGGGGCCCCTCCCCGTAGGCGATCCGGACCGCTCGGAAGCGCGGGCGCTGGCGCTCGACCCTCACTCGGCTCCGCCCTTCGCGGTCGTCCGCGCGATGGTGGAGCACGTCCCGGCGTTCCTGCGCGGAGAGCTCTCCGGGGAAGAGGTCCTCTTCCACCCCGCGAAGCTGCCGCTGTGGTTCGACTACTTCTCCAACGACAACCTGCTCTACCAGATCAACAACCGGCTGGGGGCGGAGGCGGTCGTGCGCGCGCTGCCGGCGGGCCGCCCGGCAGACGTCGTCGAGATCGGCGGGGGCTCCGGCTCGGCGGCGCTCGCGGTCGCGGAGCGGCTCTCTCACGACGGCGCGCTCACCCGCATCGGGAGCTACGTGTTCACCGAGATCGTGCCGACCTTCCTGCGCCGGGCCGAGCGCACCCTCCGGGCGCGGTGGCCCGGTCTGCCGGTCCAGTTCCAGCGGCTCGACATGGACCGCAACTTCGTCGAGCAGGGCCTGGCGCCGGGCTCGGCCGACGTGGTCTATGCGGTCAACACGATCCACATCGCGAAGGACCTCGCCGCGACGCTCGCGCGCGTTCACGAACTACTCCGGCCCGGCGGAGTGGTCATCTTCTCGGAGTGCGTGCGACCGTTCGAGGGCCAGCCGATCTACGTCGAGTTCGTCTTCAACTTCCTCGGGAACTTCACGGGCGTCGCGACGGATCCGGAGACGCGGCCCAA
>JBBQKV010000145.1:0-6359 GCA_038327245.1 Acidobacteriota bacterium
TGCCGCGATCCCTGGAACCACGTCCGTGAGTCCGCGAACCCGCTCGAGGGGGCCGGCGACGCGCGACTACCATCCGTCGAAACGCCGTTCGACTTCCGCGAAGGCGGAGGCGAAGCCTCCGCCGACGCGCGCGGCCGGAGGACTCACGATTCCGCGCGACACCGACGACGTCGTCGTCCAGGCGGCGGGGCGCGAGGTCCGGCTGACGAACGTCAACAAGCCGTTCTGGCCGGAGGAGGGATACACCAAGGGAGACCTTCTCCAGTACTACGCGGACGTCTCGCAATGGCTGATCCCGCACCTGACCGATCGCGCGATGGTGATGAAGCGCTATCCCCACGGCGCCGCGGGGGAGTTCTTCTTCATGAAGCGCGCGCCATCGCCGCGCCCGGAGTGGATCGAGCTCTGCTCGATCGAGCACGGGTCCGGCAACATCATCGATTTCCCCATCGTCCAGGACCTCGCGGCGCTGCTGTGGGTCGTGAACCTGGGCTGCATCGACCTGAACCAGTGGTACGCGCGCTGCGACGACGTCGACCGGCCCGACTACCTGCACTTCGACCTCGACCCCGTGCCCGGGGCCGACTTCGGCAAGGTCATCGAAAGCGCTTTCCTGGTGCGCGAGGCCCTCGACTCCCTCGGCATGCCGAACTACGCCAAGACGACGGGCTCCAAGGGCATTCACGTGTACGTGCCGATCGTCCGGGGACCGACCCAGAAGCAGGTGTGGACGTTCGCGAAGGAGTTCGCCCGGCAGATGGAAGCCCGCAAGCCCGAGCTCGTCACCGCGGAGTACAAGGTCGCCAAACGGCCGAAGGGACGGATTCTCGTCGACTACAACCAGAACGCATGGGGGCGGACGCTCGCTTCGATCTACTCCGTGCGTCCGAAGCCCCGGGCGACGGTCTCCACCCCGGTGACCTGGAAGGAGCTGGAAAAGGGCGTGACGATCGAGGACTTCCGAATGGACAACGTCCCGGCGCGCCTGGAGAAGCTCGGCGACCTCTGGGAGCCGGTCCTCGCGAAGAAGGGACGGGTGAAGCTGGAGAAGTTCTTCTGAGGGTCTAAGCGTCGAGAGGGTTCTCCCAGCGCAGATCCGAGAAGCGCGCGAAGTCGCGATCGGCGCTGCAGAGAGTCAACCCGTGTTCGATGGCAAGGGCCGCAAGGTGGGCGTCCGGCACGAGGTCGGACCGCTCGCTGGTCTGCGCCAGGAGATGCGCGAACAGCTGAGGGTGCCGATCTGTCGGTACCGGAATCCACACGGAATCGAGCTCCAGCCACCGCTCGACCTGCGCCCACGCTTCGGTGAGGCTCGGCGGACGCTCGAAGACTCGCGGATTCGATACGAGCCGAAGGAACGTGAGCAGCGAAGCCCACGGAAGCCCCACGCGGAGGCGTCCATTCAACGTTTCGTCGAGCCAGCGACGCGCCGCCGGATGCTCTTTCACGGCCGGAGTGGAGGCGTAGATCAGAAGATTCGCGTCGACGAGGATCACCGGAAGTTCTCTCCCTCCGCGGCGGCGAGCGACCGACTCGCGGAGTCGAGATTCGAAAGCCGGCAGCGACCGGTTTGGATCTCACGAGTTCGAAACTTTCCGCGCCGACGGGGGCCGCGAGCGGGGTCCCGAAGGCCCTTGCGCAGCGTGTCGTTCACGGCTTCTTTGAGACTGAGGTCCTTCTCCCGGCGCAGCCGCTCGAGAGCCACCGCGACGTCGTCATCGAGAGTCAGCGTCGTTCTCATGCATCAGAGCATAAAGCCACTGATGTTCTGATGCAAACCTCCGACCCCTTCGCTTTCCCGGTACGGACAGTTGCCTGCCCCATATGATGGTTGTCCTATGCCCAAGCGGCGCGATTTCCGGCGACCGTTTGCCGTCACCGGTCGGAGTGCTGGGGTCGCTGCTTCCCGGCCTCTACGACGCGAAGGGCCTTCTCCACCACGTCGGGTTCACGTCGTCGATCAAGGCGAAGGATCGGAAGGAGCTGACGCGGCAGCTCCTTACTCTGCGAAAGCCTCCCGGGTTCACCGGCCGCGCCCCCGGCGGTCAGAGCCGCTGGTCGAGCGAGCGGACCGGGGAGTGGGAGCCGCTCGCGCCGACCCTGGTCGCCGAGGTCGGGTAGGACCACTTAACCGGTGGCCGCTTCCGCCATGGGACGAAGCTCTTGCGCTACCGCCCGGACAAGAAGCCGAGGCAGTGCATGCTCGATCAGGTGGCGAGGAAGACTCGCGCGAGCCCGCTGAAGCTGCTGGAGTGAACCAACGTCTCAGTCGAATCCCTACCGGACTGCGTCCGCCCGCTTCCGGCTGATCTCCGCCTGCGCTTCCATCCCGAGCCGGTCGAACGCGGCCGCGGCTTCCTCGAAGCGCGAGGCGGCCTCAGCGGAGCCGGCCCGTTCGAGCGAGACGGCGAGGTGGAAGAGCGACAGGGCGTGCCCCTCGGCGAGCCCGTGCCGAGCGCGGATCTCGGCGGCCTCGGCCAGCGCGGCCGCGCTCTTCTCCAGCGCCTCCCCGGCGCGCTCCGGCGCGAGCTCGCCGAACTTCCGCCACGCGAGGCCCAGGTGGTGGAGCGTGACGGCCCGCGCGATCTCGCGCTCTCCGGTGCGCCACTCCAGAGCCCGGACGAAGAGATCGACCGCCTCCTCGAGCTCGGAGGAGGTCGTCCCCAGATTCGAGAGCGCGGTCGCGAAGTTGTGAAGGACGCGCGCGTGCCAGCCGGAGTCCTCAGGCTCGCGCCACCAGTCCATCGCGACGGCGAAGCACGTCCGCGCGCGGGAGAGGTCGGCCGCCTCGCCGGGACTCCCGAAGAAGACGGCCACGTTGTGGTGGAAGCGCGCGCGATCCTCGCCGGAGTCGAACGCGAGCTCGGGCAGAACGGCCCACAGCTCCTCGGCAAGCTCGCGGGCCCTCGCCACATCACCCTCGTCGCGGAGCCGTTCCTGGAGCCGGAAGAAGTCCCGGTACGCCTCTGCCGGCGACGCCCGGAGAGCGTCGCGAAGGGTCGGCGCTCGAGAATCCTCCAACGAAGTTATGAGCGGGTGCAGGCCCGCAGGACCTGTCCCCGCGACATCCTCTAAACCGTGATGGTCTGACCCTCGAAGCCGCGGAACGAGAACGTGCAGAGCTCCCGGTAGGTGTCGCGCTGTTCTTCCAGGATTCCGACCGCCAGCTTCTCGCCGAGCAGAAGGGAGTGCCAGTAGTCCGAGCGGTAGTGGAACCCGGCGCCGTTTCGTCCGATTCCGACGTTCGCGGCGAGCTTGTCGAGCTCGTTCCCGACGGTGAGAGGCACTCCCGTCCAGGCGAGAAGCGACGTCCCCGCTGGGTCGGGGACGACCGGCCTCGGAAGGACGAACGACTCGTTGAACCACGCCTTCAGGATCGTCACGCACGCTCCGGCCACGGTCGCGTGGCCCGCGCCATACGACGGATGGGTGGGACTTCCCTCCGGGGCCAGCATCGGAAGCAGGTAGCTTCCATTGCGGGAGTAGAGCTCGCCCAAGACGGCCGAGTTGAGGATGTCGGCGTGGACCGGATAGGCCGCGGCGCCGGTCTTCGTGTGATGGACGAGCCCGGCCAGCGCTTCGGGCCGCAGGCGCCGGTGCACGTACCACTTCTGGTACCAGACGGCCTTCAACGCGCGCGTGGCCACCTCGGTCACGAGCGAGAGGACATGCGGACCGCCGAACGTTCCGAACCCGATCTGGGAAACCGACGAAGAGTAGGGATTGCCCGCCTGGACCGGCGCGCCCATTCCGAGCAGGATCAGGCAGGCTTGGTGGTACGCCTGGTAAAGCGCGTCGACGTGCACCCACTGGCCGAGGTCGCGCAGGTTCCGAATGTATCGGGCAGTCGAGTCGATCGGGTAGCTGTAATCCTCGAATCCGTTCTGCGAAGCCAGCCAGTCGCCGTAATTCGTCAGGTAATCCTGCCCGGGGAGGAGCGTCCACATCTTCTGGGAGATCCGGAGGGCGCCCATCGGGATGTCCGCCCAGAGAAACTGCGACAGGTAGGGTCCCACGAGGTCGCCCGTGGTCGATCCGCGAAAGACGGTGCCGGGAGTGACGGAGAAGCCGCTCCGCGGGCCGCGGAAATCCGTAAAGCGCGACAAGTCCGCCGCGGCGCTGGCGACGAGCGGGCTCGACTCGTACTCGCCGAAGTGGACGTCGCGGCAGAGCGCCATCCAGTAGAGCTCGCCCAGGTCCGACGCGGCTTCGGCGCTCGAGAGCCGCGGAGCCGGCGCCTGGGCGAGGTGGTGCGAGTCCGGTCCCTCGAGGTCGAACGCCATGCCGGCGAGCGGGTTGGTGAGCTTCCGGCCGAGCCCCATCGGGAGACTCTCGAAGTCGGCGGGGTCGGCAGTCGCGAGGGCTGCCAGGAACGCGTTGTAGGCGGCGGGGTCCACCTCTCCCAGGTTGTTGTGCGGAAATCCCTTGGAAAAGTTACCGATCCGGTTCGGGTAGCGGTCTTCGTCTCCGTTTGCGGTCTGCTCGATGTGTTGCCGCTTCCGCGCGAGCTCCGCCGCGCGCATCCGGACCTGGAACGCCCGGGTCTGGCGGACCGCGGCGAAGCCCTCCACGGCTCCGGGGTCCTTGGCAGACTCCGCGGCGAGGAGTCTGGACGCCGAAGCGGTGAGCCCGGCGGCCGCGCCGGCGCCGATCCCGAGATGCCCGAGAAAAGTCCGCCGGTCGACGGCCGTGCCCCGACGGCGTCGGCTGCCGCGCGCCCTGTCGGTCGGGGACGGGTCGAGGGGATCCTGGTCCGGCCGCGGAACTGGACGGGATTCGCGCGTCATGGGCACCTCTTGTTGAACTGAAAGAGGCGGCGATTGTGCCCGAAAGAAACGGCCAGGGGAAGCCCGCGGATCGCTTACGAAACCGGGGTGGGGGTCGGCAGCGGCCTGCCCTGTTCGTCCTCGTAATACGTGCCGGGTTTCTGGGCGCTTCCGGGCTTGGGGGTCGGGGTGTCGCGGACTTCGCGCCTCGACCGCGGCGTCGGGACCCGCGTCTCCGTAGGAGGAGCCGCGATCGTGGGCGTCGGTCGGAACGGAGTCGGGGGAATCGCGGTCGGGGGCATCGGGTTCGCGGGGACGGCCGTCGGGACCATCTGTTCGTAGAGAACGCCCGGTGATTGCTCGGCCGGGGCGGCCGGCGCCCTGACGACCGGCATGGACACGACGGTCGGAGTGGGAGACGGTGGGGGCGACGGCCTCGCGGAAGAGACCTGGGGAGCGGCCTGGGGAGCGCGGGTCGCAGCAACGGGAGGCGGCGCGGGAGCGGAAGGTTCGGGCACGAAGACCTCCGCGGGCCTCGCCGCCGGCGTCACGATTCGCGCCACGGTGTGCTTCGTCGAGGAGCAGGTGGGAAACGTCGCGAGCGCGGCCCCGGCCGCAGCGAGCGCGAGAAGCGAAGACCAGCGTCGGGAACGGTTCATCGGCGGCTCCCTTGTTGACCTCGGAGTCTATCCGGAGAACGGCAAACGAAAGAAAAGGCGCTCCGGCCCGTGGGCTCGGAGCGCCTCGAAAGAGAGAAAGGCGCCAATCCTGGCGCCGGGCACTCGCTCTAGCTCTTCATCGACGACCGGGAGGTCGACGACTTGTCGGAGCTCTTCTCACGCTCCCCGCCGCTGCCCTGAACCCGGATTCGGTTGTGCACCTGTTTCACGCCCGGGCACGTCTCGATGATGTCTTCCGCCAGTCTCTTGGTGCGGCGATCGTCGACGGTCCCTTCCAGCGTTACTTCACCGGTGGCGACCTGGACCTCGATCTCGCTCGCGTCGATTTCGCCGTGCTGCTCGAGTCGGTCGCTCACGTCTTCGCGGATGCGCTCATCCGACCGGGTGTAACCCTTGGGCCCGCGACCCGTGAATCGGCCACGAGTGCTCTCCATGGGCCGCTGAACCTCTCCGAAGCCCGACCCGCTGCCGAAGTCCTGCGCGCCCCGGCTGAGCTCCGACCCGTAACCGCGGGTGCCGCCGGACTGCTGCCAGTTCCCGCCGACGCCCTGTGACTGTGACCCTCGATCCATTCCCTCGAATCCGCCGGCCAGGCGAGAGTTCGGGCGGCCATAACCACCCTCTTCGCTGTATCCACCGGACTGCCCGTAGCTCCCGAATCCCTGCTGCGATCCGCCGATGTTCCGGCGGTAGCCCTGCTGGCCGGGACGCGTGGTGAAATTCTCCTGCGGATACCCTTCGGACCCGAAGGACCCGGACGGCTTCTGCGAGTAGCGCGGCCGATCGGATTCGAACTCGTCGTTTCCGCGATTTCCCCGAAAGTCTTCGTCTCGATACGCCATGGATGGTTCCTCCTAACGAGAAAAAATTTCGATAGTCCGACCCGCGTTGGATGAGTTTGCTTGATGATCAC
>JBBQKV010000146.1:0-6302 GCA_038327245.1 Acidobacteriota bacterium
TCGCGGTTCGTCGCGGCCGGGGCGGAGTACGAGAATCGGCCCCTCGCGCTGCACCTCCGGGCGATGAACATGCTCTACGAGGCGATCAAGGAGAAGGGCTCGATGGTCATCGTGCCGTCGAGCGCGGTCGAGACGATGGGCCTCGGCGGGCTGGCAGGCCTGACCGCGCTCGGCCGGCCGGAGAGCGGCAAGCCCGGGGAGAGCTGAAAGCGGATAGCTGACAGCTGATAGCTTTCCCGCAGGTGCGGGCGCTCGACCTCGTCATTGTCTTCGGATATCTCGCGGGGGTCGTCGCCGCCGGCGCCTTCTTCGCGCGGCGGCAGAAGACGACCGCGCAGTATTTCCTGGGAGGCCGCCACGTCCCCTGGTGGGCCATCTCCGCGTCGATCGTCGCGACGGAGACGTCGACGATCACGTTCATCTCGGTGCCCGGGATCATTTATCGGAAGGGGGGAGACTTCGGGTTCCTCCAGCTCGTCTTCGGATACCTGCTCGGCCGCATCGTCATCTCCGCGCTCCTGATCCCGTCGTACTTCCGTCGGGAGCTCCTCACGGTCTACGAGCTCCTGCAGACGCGGTTCGGCCCCGCGGTGAAGGCGCTCGCCGCCGGTCTCTTCTGCGTGATGCGGACGATCGCCGACGGCGTGCGGCTCCTCCTGACGGCGTTCGTGCTCGCCGCGGTCTACGCGGCCTTCTCGGGCGGAGCCGGCATGGACGCCGCGGTCGTCGCGTCCGTCCTGGTCCTCGGGGTCGTCATGATCCTTTTCACGTTCTTCGGCGGGATGGAAGCGGTCATCTGGATCGAGGTCGTGCAGCTCGGGATCTACGTCGCCGGCGCCATCGCGGCGGCGGTCGTGCTGCTGCAGAAGATCCCGGGCGGCTGGTCCGCGGCGCGCGCGCTCGGCGAAGCGTACGGGAAGTTCCGGCTTTTTCACTTCGAGTGGGATCTGACGAAGCCGTTCACGTTCTGGGCGGGGTTGATCGGCGGATGCTTCCTGACGATGAGCACGCACGGCACGGACCAGTACCTGGTTCAGCGGTACCTCTGCACGGACCGGCCGAGCCGGGCCCGGGCGGCGCTGCTCACGTCGGGAATCGTCGTCTTCCTCCAGTTCACCGGATTTCTCCTGATCGGCCTCCTCCTCTTCGCGTTCTATCGTCCCTTCGAGCACGGGTGGGCGCTCGCCGGCGACCGCGTGTTTCCGGACTTCATCACCCGCCACCTGCCGTCCGGGATCTCGGGTCTCGTGGTCGCCGCGATCTTCGCCGCCGCGATGTCATCCTCCCTGAACTCCATTTCCGCCACGGCCGTCAGCGACCTCTATCGGCCGCTGTTTCCGAACCGGGACGATCGGCACTACCTCGCGGTCTCGCGGTGGCTGACGGTCGTTGCGGGCCTGGCGCAGATCGGGGTCGCGCTCGCGATCCGCCACCAGACCCGCTCCGCGCTCGACGCCGCGCTCTCGGTTGCCTCGATCCTGAACGGCCCGGTGCTCGGGGTGTTTCTGCTGGGAGCGTTCTCCCGCCGGGCCGGCACCGCCGCGGCTTTCACCGGGATGGCGGCGGGACTCGCCGCGGTCCTTGCGGTCTGGAGCCTGACTTCCGTCGCGTGGCCGTGGTACACGCTCGTGGGCAGCATGACGACTCTGGCGGTGGGGTCGCTCCTGGGATCCGTCCGCCCCGCGCGCGAGGAACGGATCGCGTGAGACGTTCCGGGCGTCTCCTCCTGCTGATCGCGGCGGCCGGCGTCAGCTGCGTCACGTCGCAGCCGGAGCCGTCTTCCCGCCTCACCCTCGACGAGAAGATCGGCCAGCTCTTCGTCTATCCGGCGACCGGCCGGTTCTTCAACGAGGAGTCGGCCGAGTATCGCGCGCTCCTCCGCCAGGTCCGTGACAACCGGGTCGGCGGGATCCTCTGGTACCTCCTCTCCGACGTCTCCGAGACGGCGCGGCTGAACCGCCGCCTCCAGGCGGCGGCCCGGCGTCCGCTGCTGATCGCGGCGGACCTCGAAGCCGGGGTGGGAATGCGGTTCCTCGACACGACCAACTGGCCGTGGCCCATGGCCGTCGCGGCCACCGGCGACCCTTCGTTCGCGGAACGGGAGGGGAGGGTCGTCGCCGAAGAGGCCAGGGCGATGGGAGTGAACCAGCTCTACGCGCCGGTAGCGGACGTCAACGTCGATCCGGCCAACCCCGCGATCAACGTCCGGAGCTACGGCGAGGACCCCGAGACCGTGGGCCGGTTCGTGGCCGCGTTCGTGCGCGGGGTGCAGGCCGGCGGCGTGCTCGCGACGGCCAAGCACTTTCCGGGGCACGGCGACACGCGGACCGACTCCCACCGCGCGCTGCCGGTGCTGCGCGCGGACCGGGCGAGGCTGGAGCGGGTCGAGCTCGTCCCGTTTCGCGCGGCGATCGCGGCCGGCGTCGGGGCGGTCATGACCGCGCACCTGTCTGTCCCGACGTTCGACTCGACGCCCGCGCCGGTGCGCGACCTGGCTCCGGGAGAGAATCCCTTTACGGACGACGCGGCCGAGATCGCCCGCGACGCGACCGTGCCCGCGTCCATGTCGCCGGCGATCGTGGACGGCCTCCTCCGCCGGGAGCTCGGCTTCGGCGGACTCGTCGTCACCGATGCGGTCGACATGGGAGGGATCGTGGACCACTTCGACCCGGGGGACGCGGCGGTGCGCGCGATCCTCGCGGGGTGCGACCAGGTACTCAAGTCCCCGGACACCGACGCCGCGATCGCGGGGGTCCGGCAGGCCATCGCCGCCGGCCGGATTTCGGAGGCGCGGCTCGACCAGTCAGTCGCCCGGATCCTCGAGGCGAAGCGACGATTCCCGGCGCCCAACCCGGATCCCGAGGCTCCGTTTCGCGTCGTCGACCGTCCCGAGCACCGCGCTCTCGCCGAGGAGATCGCGACGCGGGCCGTCACGCTGGTGCGCGAAACGCCCGGGGCGCTGCCCTTCGCGCCCGCGCAGCGCGTGGTTCACCTGGTGGTCAACGACGTCGCGTCCGTCGCGGCGCCCGGCCGGGATCTCGCGCATGAACTGGAGGTGCGGTTGCGCCGCGCGCCCCAGACGTTCGTCCTCGACCCCCGGTCCCGCAAGGAGGACGTGGAGCCTCTCCTCCAGGCGGCCGCGGGCGCCGATGCGGTGCTCGTTTCGCTGTTCGTTCGCGTGCGGACCGGATCCGGAAAGCTCGTCCTGCCGGAGCCGGCCCGCGAGGCAGTCGCGAAGCTCTCCACGTCGGGCGCCCGCCTCGTCGGGGTCTCGTTCGGCAACCCTTACCTCGCCTCGGACCTGCCGGGGCTGGCGACGTATCTCGCGGCCTATGGCGACCAGCCCGTAATGCAGGTCGCGGTCGCGCGGGCGATCTTCGGGGAGGCGGCGATCACGGGACGACTGCCCGTCTCGATCGCGGGGGTCGCGGAACGGGGGAGCGGGATCTCCCGGGAGAAGAAGCCATGAAATTCGGCGGTCTCGATCTCGTCGTGCTCGGCGCCTACTTCGCGATGACCCTCGCCGTCGGGCTCTTCTTCGCGCGCCGGGCGAAGCGCTCCATGCTCGACTACTTCCTCTCCGCGCGATCGATGCCGTGGTGGATCGCGGGGACCGCCATGGTCGCGACCACGTTCTCCGCGGACACGCCTCTCGCCGTCACCGAAATGGTGGCCAAGAACGGCATCGCCGGAAACTGGCTGTGGTGGTCGATGCTCGCGTCCGGGATGCTGACGGTCTTCTTCTTCGCCAAGTTGTGGCGGCGCGCGGCCGTCGTAACCGACGTCGAGCTCGCCGAGCTCCGTTACTCCGGGCGCCCCGCCGCGTTTCTCCGGGGCTTCCGCGCGGCGTACCTCGGGCTGCTCGTCAACATCATCATCATGGGCTGGGTGAACCTCGGAATGGCGAAGGTGCTCGGAGGGATGCTCGGCCTCTCGAAGTGGACCGCGCTCGTGGTCTGCCTCCTCCTGACCGCGCTGTACACGGTGCTCGCCGGGTACTGGGGCGTCGCGTCGGCGAACGGCCTCCAGTACCTGTTCGAGATGGGCGGTGCGATCACCCTCGCGGTGGTCTCGGTCGGCGCGGCCGGCGGGATCGAAGCGATGCGGTCCCGTCTCGGCGCGGCGCATCCCGCGTTCTCGGCGCCCGGCGTCCAATTCGGCTCGGCCGACGCGGTCCTCGCGGTGTGGCCCCTGTCGGCGGACGCGGCGTGGGCGTTGCCCGCGATCACCTTCGCGACGCTTCTCGGGGTCTCGTGGTGGGCGTCGTGGTATCCCGGCGCGGAGCCGGGCGGCGGGGGCTACATCGCCCAGAACATGCTCGCCTGTAAGGACGAGCGCAACGCCCGGGCCGCGGCTCTCTACTTCAACGTCGCGCACTACGCGATCCGGAGCTGGCCCTGGGTCGTGACCGCGCTCTGCTCGCTCGCGATCTACGGCGGCTCGGTTCGGAACGCCGCGGGCGCGGAGGATCCCGGCCTGAACTACGTCCAGATGATGGTGGACTATCTGCCCCCCGGGTTGCGCGGCTTCATGCTCGCGTCGTTCGCCGCGGCGTTCATGTCGACGCAGGCGACGCAGATGAACTGGGGCTCGAGCTACCTGATCAACGACCTCTACCGCCGCTTTTTGAAAAAGGACGCCTCCGAACGGCACTACGTCCTGGCGTCCCGGATCGCGACCGGGCTCACCGTGGTGCTGTCCCTGGTCGCGACCGTGTTCATGAACCAGATCAGCAAGGTCTGGGAGCTGCTGCTGACGCTCGGCGCGGGGACCGGACTCGTTTACATCCTCCGCTGGTACTGGTGGAGGGTGAACGCCTGGTCGGAGGTCGCGGCGATGACGTCGGCGCTCGTGACGTCGGTGTCGCTGCGGTCGCTCGGGGCGAACTACCCGGCGTTCGATCCGGAGACGCCTCGGGGGTTCGCGATGACCCTCGTGACCACGACGGCCGTCACGACCGCGGTGTGGCTGACCGCGACGTTCGCCACCGCGCCCGAGCCGCGCGCGAAGCTGGCCGAGTTCTACGAAAAAGTCCGGCCGGCGGGGCCCGGCTGGAAGCGGATCGCGGGACCGGAAGCCACGGCGGCCCACCGCGGGGAGATCCCCCGGAACCTCCTCTTCTGGGGGCTCGGAATCGTCTTCGTCTACGCGATCATGTTCGGAACGGGCGCCGTCATTTTCGGGCAGCACGCGCGCGTGCTCCTCTTCGGCGCGGTTGTCGCGGTTTCGGGAACCCTTCTCTTCGCCGGCCTCGTTCGCGAGAAGGCGTGATCGCGCTCCTCCTCGCGGCGGGGCTCGCCCGCCCGATCGCGCCTCACGTTTCGCCGCCGCGTTTCGCGGCGATCGACCGGGTCGTCGAGGAATCTCTCTCGCGGGGCGAGCTGCCGGGAGCCGTGGTCCTCGTCGGAGTCCGGGACCGGGTTCTCTACCGGAAGGCGTTCGGGAGCCGGGCCGTTCTCCCGGCGCGAGAGCCGATGACGCTCGACACGGTCTTCGACGTGGCCTCCCTGACGAAACCGGTCGCCACGGCCACGTCGGTCGAGATCCTGGTGGAGCGGGGTCTCGTCGCGCTCCGGGACCCGGTCGTGAAGTACCTGCCGGAGTTCGCGCCGGAAGGCGGCGACCGCGAAAAGGTCACGGTCGAGCAACTGCTGACGCACCGCGCCGGGCTCCCTCCGGACGACCCGATCGAGCTCTACACCGGTACGCGCGCCGAGATCTTCGAGCGCAAGTACCGCGAGCCCCTCAAGGCGCCGCCGGGCTCCCGGTTCCGCTACTCCGACGTCGGTTACGAGGTCCTGGGAGAGCTCGTCGGGCGCGTTTCGGGCAGGCCGCTGGACCGGTTCGCCGAGGAGAACATCTTCCGGCCGCTCGGGATGAAGGACTCGCACTTCCGCCCCGTCGCGACGTCTCGTTTCCTGGGGGAGAAGATGGGTCTGGCCGATCCCACGCGGCCGCCCCTCTCGCGCATCGCGCCGACCGAGCGCCGCGAGGACCGCTGGATGCGGGGGGAAGTCCACGATCCCCGCGCGTACGCCGTCGGCGGCGTCGCGGGACACGCGGGCCTCTTCTCGACCGCGGACGACCTTTCGCGGTACTGCCGGATGATTCTCGCGGGAGGGACGCTCGGCGGTGTCCGGATCCTCTCGCCGCTCGCGGTGGACGTCCTGACCCGGCCGCGCTTCTACGGCGATGACGACCTGCGCGCGCTCGGCTGGGACGTCGCGACGGCGTGGTCGCGCAACCGCGGCGACCTCTTCCCGCCCGGATCCTTCGGACACACCGGCTTCACCGGGACGTCG
>JBBQKV010000147.1:0-6264 GCA_038327245.1 Acidobacteriota bacterium
GTCGCGAAGCTCGACCTTCGCCTCGTCCCCGACATGAAGGCTTCCGAGGCGCTCGCCGCCCTGAAAAGCCACCTGGCGAAGAACGGCTTCGGCGACGTCGAGGCGCGGATGACGGGCGGCTACGATCCGACGAGCACGCCCGGCGACGCGCCGTTGATCCGCGCGCAGGCGTCGGTCTATCGGCGCGCCGCGATCGAGCCCCTGATGTGGCCGCGCAGCGCCGGGTCCTGGCCCGGCTACGTATTTACGGAAGAGCCGCTGCGACTGGCGGCCGGCCACTTCGGACTCGGCCACGGGGAAGGCGCGCACGCTCCCGACGAGTACTACCTGATCGACTCGACGGACCCGAAGGTACAGGGGTTCGACGGCGCAGCGCAGTCGTTCGTGGACTACCTCGCGGAGCTTGCGACGGTCGGCTGAGAAACGAAAAGGGGTCTGACCCTTTCGGATCAGACCCCTGCATGCGGCGAGGCTGTCTTACGACCGCGGCGGCCACGTCTCCGCCTGGTTGTGGCGGCGCTTCTTGATCACGTAGGTCGTGATCAGGATCAGTCCGAAGAGGATGAACGACGCCGGAGCGAGCCAGTCCTCGACAACCGCCCAGAACGCGTCCAGGTCGGCGTAGCGGTCGAGGAGCCACAGGGTGCCCATCCCCACCAGGATCACGCCCCACGTGAGGCTGGAGGTCGATTCGCGCCGCGCGGCGCTCGAGGTTTTCTCGGGGGCGAGCCCCCCTGCTTCGATGTAACCCGCGTTGATCGCCTTCGCCTGGCGCACCGCATCGATGATCCCGAAGAACCAGATGAACGCGATCCCCATCCCGAAGATCGGGGTCAGGTGGCCGTTCATGAAACCGGTCGAGACGATCCAGATGCAACCCACGAACGCCGCGGCCACCTTGAAGCTGCGCTGGTACAGCCCGAGGTACAGGTGCCCGAGGCCCGGGAAGATTCCGGACAGGATTCCCGCGAGACCCGGCGACTTCTTCTCGATGATGATGGCGGGAACCGCTCGGGGCATCACGGGTTCCGTGGCGAACGCGGGCGGCGGCGGCGGCGCCGGAGGCTGAGTTTCGTAGCGGTTGTCTTCGACCATTTGCTTTCTCCTCTTCGGGCGCTTCAAGCCCGCCAGTTCGAAATCGACGTTTCACTCTCTCTTAACGCACCGCGGCCATCGCGGTTCCGTGGGCGCACGCCGGAACGATCTTTCGTTCCCGACGACTTCCAGATCAGCGAGACCACGTTCGACACGGCGGCCCGTCCGTAGCCGCCGGCGCGACCCTTCCATACCGCGAGCGTTCGCGCCGCTTTTTCCTGCAGCGCGCCGAGCCGATCGGAGAGCGAGCTCTCGGCCACGGTCACCGCCGCACGGGTGTTCTGTCCGATTCCGCCGGTCCGGACGCGCCGGGCGAGATCGGCCGGGTTGAAGCCGAGCAGCATGACGACGACCGCCGCCGCGTAGGCGAGACCGATCGCCGCCTTCGGATCGAGGATCCACGACCAGATCCGCCGCTCCCCCCTGGGACGGGTCGCCGTCAGGCGCGACGCGAGCCACGGAGGCGCGATCGGTTCGACGAGGTCACCGGACTCGAAGAGGACGGCCGCGGCTTCCGAGCACGCCTCGCAGCGCGACAGGTGACTCCCCAGACGCCGCTCATCGTTAGCATCGAGTTCTTTCTCGATCGCCAGCGGCAGGAGCCGCTCCGCTCCCTCGCACGACACCGTGGCGCGGGGAATCGCGATGAGCTTCGAGCGGAGCGACGCCGGCAGCGGCGGCGGCGCCAGGCCCGCCGACATCTGCTCGGCGGCTTCGACGTCCGCCGAGAGCGCGTGGCACGTCGGGCACCCCTTCGCGTGGCGCCGGACGTCCTCCGCCGGCGCGCCCGCGAGGAAGAGGCGTTCGATCTCGCCGCAGCTCACAGGATGCCTCCGGCGGCGAGCGCGAGCGACTGGAACGCGCCGGCGGCTCCCCGCTTCTCGTGGCGCTCCCGGATCCGCCGGGCGACCTCCGCTCGGGCGCGAAACAGCCGGGACTTGACCGTGCCGTCGGGGAGACCCAGGGCCTTCCCGATTTCGTCGTAGGCCAGCCCGTCCAGGTCGCGGAGCACGAGGATCTCCGCGAGGTCCTCCGGGATTTCCGCGAGGGCCCAGAAGAGGAGCTTCGTCCGCTCTTTCTTCAATGTCTCCGAGGCCGGATCGTCGCCGGACTTCAAGAGGGGGAGGACCGCGTCGTCGCTCACGAAGCGGAAGGACTTCTCCCGCTTCTTGCGCCGGTACCGGTCGATGCAGAGGTTCCGGGAAACCGACAGGAGCCACGCGACCAGCGGAAAGCTGCCGTCGTAGCGGTGCAGGTTCTCGAAGGTCTTCAGGAAGATCTCCTGGGAGAGCTCCTCCGCGTCTTCCCGGTTCAAGGTGAAGTGATACGCCACCGAGTAGATCTTCTGGCCGAACCGCTCGACGATCTCTCTCCAGGCGTCGTCTTCCCCCTGCCGGCAGCGATCTACGAGGCTCTTTTCTTCGGCGCTCACGTTTCCTCTCGCCCCTGTAAACGCAGGTCCGGGCGGAATGTTCGGAGGCCGCTCGGGCCTGCCTGCTTGATTCGACGGAGCTTAGCGGGACTTCGCCGGCTCGAATGCCAGCTCGCGGACCTTTTCCGGAAACAGCGAGTACCCCAGGAGCTTGTAGCAGAGCTTGGCCACGAGGAAGTCCGGGGCGCGGTTGCCGGGCAGCGGAGAGTGCTCCACCACGTCGGCGCCCACGATCCGCTTTTCGGCGGCGACCCGTCGCAGGATTTCCAGCGACTGCTCCCACGTGCCTCCGCCGGGCTCGGGCGTGCCCGTTCCCGGAACGAGGGAGCCGTCGAAGAAGTCCACGTCGAAGGTGACGTAGACCTCGTCGGTCAGCCGCGCGAGCGCCTCCGGCATCCACTCGTCGATCCGCGGGAGCCTCCGGTTGGAGACGATCAGGAGCGATTTCTCCCGGGCGAACTCGACCTCCTCCCGGGAGATCGACCGGATGCCGACGTGCACGCTCGGCAGACCTGTCTCGAGAAACCGGCGCGCCGCGCAGGCGTGCGAGTGGCGGTCCCCCTCGTATTCGTCGCGGAGGTCGCCGTGGGCGTCGAAGTGGAGGATGGAGAGCCCCGGATAGAGCGCGTGGTGGGCCCGGATCGGGCCCGTCGCGATGGCGTGCTCTCCGCCGAGCGTCAGCACGAAGCGCGGACGGGTCAGGATCTCGGAGACGACGCCCTCGAGCCCCTCGACGCAAGCCTCGGGCTCCATCCGGTCCGGCAGCCAGGACGCCATCGTGTGGATTCCGACTTTCGCGACGTCCTCGTCGAGCTCATCGTCGTAGAGCTCGACGTAGCGGGACGCTTCGATGATGGCGGCCGGACCGTTGCGGGTCCCGACGCCGTAGGAGACGGTCCGCTCGTAAGGCACAGGAAGGACGACGACCCGGGCGCCGTCCAGCGTGTTTTCCGCCTCGGGAATCCCGAGGAAGTTGTTGGAGAGGAACATGGGGGGATATTACTTCGACGGGACACGGCCTTACGGCTGCGGTCGGCGTCCCCCGCGTCCGCGCCGCCGAGGCCGCCGGGCGAGCGGCGGCGGCGCGAGATCCTGCCGGGCCTTGCGCGTCCGCGCTTCGAGCGACCTCCATTCGGAGACCAGCTCGTCGCCCCGTCCGGTCGCCATGGCGTTCAGCTCGAAGAGATCGAGAGCGACCGGGAACGCTTCACGCAGCGCGATCCGCCGGGTCGCGACCCGCCCGTCGGGGCGGTGCGAGAGGCGGCCGACCATCGCGAGCGCCTGCTTGATCCGGTGCGAGACGGCGTTCGGCAGAGACATCCGGATCGAAACGGGCGTCACGATCTCTTCCAGGATCGTCAGGAAACGTCCGGGCTCCGGATCCGAGACCTTCATTTCGCGCAAGCGCGAACGCACCACTGGCAGGAAGAAGAGCGAGAACAGCACGGCGTCGTCCAAAACGCGCCCCCGGCGCCTCTCGGCGTCCAGGACGTCGAGCAGCGCCCAGAAGAGGTGCCCCGTCCCGTGGGGGTGGTCGGGATCGATTTCCCGGAGGACGTGGGCGAGCTCGGGCAGCAGGACGTCCAGGAGTCCCACCTCCCGCAGGAGAAGGAAGGTCGGAAGGGCGTGGCCTCCGCGCAGCGACTGGGAGATTTCCTCCGTCACGCGGGGCGGCGCGGACTTCGTGATTTCCTTGCGGTGGTCGAGGATCGCTTCGTAGGCGTCGGGCGTGATCGCGAATCCCAGCCGGCTCGCGAACTCGACCGCGCGCATCATGCGGACGGGGTCCTCGCGGAACCGGACGTCCGGCTCCCCGATGGTGCGGATGAGTCCGGCGTCGAGGTCGTCCAGTCCCCCGACGTAGTCGATGACCGAGTAGTCGGCGATGTTGTAGAAGAGCCCGTTGATCGTGAAGTCGCGCCGCAGGGCGTCCTCGCGCGCGGTGCCGAAGACGTTGTCGGAGGTCATGAGCAGCTCCGGGGCGTCGGGATCGAGCGGCTCGGGCCGGCGGCGGAACGTCGCAACCTCGACGACCTTTCCGTCGGCAAAGAGGATGTGGGCGAGCCGGAACCGCCGTCCGATCAACCGGCAGTTGCGGAACAGCCGCCGGACGGCCTGCGGGGGCGCGTCCGTGCCGAGGTCGAAGTCTTTCGGCGTCCTCCCGAGCAGGAGGTCGCGCACGCTTCCTCCCACGAGGTAGGCCTTGTACCCCGAGCTCCGCAGCCGGTAGAGCACCTTCAGCGCGTCCGGGTCGATCTGGCTGCGGGAGATCGGGTGTTCGCTCCGGGGGCGAACGCGGGGAAGGATCTCTTCGGGGACGTTGCCTCCGGCCTCCGCGGCGGGGGAGGTCAGAGTCGGGATGTTGGATTCCAGCGGTTCGTTCTCCACGGGCGTCTCACCGGGTCGGCGACGCCTCGTTGCCTTTGCGGACCTTCGGGAGCCGGCCGATCGTCGCCCCGCGTCCCGGTCGCATCAAAGCCTGATTGTAGCTCAACTGTCTGATCGAATTGAGGTTTTGACTTTGCTTCGGGCTCTGCGAAAGAATACGCAATCTTTCCGGGCGACTCGACGAAGGAGGATCCGAGAATGAAATCACGCGTGCTTCGGGCGGGTCTCACGATCGCCGCGGTCGTTTTCGTGCTGGTCACCGCCTGCCGGCGGGGTGGCGGCGACGAAATCCTCGTCGGCGAGTACGGATCCCTGACGGGGACCACGGCCACTTTCGGCCAGTCCACCAACAACGCGATCCAGATGGCTTTCGACGAGATCAACGCGGCCGGCGGCCTTCTCGGCAAGAAGGTCCGGGTGGCGGTCGAGGACGACCAGTCGAAGCCGGAGGAAGCGGCGACTGCCGTTACGAAACTGATCAACCAGAACCACGTGGTCGCCATGCTGGGCGAGGTTTCCTCGTCCCGCTCGCTCGCCGCGGCCCCGATCTGCCAGGCCAACAGCGTCCCCATGATTTCTCCCTCGTCGACCAATCCACGCGTGACGCAGGTCGGCAATTACATCTTCCGCGTGTGCTTCACCGACCCGTTCCAGGCGGAGGTGGGGGCGCGAATCGCATGGGAGATCCTGAAGGTCAAGAAGGTCGCGATCCTTTCGGACGTGCGCAACGACTATTCCGTGGGCCTCCAGACCTTCTTCCGCCAGCACTTCAAGGGGTTCGGCGGCGAAATCGTCGCGGAGCAGTCCTACAGCGAGGGCGATTCGGACTTCCGCGCGCAACTGACGCAGATCAAGTCGGCGAACCCGGAGGCGATCTACGTGCCGGGCTACTACACGGAAGTGGCTACCATCGCCCGCCAGGCGAGGGAGCTCGGCATCACGGTGCCGCTCGTGGGCGGCGACGGCTGGGACTCCCCCCGGTTGTGGGAGATCGGCGGCGAGGCGCTGAACGGCTGCATGTTCTCGAACCACTACTCGGTGGACGACCCGGCTCCGGCGGTCCAGAAGTTCGTCGCGGACTACCGGAAGAGATACAACCAGGTTCCCGACGCTCTCGCGGCGCTGGGATACGACGCCGCCCGGATCCTCGCCGACGCGATGAAGCGGGCGGGCTCGCCGAAGGGCGACAAGGTCCGGGACGCTCTCTCGGCCACCAAGGACTTTCCGGGGGTCACGGGATCCATCACGATCAACGGCGAGCGCAACGCGGTGAAGCCGGCGGTCGTCCTGAAGATCGAGAACGGCAAGTTCGTCTACGTGCAGACGGTCAAGCCGACAGGGACCTAGGG
>JBBQKV010000148.1:0-6216 GCA_038327245.1 Acidobacteriota bacterium
AAAGCGGACCCAGCCAATCCCGCGAAGGAGGATTCATGCTCCAGTCGAGGAAAGTTTGTCTCATGGCGCTCGGCGTCTTTCTGTTGAGCGCGGCGGCATTCGCGCAGAATCCGCAGCGCTACGAGGTCACGATCACGAACCTCACCCGGGGTCAGACGTTCACTCCCGTCCTCGTGGCGAGCCACCGGGCGGGAGTTACGCTCTTCGAGCTGGGAAGCCCGGCGAGCGTACCGCTGGAGATCGTGGCCGAGGATGGGAACGTCGGCCCGCTCGCGACGCTCCTCGAGTCGAATCCGGCGGTGCGGGACACGACGAACTCGGGCCCTCCTCCGGGCGGTTTCGTCCTGCCGGGCGCCTCCAAGACGTTGATCGTCGAGGGCGGCGGCGGGTTTGACCATTTGAGCGTCGCGGCCATGCTCATCCCGACGAACGACGCCTTCTTCGCGGTCAACGGAGTCGAGGCCCCGGAGGGAAACCGGACGTTGACCGTCTATTCACCTGCCTACGACGCGGGTACGGAAGCGAACGACGAGCTGTGCGCCAGCATTCCCGGACCGGCGTGCGGCGGAGAGGGTTTCAATGCGAGCCGCGCCGGAGCGGAGGGATACGTCCACATCCACGCCGGGATCCACGGGATCGGAGACCTGGCGCCGGCCGTCTACGACTGGCGCAACCCGGTCGCGAAGATCACGATCCGCCGAGTCCATTGAGCCGGGACATCTCGGCACTAAACGGCGAAATGAATTGCCGGCTTCGTAAAATGTAAACCTAGCGGGGAATCTCGATTCCCTGCCACGAATGATGGAGCAGAAGATGATGAGACTCTTTGGCCGACAAGGAGCCGTCGGCGGAGCGGCAGCCGTCCTCTCGATCGCGCTCGCGGTCCCCGCGATCTCCCAGGAAAAGCCGATGGCGATGGACGCGCAGAGCGCTATATCCGGCTGGCCGCCGAAGCCGCAGGAAGTCGGCCGCGAAATGATCCAGAAGTACGGCCAACCCGACGAAGTCACGGCGTCCATGCTGATCTGGAACAGCAACGGTCCCTGGAAGCGCACGATCCTGTACCGGGAAGAGGTGCCGCACACTTTTCCCATGAAGCACACGGACCTCCTTGAGCAGTTTGTCGACTACCGCGTGCCTCCGGACAAGTTCGACGAGCTCGCGCGATACGACGGTAGCGTGATCGTCGAGCGAACGAAGGGCGAGATCTCCGCGCGCTGTGACAAGGAGGACATGAACCTCCTCGCGCTGAATCTCGCAAACGACATTGTGACCGGAAAGCGTAGCGTGGAGAACGCGCGCAGCTTCTACGCTAAAACCGCCATGGCGTTCAAGGCCGGGAAGAAAGATCCATACACCCAGCAACTGCAGTTCTCGGTCCCCAAAGGTGGCACGGCGGACCCGGATCGTCCCATGCCGATGAAGTAGAACCGGGCCGCACCGCCCGAAAGGAGTCAACATGTCCTCGAAAGTCGGAGCCGGCATCGTCGCCGGTCTCATCGCCGGGGTCGTCATGGGAATGATGATGCAGATGATGACCGTGACGACCCCCGAGGGGATGCGGATGTCGATGATGGCGATGGTCGCGAAGGTGGTCCGATCCGACAACATCGCGATCGGCTGGGTCTATCACCTCTTCAACAGCGCCGTGATCGGCGCGATATTCGGCTGGCTCTTCGGAAACCGGCTTGCGGGGTATGGCGCTGGGTTCGGGTGGGGAGCGGTCTACGGCCTGGTCTGGTGGGTGCTCGGGGGGCTGATTCTGATGCCGGTCTTTCTGAGCATGCCGCCCTTCGCGCCCCTGAAGATGATGTTGCCGACGGCGATGGGGAGCATGGTCGGCCACCTGATGTACGGGGTGATCCTGGGTCTCCTGTTCGTCGGGCTGCGCCGCAAGGCAGCGGTGACGGCCGCCCGGCCGGCATAGCACTCGCGGCGAGTGCAGGATCACGGACTCACCACCCGTCCGGCGCCAGACGAAAGGGCGGGCGCCCCGTCCTCGCCAGCTCGGAGTGTTTCTCTCTGAAGAGGCGGGCCGCAGGCCCCGATTTCGCGCGGGCAAGGGCCGGCCGGAAAGAGGGGGTATGCGTTCCAGAGTCGGAGCCGGGACGGCGCTCTTCGCCGCAGCGGCCTTCTCTCTTTGCGCGGCTTCGGCCTGCGCAAAGGAGCCGATCCCGACAAGGGCGCCGCAAAAGGATCCGATCGTTCAGCTCCTCGACCGTGACGCGATTCCCGCGATCCGGCAACCCGGCTTCGTGGCCGCTGACAAGGCGAAGCTCGACGATGCCGAGAAAGTCCTCGGGGTTGCCATCGGGAGCGAGGCGCGCGCGTACCCGTTGATCGATCTCGACGCTCACGAGGTCGTGGACGACCTCGTCGGCGGAAAGTCGATCGCCGCCACATGGTGACCGCTCGCGGGAACGGGCGTGGTCTACGCCCGCGAGTTCGAAGGAAAGACGCTCGACCTCGGCGTCTCCGGCGCTCTCTACCGCGATTCTCTCGTTCTGTACGACCGCGAGACCGGGTCCTACTGGTCGCAGATCGACGGACGGGCGCTCTCCGGCCCGCTCATCGGAAAGAAGCTCTCCGAAGTTCCATCCGTCGTGACGACCTGGGGGCAGTGGCGCAGGGAGCACCCGCAGACCCTTCTCCTGCGCCCGGAGCCCCGACCGCGAGTCAGCCCCTACGACCGCTACTTCTCGGACTCCGAGAAACTGGGGGTGCTCGGCACGAGGAACCCCGACCCGCGCCTGCCCGGAAAGACCTGGGTGTGGGGGATCGCACACTCCTCCGGCGCCGTCGCGATCGTGGAAGAACGTCTCGATGGGACGCCCCGGAAGATCACGATCGGAGATCGCGTCCTCGAGATATCGAAGCGGGGCGACCGCGTCATTTTCTCGCCCGACGCCGCGGTCCTCCCCCGCCGCGTGTACTGGTACGTCTGGGTGCGCTTCTATCCCGGCAGCCGCATCTGGCCGGAGCCGAAATGATGAGGGCCCCGGACGTGATCCTCGCGGCGGCCGCGCTCGCCCGGGGCCCGAAGGCTGCGATGACGGCGCAGCGCAATGACTCGGTCCGGGAACCGCGGATTCCTTCGACCCGGGTCCTGTTGCCTCGACGACTCTAAGCCGGCAAGGCTCGACGCAAGAAGCGGCGAAAGAATCAGGGTCTGGGAATCGGCTCTCCCGTGAGCTGCCGCTCGAAGACCTTGAGGTCCGTCGTCGGCAGCTTGCAGACAAAGTTCTCGCACACGTAGCCGGTCGCCCGGCCGTCCCTGCGCGAGACGCTCTCGAAAAAAGGAAGCCACTTCGCGAGCTGCTTCTGACCGGCGGCTCCATCGGCGAGAAAGAGCACCTTGCTCGGCAGGAAGCGCCGGCGCATGACGCTCAGCATCGCGCGCGTGTCGCGGGCGCCTCGCGCGCCGGCAATCACGATCTGCTTCGGTTTCGAGAGGCTGAAATCGAGCGCGACCGCGAGCTGAGGCAACGCGTGGGGCGCTGCCTCGAGGCGCTCGGCGAAAACCTGGAAGGTCCGCTCCGCCTTCTCTCGCCAGTCCTTCCGGTCGGTCGCCTGCCAGAGGCGCAGCAGGTTCATCGCGGCGACCGAGCTCGCTGCGGGCTCCGCGCCGTCGTAGTCGCCTCTCGTGCGGAAGAGGACTGAGGTGTCGGCGCCGGTCGTGTCGAAGTAGCCGCCGTGCATCGGGTCCCAGAACAGCGAGTCCTGACGCTCTTGAAGCGCGACCGCCCAGGAGATCCATGCCACGTCGAACGTCGTCTCGTAAAGGTCCAGCAGTCCCTGGATCAGGAAGGCGTAGTCGTCGAGGAAGCCTTCGGTAGACGTTTCGCCCGCGCGATAGCGGCGCTTCAACTTTCCCGATGCCGGATCGAAGAGTTTCGTCCGGACCATCTCCGCGGCCCGCGCGGCGGCCTCCGCGTAGCGCGGCTCTTCCAGCGCTTGCGCCGCGCGCGAAAAGGCGGAGATCATGAGCCCGTTCCAGGCGGTCAGGACCTTGTCATCGCGCAACGGACGCGGCCGCTGCGAGCGCGCGGCGAAGAGAATCCAGCGGGACTCGTCGAGCATGCGGACGACGTCCTCCTCCTTCTTCCCGAACTTCGCTGCCGTCTCGGCGGCGGTGTGGCGCGCGGCGAGGATGTTCTTGCCCTCGAGCTCCCCCTGCGGATCCTGCCGTCCGGGTACGTTGCCGTCCTTCTCGACGCCGTAGTGGAAACGAAAGAGAGCCGCCCTGTCGGGCCCGAGGAGGCGGTCGATCTCCTCCGCCTTCCAGACGTAGAAGGCGCCCTCCGCGTGTTCGGACCGGCCCTTCTCGACGAGACTGTCCGCGTCCTCCGCCGAGTAGAACCCGCCCTCCGGCGCCCGCATGTCGCGCAGGACGTAGTCGAGGATGTCGCGGGTCACCGCGGCGAAGAACGGGTCGCGCGTGATCTGGTACGCGTCGGCGTACGCGATCGCGAGCTGCGCCTGGTCGTAGAGCATCTTCTCGAAGTGCGGCACGAACCAGACGCTGTCGGTCGAGTAGCGATGGAAGCCGCCGCCGAGGTGGTCGTGCATGCCGCCCCGAGCCATCGCGCGCAGAGTGGCGAGCGTCATCTCGAGCGCCAGCTTCTCGCCGGTGCGCGCCCAGTAGCGGTTGAGAAAATTGAAAATGACGGGGCGGGGGAACTTCGGGGCGCCGCCGAAGCCGCCGTTGCCGCGGTCGTAGCTCGACCGAAGTTGGTCGTAAGCCTTGTCGAGAACCGACGTCTGGAGGGCCGGGCGGCTGGCGGGTTCCGGCTTCGCGAGATCCGCGAGCTTCTTCGTGACCTCGTCGGCCGAGCGGGCGATCTTGTCGCGGTCCTTCCCCCACTCTTCCGCGATCCGAAGGAGGACCGTGCGGAACCCGGGCCTCCCTCCGCGGTCTTCGGGCGGAAAGTACGTCCCGCCGAAAAAGGGCTTGCGGTCCGGCGTCAGGAAGACCGACATCGGCCACCCGCCTCCGCCGGTCGTCGCCTGGACGAACGACATGTAGATGCGGTCGATGTCGGGCCGCTCCTCGCGGTCCACTTTGATCGAGACGAAGTGTTCGTTCATGACCGCCGCGAGATCGGCATTGGAGAAGGACTCGCGCTCCATGACGTGGCACCAGTGACAGGTCGAGTATCCAATCGAGAGGAAGATCGGTTTGTTCTCCCTCTTCGCCTTCTCGAATGCGGCATTGCCCCACGGGTACCAGTCCACCGGGTTGTACGCGTGCTGAAGGAGGTAAGGACTCTTCTCGTGGATCAGGCGATTGGCGCGGGGGGAGGCTGCCGGAAGCAACACGGCCACGAATGCGGCCGCCGCGATCCCTGCCCGTCTCCCCTTTCCGATCACCCGAGCAGCACAACCGGTCCGACGGAAGACATTATTTCGCGGGGCTCAGGGTTCCAGCCTCGTCCGGCCGTCGGCGTGCGTACGGACGGCCAGCGACCCGTCGGGCCGGCGCCAGTACTCCCGCCAACGGCGGAATGGCATGGCCAGAATCCTCCCGAGCGTAACTTTCTTCGGATCGTCGAACGCCGGAACGCCGATCGTCACGGACGGCTGGGGGACGTCCAGACGGATAGTTCCGTGCAGGTAGTCCCACACGGAGAGAAGGCTCGACCAGTTCGTATTGGCCTCGTTCTCGTAGTCGGAGTGGTGGATCCCGTGCATCCGGGGGGTCACGACGATCCGCACGAGAACGCGCTCGAGGGCGACCGGCAGGCGCGTGTTGGAGTGGTGAAAGAGCACCGAGACGAAGAGTAGCGTCTGCCAGATCGCCACCGAGATCGGATCGGCGCCGATCGCGGCGATCTGCAACGCGCGAAACCCGACGGAGAGTCCGAGCTCGCCGAAATGGAAGCGAACTCCCGTCGATACGTCGAGGTCGCGGTCGACGTGGTGAACGGAGTGGAACCGCCAGAAGAAGGGGACCCGGTGGTTGATCCAATGCCAGAACCAGAGCGTGTAGTCGAGCAGCACGAAGGCGACCGCAACCCGCAACCATCCCGCCGTCTCCATCTGGTTGAGCAGCCCGATTCCCCGCGTCATCGTCCAGCGGGAGACCGGAATCAGGATCGGAATCTGCAGCAGCTCGACGGTCGCGAGGCCGATTCCGGCGGTCGCCAGGTTGCGCCCGACGCGGCGGAGCTTCGGTTCGCGCCCGGCGCGCAGCGGGCGGCGGGTCTCGATCCAGAG
>JBBQKV010000149.1:0-6200 GCA_038327245.1 Acidobacteriota bacterium
GTCCCCAGCCGCGCGCGGGCCGCCTCCGAAACTGCCCGCCCCACGATACCGCCGGCCTCCGCCTCCTCCCCCGCGAGCGCGCGGCGGCCGAATGCGAACGAGAGGAGCGCGGGAACCGCGAGAAACAGGAGGGCGAAGCCGACCGCCTTGGAGCTCCGGTTCTCGAAGGGCCTCGAAGCGAACCGCCGGACCCCCCAGAAGGCGAGGGCGACCGGTACGGTCCAGGCCGCGAAACCGAGCGTCTGGTAGAGGGCCGCCGACAGGGACGCGCCGAACCCGCCGATCCAGTTCGTCGGCGACTCCGCTGCCCCCGTGGTCAGCGAGAAGAGGTTGGGGTCGCGGGGATCGTAGGAAAAGAGGGACAGCAGCGTGAGGACGCCCGCGAGGAGCAGGAGGACGCCGAGGGCCTCGCTCGCAGCCCGGCTTCGAAAGAATCCCTCTCCCACCAAGTTGATCCATTATGGGACGGAATCGTCGCGCCCGGCACGGAGAGTTCGCCGCGGCGCACTTTATGCTTGGATCGTCGGGGAGCACGAGTGAAGAAGAGAGTTCTGTTTCTCTGCACGGGCAACGCGGCGCGCAGCCAGATGGCCGAGGCACTGGCCCGCGCTTTTCACGGCGAGGTCATCGACCCGGTGTCCGCCGGGTCGCGGCCCGCCGGCTACGTCCACCCGCTCGCGATCCGCGCCATGGCCGAGCTCGGGGTCTCCATGGACGGCGCCGCCTCGAAGGGGGCGGATGAGTTCCGAAAGCAGGCGTTCGCCGCGGTCGTGACGGTTTGCGACTCGGCCGCCGCCGACTGCCCGACGTGGCCCGGGGCAAAGCGGCTGGAGCACTGGTCGATCCCGGACCCCTCCTGGGGAGACGACGACCCGGCGACGCGCTTCAACCGCTTTCAGGCGACCCGAGACGACCTGCGGCACCGCATCGACGAGCTGGCCGCGTCCCTGGAAGGGGACTCGGCGGGAAACCCGGGGGCCGGCTCGTGAGGGTCGGAGTTCTCACCGGCGGAGGGGACGCCCCCGGCCTGAACGCCGTGATCCGGGCCATCGTGCGCAAGGGCGAGAAGACCTATCGCGACGAGTTCACGGGTTTCGCCGACGGCTGGCGCGGCGTCCTGGAGGGCACGGTGGTGCCTCTCACGTCGGAGGGAACGCGGGGGCTCCTCCCTCGGGGAGGCACGATCCTCGGGACCTCGCGGACGAATCCCTTCAAGGTGGAGGGCGGGCCCGCGCAGGTGGAGGCAACGATCGCCCGGCTCTCCATCGACGCTCTGATCGCGATCGGCGGCGAGGACACGCTCGGCGTGGCGCAGAAGCTCTTCGGCCGGGTCCCGGTCGTCGGCGTGCCGAAGACCATCGACAACGACCTCTCCGGAACCGAGGTCACGTTCGGTTTCGACACCGCCGTCCAGATCGCAGTCGACGCGATCGACCGCCTCCACACCACCGCCGAATCCCACAACCGCGTTCTGGTCTGCGAGGTGATGGGCCGGCACGCCGGCTGGATCGCGACATACGCCGGAATTGCCGGAGGCGCGGCGTACATCCTGGTGCCGGAGCGGCCGTTCGACATCGCGGAAGTTTGCGAAAGCCTCCTGGAGAGGCACCAGAAGGGGCGCTACGCGTCGATCGTCGTGGTCGCGGAAGGAGCGCAGCCCAGGGAAGGCTCGATGGTCGTGCAGTCGCGAGAAGTGGACGAGTTCGGGCACGTTCGGCTGGGAGGCATCGGCGACGTCCTGGCGCGCGAGATCCGGCAACGCACCGGCTTCGATACGCGGGTGACCGTGCTCGGTTACGTCCAGCGGGGCGGAACGCCGACCGCGTTTGACCGCGTCCTCGCGACGCGTTTCGGGATCGCCGCCATCGACGCCGTCCACGACGGAGACTTCGGGCACATGGTGGCTCTTCGGAACGCCAAGATCGTCCGCGTCCCCCTGGCCGAAGCGGTGGACAGCTTGAAGACCGTGGACCCCGACCTGCTCGGAGTGGCAGAGGTTTTCTACGGCTGAGACTCTGGCGTAAATCGGGCGCAACTGCTACGCTCGCGCCGTGACCCTGCGGCGCATCTCCAACCCTCCGAATCCCTGGGCCGCCACCGAAGTCGAGTGGCTGGGAGAGCCGCCCCCCGCCGAGGTCGAGGTCTACGAGGAAGAGGTCAAGCGCCCGCTCGCCGAGAACGAGAGCCCCGACGTCGGCTTCCGCTGGAGCCTCAACCCGTATCGGGGATGTTTTCATGCGTGCGCGTACTGTTACGCGCGCTCCAGTCACCAGTACTGGGGCTTCGGCGCGGGCACCGACTTCGACCGGAAGATCATCGTCAAGACGAACGTCGCCGAGAAGCTCCGCGAGGAATTCCTCCGCCCCTCCTGGAAAGGCGAGACCATCGCCTTCTCCGGCAACACTGACTGCTATCAGCCGCTCGAGGCGGTCTACGGGCTCACCCGCAAGTGCCTCGAAGTCTGCCGCGAGTTCGGCAACCCCGTCGGCATCATCACCAAGGGCGCGCTCGTCCGCCGCGACATCGAGCTGCTCGCGGCCATCTCGCGCGAGACGCGGGTCTCGGTCACGTTGAGCATCCCCTTCGCAGACGACGCGACCGGCCGCGCGATCGAACCGGGGGCGAGCCTCCCCTCCCAGCGCTTCGAGACGCTGCGCCTGCTCTCCGACGCCGGGATCTCGACCGGGATCGGCATCGCGCCGGTCATCCCGGGATTGAACGACAGCCACATCGGCCCCCTCCTCGAGCGCGCCCGCGCGGCCGGAGCGCGCCACGCTTTTCTGGTTCTCGTGCGCCTCTCCGGCCAGACCCTCCCGGTGTTCGAGGAACGCCTGAAGGAAGCTTTTCCCGACCGGGCGCAGAAGATCTGGAACGCGATCGAAGAGATGCGCGGCGGGAAGCGGAACGAAACCAAGTTCCACGACCGGATGGTCGGGCGGGGCCCGCGCTGGGCCGCGATCGAGGCGCTCTTCGAAACCCAGTGCCGGCGGCTGGGGCTGAATGCGGAACACGGGGACGAGGAGGAGGAGAAGCCCTCGGCCTTCCGCCGGCCGACGGCGCAGAGCGAGCTCTTCCCGGGTTAGCCGCTCCGGGTCCGCGCGAGCGGCGGGGATAGACTCCGAACGATGACGCCGCGACGCTGGATCGAGTATCTGGCGGCGATCCTGGCCGGAAACGCGATCTATTTCCTCGTTCTCTTCCCGGGCCTTCCCCGGCTCCTCCAGCACCAGCCGTTCCGTTTCGACGCGGGTCTTGCGCTCGCCTTCCTCTGCTGCGTGGCGCTCTACGGAGTCATCCGGCTGGCGAGCCGCCACGCGCAGCGCTGGAACCGCGGCAGCCTGACGCGGTGAGATCCGCCGATCAGGGAAAGAGGAAGATCAGCGCGAGGCCGAAGAGAAAACAGTAGATCGCGAACCAGTACAGGCGCCGGGCCACGACGGCGCGCACGAGCCATCCGATCGCGAAGTACCCCACGACGCCCGCGACCGCCGCGCCGAGCACGTACTTCGCGAAGTCGGATCCGACGAAAAAACCGGCCCCCTTTTCCTCCCACGCGCCGTGAACCTCCAGGACCGTCGCCCCGAGCACCGCGGGAATGAGGATGAGAAAAGAAAAGGTGGTGGCCCAGCGCGCCGCGAGCCCCACGAGCAGCGCGAAGGCGATCGTCGACGCGGAACGGGAGAGTCCCGGCAGGACCGCGAGGCCCTGCACGACGCCGATGAGAATTGCGTCCCAGACCGTGGTTTCAGGCTGTTCCCGGCCGCTCTTCCGCGCGAAGAGCGAAAGCATCAGGAAGAGCCCGGTCAGGATTTCCATCGATCCGACGAACCGTGGGTTGGTTTTCGTCTCCTCGACCACGCGCTTCAGCAGAAGCCCCACGATCCCGGTGGGAACCGTGGCCGCGAGCACGAGCACCGCAAGCTTCCACGACCCGGCCCGCCGCCCGGGATCGTGCGCGAAGAGTCCCGCGACGTCGTCCCGAATCGTCTGGCGGAAGTAGACGAGGACCGCCGCGAGAGTCCCCAGGTGCACCATGACGTCGAAGAGAACGCCGACCTGGCGGAACCGCGGGAGCAGCATCTCCGCCGCGGAGAGGTGGCCGTCGGAGGAGACCGGCAGGAACTCGGTCAGCCCCTGGACGACGCCGAGAAGAACGGCTTCGAGCCAGCTCACACGATCACCGGCACGATCACCGGGCGGATGCCGAACTCCCGCCGGCACGCCCGCTTGGCCGCCAGAGCGATCTCGGAACGCAGCCAGTCGAAGTCGGAGCTCTCCTCCACGGTCGCACGATCGAGGACCTCCTTCGCCACCCGGGAGATCTCGCCGGCGAGGCCCCCCTCGTCCCGGGCGACGCCGCGAGACACGACGGCGATCTCCCGGTCGTGCACGAAAACGACGATGAAACCCTCCTCCGCCAGACGGCGCCGATCCCGAACGATATCGAGGTCCACGGCTTCGGGGCGCGAGTCGAGAAAGATCTTGCCGGTCGACACGGCGCCGCGCTCCACCCGCACCCCCTCCGCGGAGAGGAGGACCCGATCCCCGTTATCGAGAAGCGGGATCCGGTCCGGGGCGACCCCGACGTCCCGCGCGACCTGCGCGGCCGCGGCGAGCATCCGCACCTCGCCGTGAATGGGAACCACCGCGCGGGGCTTCAGCATCCGGAGCCAGTCGGCGATGTCGTCGGCGTGGGCGTGCCCGGAAACGTGGATCGGCGGATCGGTCTCGCGAAGGACCCGCGCGCCCCGCCGGACGAGGTGGTCCGTGACGCGGTTGACCGAGCGCTCGTGGCCCGGGATCGTCCGCGACGAAAAGAGGACGAGATCGCCGCGCTGCAGTTTCAGGTCGGCGTGCTCGTCGAGGGCCAGGCGGTACAGGGCGGAGAAGGGCTCACCCTGGCTTCCGGACGTCAGGCACAGGACCCGCGCGGGCGGCACCGTCTGGAGCTCGCCCGACCCGATCCGTAACTGAGGCGGGATGCGCAGTCGCCCGAAGCGCTCCGCGATCTCCGCCACGGTCCGCATGCTCCGGCCGAGCATCGCGACGCGCCGGCCCGCCGACGTCGCGGCCTCGACGGCCTGTGAAATTCGCGCGACGTGACTCGAGAACGTCGTGAGGATGATGCGGCCGGGCGCGTCCGCGAAGGCGTCCGCGAGGCCTCTTCCCGCCTCTCTCTCGGAAAGCGCGTGGCCCGGACGCTCGGCGTTCGTGGAGTCGACGAGCGCGAGGTCGATTCCGTCCGCCGCGGCACTCGTGATGCCGTCGACGTCCGTCGTCTCTCCATCCGGCGGATCCGGGTCGAGCTTGAAGTCGCCGGAGTGGAAGATCCGCAACCCGGCCGCCTCGATCAGGAGCGCCGCGGAGTCCGGCACGGAGTGCGAAACCCGGAAGAAGGTGAACGCGAACGCGCCCGCCTGGACCCTCTCGCCGGTCCGCGCTTCGGTCAGCCGGGCGGAGAGCCCCGCCTCCTCCAGCCGCCGGCGGGCGAGCGCCACGGTGAACGGAAGCGCGTAGACCGGGGCATCGCACCACTCCCCCAGCAGCGGGAGGGCGCCGACGTGATCCTCGTGACCGTGCGTCAGGAGCACCGCGTCGATCGAGAGGCTGCGAATCGCGGCCAGGTCCGGGGCGATGCGGTCGATGCCGGGAAAGGTCTCGTCCGGAAACGAGACCCCCACGTCGACCAGGATGTTCGACTCGCCGCAGGAGAGCCACAGGACGTTGCGTCCGAACTCGCCCAGCCCTCCGAGCGGGGTCAGCGCAACCTCCGAATGGCCCGTCACGCCGGAGCAATCCGTCCGGCGAGCGCGGCGTAGTCCTGGAGGGAAAGATCCTCCGGGCGGGCGCGCGGGTTACACCCCATTTCTTCCAGCGCGCGCTCGACGTCGCGCCGGTCCGCCGCCGACGAGAGCGCGTTCGGCACCGTTTTGCGGCGCCAGCGGAAGGCGAGCGACGCCAGGTGCAGAGCTCCCTTCCGTTCGTCGGGTCCGATCCCGGGCGACCGCGGCGTGAGCTCGAGCACGCTCGACTTGACCTTCGGCGGAGGACGGAAAGCGCCGGGCGCCAGGTCGAACAGAACGCGGACTTGCGCAAACGCCGCCGCGCGCACCGAGAGGTAGCCGTAACCTTCGGAGCCCGGGACCGCGGCGAACCGCCGCGCGACCTCCTTCTGAACGGTCCCCACCGCCCGGGAAAAG
>JBBQKV010000150.1:0-6151 GCA_038327245.1 Acidobacteriota bacterium
AGCCCTACCTCAACCCCTCCACGAGAATGAGCTGGTCCAGCATCCGACGGTAGGAGTACACGTACGAGTTTCCGTCGGGGGTCATGAGGATCGGGCCCATCGTCAGGACGCCGGCGGGGTCGGGCGGCATGATCTCCTTCCAGAGCTTCCGATCCCCTGTCGTCATGTCCACGCGATAGACCTTCGTGGGCACTTCGTTGGGCCGGTACACCCACAACGCGCCGCCGTCGGGTGTCCATCGGACAGTAAGCTCGTCCGGCTGGAGACCCGGGGCAGCGCGCGGCTCCCCCGGTTCCGTGGGATACAGCATGATCCGGCGATCCGGACCGAGCGCCGCAACCGTGCGGCCGTCCGGCGAGATGGCGGGGCTCGAGGGAATGAGTGCTACGCCCTCCGGCGTGATCGGCTTCGGCTTCGAGCCGTCCACTCCCACGATCCACAGCCGGGATCGGTGACCGACCTCGTTTCCCGAAGCCAGGATTCGCCGCCCGTCCGGAAAGAAGAAGCAACCCTGATAGAGGATCCCTCCGGCCGGAAGGGTGCGGGCCTGGCCGGCGCCGGTCGGCACGAGCATCAACTGCTTCTGCTCCGCGTCCGCGACGAGCGCCAGCTTTCCGTCGGGAGCGAGGTCGATCGAGTGGTACTTCCCCAAGAGGACGGCGGGTGAGCCGTCCATCTTGCGCAGGTAGGCCTGGTACGTCGGAAGGTTCTGCTCGTCGAAAAGGACGACCTTGCCGTCGCTCGAGAGCGCGGTCGGAAACGACCAGTCGAGCCACGTCAGGTTCCGCTCGGTCGTTTCCCCCGGCGCGAGCCCGACGATCTCGCGTCGCCACATGGCCCTCGAGACGAGCGCGCGGCCGTCGCGGCCGACGTCGTGGAGCACCGCGATTCCGCCCATGAAGTTGGCGACCCGGCGGCGCTTGCCGGAGAGATTCACCGCGGAAACGGCGTCGGTCGCGAACCAGACCTCCCGACCGTCTTTCGACCAGGCGATTCCGTTACCCGCGTCCGGACCTTCGAGCCGCTTCTTGCCGCTCCTGTCGAAGACGAGGACCCGGCCGACGTTGTCGCCGCGCTGCGGATGATCGATGATCGCGACGAGCTTTCCGTCGGGGGAGACCCGCGGGTGGCTCATCCAGCTGGCGGTCTCGTAGAGACGCTTGCCGATCGGGAACTCGAGGTGCCGCGCCACGCCGTCATCCCGCACGACCGCGAGGTCCTTTCCGTCCGGCGACCAGTCCGCGTCCATGACGTTCTCGAGCAGCTCCCGTGGAGCGCCGCCTTCGAGCGGGACCCGCGCGAGGGTTCCCAGACTCTCCCAGCCGATGACCGGCCGCCATCCGAGGGACACGGCGAGGTCGCTCGCGGAAACGGAGAGTAGCGACGCGTGCGACAAGCCGAGTGCCCGCGACTCCGGGCTCTCCGGCCGCGTCGTGTAGAGCTCCGGCGGATTGCCGTCCCACGCTGCCGCAAACACGATCGAGCGCCCGTCCGGTGAGAAGCGGGCAGACAGGATCGAACCTCGGCGAAACGTCAGGCGCGTCGTCCGGGGGTCCGACGACGGGCCACGCTCTCCGAGGAGCTTCAATCCGGCGACTCCGAGAGCCGCGCCGACCAGGATCGCCAGCGCGGGAACGATCCAGGCGGGCAGGCTCATCTTCGCCGCCGCCGTCGTGGTGGATACGGCCTCGGTCGCCGAGGTCTCGGAGAGATGGTCGCGCAGGCTCTTCAGATCCCGCGCGAGGTCGCGGGTCGACGCGAATCGCTCCTCCGGCTCCTTGGCGAGGCAGCGCTCCACGATCCACCGCATCGGCGCGGGCACTCGCGGGTTTGCCTGCCCGACCGGCACCGGCTCCTCGCGGATGATCGCGGTCAGCGTCTCCGCCCCCGTGTTTCGCTGGAACGCCCGCTGTCCCGTCGCGAGCTCGTAGAGGATCGAACCGAAAGAGAACTGGTCGGAGCGGTAGTCGACGTCGCGGCCGCTTGCCTGCTCCGGCGACATGTAACCGACGGTCCCCATCACGGTGCCGGGTACGGTGCCGGGCGCGCCCGCCATGGTCTGCAACGTCGAGCCGCCGCCGGAGGTCGTCATCTCGGTCAACTTCGCGAGCCCGAAGTCGAGGATCTTGACGAAACCGTCCTTCGAGACGATCAGGTTCTCGGGCTTCAGGTCCCGGTGGACGAGTCCCGCCTCGTGCGCCTTGGCGAGGCCTTCCGCGACCTGGACGGCGACGTCGAGCAGCTTGCGCGACGGGAGCGCGCCGTCCGCGAGCAGCTCGCGAAGGGTGCGGCCCTCGACGAGCTCCATCGCGAGGTAGATGGTGGAGTCGACCGACCCGACGTCGTAGACCGTGACGATGTTCGGGTGGTTGAGCGCGGACGCGCTCCGGGCCTCCTGCTCGAATCGAAGTCTCCGCGACTCGTCACCCGAGACTTCCGGGAGGAGAACCTTGACCGCGACCTCGCGGCCCAGGCGCGTGTCGCGCGCCCGGTAGACCTCGCCCATTCCTCCTGCCCCGAGCGGGGACACGATCTCGTAGGGACCGAGACGTGTGCCCGCGTTCAGAGACATGCGCGGGGAGATTATCCCGCGACGGCCTTCCGCGGCCTCCGAGGGATCAGTGCGGCAGCTGGCCTTCCGCCTCTTCCGGGCCGGCGGTCGCGGTCGCGAACATCAGGCGTCCGTCCTCGAAGGCGGTGTCGCGAAGGGTCACGGCCAGCGCCTCGCCGAGCGTCTCGACCGGATGCACGTCGAGCTTTGCACGGACTTCCTCGTTCAGGTCTTCCAGGTCGGCCTCGTTGTCCTTCGGGATGACGATGGTCGTGATTCCCGCGCGCACGGCGCCGAGGATCTTCTCCTTGAGTCCGCCGATCGGGAGCACCCGTCCGGAGATCGTGATCTCGCCCGTCATCGAGACGTCGTTGCGCACCGCGCGCTTCGACAGCGCGGAGACCAGCGCCGATGCCATCGCGATTCCGGCGGACGGACCGTCCTTCGGGATTGCCCCGGCCGGCACGTGAATGTGGACGTCGCGCCGGAAGTCGTTCTCGTCGATTCCGAGCCAGCCGGCATGGGAGCGCGCGAACGTCCACGCCGCGCGCGCCGACTCCTTCATCACGTCGCCCAGCTGACCGGTCAGGATCAACTCGCCCTTCCCGCGCATGAGAGACGCCTCGACGAACATGATGTCTCCGCCGGCCGGCGTGTAGTACATGCCGGTCGCGATCCCGACCTGGTCCTCGCGGGCCATCTTCTCGGGGTGGACGCGGGGCCGGCCCAGCAGTCCGCGGACGTCCTCCTGCCGGACCGTCTCCCTCTCGACGTCGTGGGCCGCGATGCGGCGGGCCACCTTCCGCGCCAGCTTGCCGAGCTCGCGCTCGAGCTGCCGAACGCCGGACTCCCGCGTGTAGCTCGAAATCACCTCCAGGACGGCGCCCTCTTCGATCGCGAGCTGTTCCTTCGAGAGACCGTTCTCCTCCAGCTGCCGCGGCACGAGGTAGCTCTTCGCGATCTGGAGCTTCTCCTCCTCCGTGTAGCCCGCGAACGTGACCGTTTCCATGCGGTCGAGCAACGGCCCCGGGATGTTCTGGATGAAGTTGGCCGTGGCGATGAAGAGCACTTCCGACAGGTCGAACGGGACCGCCAGGTAGTGGTCCGTGAAGCTGTCGTTCTGCGCGGGGTCCAGCACCTCGAGCAGCGCCGACGCGGGGTCGCCCTGGTACGAAACGCCGAGCTTGTCCACCTCGTCGAGAAGAAAGACCGGGTTCTTGGTCCCCGCCTGCTTCATTCCCTGCAGGATCCGCCCGGGCATCGCGCCGATATAAGTCCGGCGGTGGCCCCGGATGTCGGCCTCGTCCCGCGCGCCGCCGAGCGAGATGCGGACGTACTTGCGTCCCATCGCCCGCGCGATCGACTTCGCGATCGAGGTTTTGCCGACGCCCGGCGGTCCCGCGAAGAGCAGGATCCGCCCGCGAGCCCGCGCCGACTTCCGCAGCGCGTCCTTCGGCGCGCCCGGCTCCGGAGACGGCTCCGCCTCCGCGGCGGCTTCGGTTTCCCGCGCCTTCTCGGTCTCCTGGGTCAGCTGCCTCACCGCGAGGAACTCGAGGATCCGGTCCTTCACGTCCTTCAGGCCGTAGTGGTCCTCGTCCAGAGTCCTCGCCGCTTCCTGAACGTCCAGGTGCTCCTCACTTCGCGTGTTCCAGGGCAGCTCCGCGATCGTCTCGATGTAGGTCCGGATGACCTGGGACTCCATGGACTCCCGGCCGATGCGGATCAGGCGCGCCCACTCGCGGTCGACTTCCTTGCGCGCTTCTTCCGGAAGGTCGAGCGCGTCCAGTTTCGCGCGGAGCTCCTTCAGCGACTCGTCGTCTGCGCCCTCACCCTCGCCGAGCTCCCGCTGGATCGCCTTCAACTGCTCGCGCAGGTACATCTCGCGCTGGCGGCCGCCGAGCTCCTCCTTGACCTTCTCCTGAATGTCTTCCTGGGCGGAGAGGACGTCGATCTGCCGCTGCACGTGGATGAGGACCCGGCGAAGGCGGTCCTCCACGGAGAGCGTCTCGAGCAGCGCCTGACGCTCCGCCGGGGGGATGTCGATGTAACCGGCCACGAGGTCCGCGAGCCGGCCCGGCTCGTCGACCTCCGCCAGGATCTGGTTGACGGCGTCCTCCGGCAGGCCCATCTTCTGGCCGAGCTCCGCAGCGCGCTCGCGCGCCTCCCGGTAGAGCGCCAGGAACGCCGCATCGTGCGAGTCGAGCGGCTTCATCTCGCTGGCTTGCTGCACGGTCGCTTCGAGGTAGCCGTTCTTCGAGGCGTAGCGCATCGCAATTCCGCGCGACTCGCCCTGCAGGAGCAGGCGCATCCCGCCGAGTCCCCGCTGGACCGAGCCGAGCGTGGCGATCGTGCCGATGGTGTAGAGGTTCTCCGGGGCAACTTCGTCGCCGTCCTGCCGCTGCGCGACCGCGAAGACGCGCTTTTCCGGACCGTTGACGGCCGCTTCGATCGCGCGCAGGGTGAAAGGCCGTCCGGCGTTGATCGGGAGCCCGACCCCCGGGAAGAGAACCGAGTTGCGCATCGGGACGACCGGTAGATTGAGAGATTCCGACATGGTTGTTCAAACCCTTCTCCTGGTTGTCCAGGACCTCACCCGAAATACGACGCAGCCACCATCCGGGGTTCCGCAGCCGTGCGAGGTTGCGTTTCGGGAGGAAAAGATCCGATCTTGGAAACGAGCGGCCGGGGGGCCTTGTTCCCAGGGTGATTCCGAGTCGTCTCCGCAATTCCTGAAACAGAGACGTATTCCCAAGTCCGGTCTCTAGTCGAGGCTCGACCCTTCCTCCAGGAACGGCGCGAGCCTCTCGCGAATCTCGACCGGCACCGGTATCGGCCCGAAATCCTTCTGCCGTACGCAGACGAGAACGTAACGGCCGCTCGCGACGACGTCCGGCTCGGACTTGCGCCGGACGGCGAAGTCGAGGTGGACCGACGTCCGTCCGATGCGGCTGAAAAAGGCCTCGACTACCAGGAGCTCGTCTAACTTGACGGGCCGGAAGAAGTTGCACTCGACCCGCACGCGGGGCAGCCAGATTCCGAGCGACTCGAAGAGGTACCGGTAGTTCAGTCCGGCGGACCGGAGGAGCTCCGCCTCCGCGAGCGCGAAGAAGCGCAGGTAGGCCTGGTAGTTGATGATCCCGGCAGCGTCGATGTCTTCCCAGCGAACGTATTCCTCGATCGAGTAGCGGGCCAATTCAGTCCTCGCGCGAAATCCGCTGGCGGAACCAGATCGCGAGCGCCTCGGCGTCGATCTGGCCGCGGGCGATGGTCAAAGTGATGTCTTCGACCTCTTTCGGCAGGGCATCGAGTCGGTGCCCGTTCACGAGAAGGAAGAGGATTGCCGCGTGTGCCCCGACGCGTTTGTTTCCGTCAACGTACGGATGGTTCATGACGAGCGAGTGAATGAGCGCACCGGCTTTCGAGGCAAGGTCAGAATAGAGATCTTCGCCACCGAACGTCATCGCAGGGCGGGCGACCGCGGACTCGAGCGCCCCGCGGTCTCGCAGACCGGAGCCTCCGCCGTAGTGTCGGAGCTGGACCGCGTGAAGCTCGTCGATCTGGTCGACCGACAAATAGACCGTCAAGCTACTTTGCGAGCTC
>JBBQKV010000151.1:0-6031 GCA_038327245.1 Acidobacteriota bacterium
AGGAAGTCGCGGAAGGGCCGGAGGCTGCCGCCGATCTCGTGGATGAACTCGGTGTCGCCGACCACGACGCCCGCGGCGAACGCGCCCAGCGCGGCGGAGATCCCGAGGCGGCTCGCGGCCGCGATGGTCGCGACGATGAGCACGATGACCCCCGCCGTGAACACCTCGCGGCTGCCGAGCGCGGCGATCCGCCGGAAGAGGCGCGGCACGATGACGCGCGCCACCAGGATCAGCGCGAGGACGCCGATCACCGCAATCGCGACCTCGAGGAACACGCGCGGAAGCGGCGGCGCCTCGCCGCCCGAGGCGAACGCCGGCACCAGGAGCATGAGCGGAATCACCGCGAGGTCCTGGAAGAGCGAGACCCCCAGGAACCGCCGAGCGAAGGGCGCGCCCATCTCGTCGCGCGTCGCCAGGATCGGCAGCACGACGGCGGTCGAACCGAGCGCGATCAGCAGGCCGTAGAACGCGGTCCGCCGGACGTCGGCGCCGAAGGGCAGCCCGATGAGCACGACCAGCAGCACGGTCAGCGCCATCTGGAGCGAGCCCGAGACGAGGGTCGTCTTGCCGAGGTTCCGGAGCTTCTCGAACGGAAGGTGGAGTCCCACGAAGAAGAGGATGAGAGCGACGCCGAGCTCCGCGATCTGCTCGACGTGCGCGGTGTCGCGGATCCACCCGAGGGCGTGGGGTCCGATCACGATTCCTGTGACCAGGTACGCGATGACCTCGGGCACGCGAAACTTCTTGCCCAGGAAGAGGAGCGGGAACGCCGACACGAGGATGATCGCGACGTCCGCCAGGAGTCCGTGCGGGCTCACGGGGTCAGGTCTCCACTTGCCACATCGGGGGTCAGGTCTCCACTTGCCACATTCGCCGCGCGAAGCCGGTCCGGGGCGGCCGCTCCCCGCTGGACGAGGAACACGCCCGCTAGAACGATCAGGCCGCCGAGGACGGTGGTCGCCTGAACGGGCTCGCCGAGCAGGGCGACGGCCGTCGCGAGCGTGACGAGCGGCTCGAGGTACAGGAAGGCCGCAACGCGCGCGGTCTCGAGGCGCTCGAGCGCGGAGTACCAGAAGAGGTATCCGAGCCCGGAGCACCCGATTCCCAGGAACAGGACCGCCGCCCAGCCGCCGGCGGAGAGCCGCGGCCAGGCGGTCCAGCCCGCGCGCCACACGAAAACCGGAACGACCATCAGCCAGCCGGCGAGCATGGCGAACGCCGTGGCCCGCGCGCTCCCGAGCCGCGCCAGGGTGCGGCGCCCGGCGACGGTGTAGACCGCCCAGTTGACGGTGCTCGCGAGGATCAGGATGTCGCCGCGCGTCGCCGGCAGCGCGAGGACCCCGCCGGAAAGTTGTCCGCGCGTGATGACGAGGAGCGCTCCCGCGAAACCGAGGAGAAGTCCCGCGACCCTCGGGGTGCCCAGCCTCTCCCGCAGCACGGCGACCGCGAGCAGCGCGGACCAGATCGGGGTCAGGCCGATCAGCCAGCCGGCGTGGACGGCGCTCGTCAGCCGGAGCGCGTGCGCCTGAAGCATCTGGTGGAGAAAGACGCCGAGAAATCCCATTCCGGCGAGGGCGGGCCACGCATCCCGCGGCGGCGGAGAGAGCCGCCCCCGGAGCGCCAGCAGGACGAACAGGAGAGCCGTCCCCAGCGCGAAACGGGTGAAAACGAGCGTGACCGGCGGAATTTCCTGGAGCGCCGCGCGGGTCGCGACGAAGGAAATCCCCCAGAGGACGACCGCGGCGAGCGCGGCCAGGCGCGGTGCTGTGGCCTTCAAGATTTGACTCCGCGGGAACGACACCGGATTCTAAACTCCGATCCCGGGGTTCAGCCCGGGGATTGCAGCGGAGGCAGGCCGGCGATGAGCGCGAAGGCGAGTGCGGGAAAGACGGTCTGGAAGCGGATCACGCACAGCCTCGCGACGGTCGTGACCATCGCCTTCCCGTTCCTCGTCATCCTGCTCCTGCCCGTCGGAAAGGTGGTCGGGAAGCTCAACGAGATCCTCGACCGACTCGGGCCGTGGGCCATCGTCGTCTTCATCGTGGCGTACATCCTCGACGCGGTCGTGCTGGGGCCGGCCTGGCTCTTCGCGCTGGCCGCGGGCCTCGCGTTCGGTCTCGTCCGCGGAGGCCTGATCGTCTGGATCTCGGCGACGATCGCGGCCGGCGCCGCCTTCCTCATCGCCCGGTACCTCGCGCGCCACCGGGTGGAGCAGTTCGCGAAGAAGAACGAGAAGTTCGAGGCGGTCGACCGCGCGATTGCAAAGAGCGGCTGGAAGGTCGCCCTCATGCTGCGCATCTCTCCCCTGTTCCCGTACACGATCGCGAACTACCTCTACGGTCTGACCGCGATCCGGTTCTGGCCGTACATGTTCGCGACCGCGGTCGGGATCGTGCCGATGGTGGCGGTCTACGTCTCGATCGGCGCGGCGGGCCGGGAGGCCGCCCTCGCCTCGGCCGGCGGGCACCAGTCCACGACCGAGTGGATCGTCCTCGGCGTGGGCCTCCTCTTGACCATCGGCGCGGGGGTCCTGATCGCGCGCGGCGCGAAGCGCGAGCTGACCGAGATGCGGCGGGCTCGGGGTCAGGCCTGAATTCCGAATTCAGCGATTCAGCGACTCAGCGATTCCGCGGTGACCCCGCCGTCACGACAGGACTGCGGCCGAAGACGGCGGCGTCGAGCGAGTAGGCGCCGGGACCCGTTCCCAGCAGCGCGACCATGATTGCGAGATAGACGAGCGGCAGCTCGAAGCTTCCGCCGGGCCCGCCGCCCACGAACGGCTGGTGCTGGGGGAAGTGAACCAGGATCAGCGCGAGGGCCATGTTGAACGCGATGACGCCCGCCGCGACCGGCGTCAGGAACCCCAGGATCAGGGCGATTCCGCCGCCGAACTCGGAGAGCGCCGAGGCGAGCTGGAGAATCGGGCCCACCTTGTCCCCCATCCAGTGCATGGGGTTCTGAATCTTGGGCCAGCCGTGGAGGATGAACGCCGTTCCGACGACGAGCCGCAGCACCAGCAACCCCAAGGCTCTGCCACCCCGCCCACTGCTGCCTGTAGAGAGCGTAAATGTCGCGCCTCCTGTTCCGGGGAGCCTACTCCGCAGGGCGGCGACCCGGCGGTCTCGGAGATCCCGTCCCCGGAAAAATGGATTTCGTCCCTCTTTTTTTGGATCGCGGCAGGAAGTGAACCCTCGGTCCATCCCCTTCGTACTCAAATGCATGCACCCGGTAACAAAGGGAGGTGGCCGATGAACATCCGCGCCCTGATCGTCGATGACGAGCCCCTGGCCCGCGAGTGGGTTCGCAGCGCCGTCGCGGAGGACCCCGAGCTGGAGGTCCTGGGCGAGTGCGGCGACGGATTCGAGGCGGCCGAGGCGATCCGCCGCCTGAAGCCGGACCTGGTTTTCCTGGACGTGCAGATGCCGGGCCTCGACGGCTTCGGCGTCCTCGAGGCGCTCTCGCCCGAGGAGATCCCGGCGGTCGTCTTCGTCACGGCGTTCGACCAGTACGCGGTGCGCGCATTCGAAGCCCAGGCAGTCGACTACCTGATGAAGCCGTTCAGCAAGGAGCGCGTGGAGGAGGCGGTGCGCCGCGTCCGCGAGCTCGTCAAGGGCCGGTCGCTGGAGGATTTTCGGGAGTCCGTCGCGAAGATCGTCGAGAAGATCCGCCGCGACCGCTCCTTCCCGGAGTGGGTGCTCTTGAAGGCCGACGGGAAGAACGTGTTCGTCAAGGTGAAGGACATCGACTGGATCGAGTCGTCGCGCAACAACGTGCGCATCCACGTCGGCCAGACGATCTACCTGCTGCACGAGACGACGTCCGCGATCGCGTCGCGGCTGGATCCCAAGAAGTTCCTGCGGATCCACCGGTCCGCGATCGTCAACATCGAACGGATCAAGGAGCTCCATCCCTGGTTCAACGGTGACTACGCGGTCGTCCTGCGCGACGGCACCCAGCTCACTTTGTCGTCGAGCTACCGCGATCGGCTGAAAGAGTTCCGCCGGTTCGGGACCTGATCGACTTCTCGCGCAGGGCAACGTGAGCCGATCGCGCCGCGAGCGCTGGATCGCGGCGGCCTGGATCGTCGGGGTCTGGAGCTTCGTCGCGGTCCTGCAGGCGACCCAGCGCTACCTGCGCGGGCACGAGCTCGAGCCGAACGCGTGGTCCTTCGGAACCGCGCTCGGCGAGAACCTCTTCGTCGCGGCGCTCTGGGCGGCGGCCACGCCGCTCGTCATGCGGATCGCGCGGCGTTATCCGTTCCCGGGACGGTCGGTGCCGGTTCTCCTCGCGGTGCACCTGCCGGCGAGCGCGGCGGTCGCGCTCCTCCACACGTTCGTCTCGCACGCGGTTTACAAGCTGACGCTCGCGCCCGGAGTGTCGTGGAGCGAGCTCTTCACGAACTGGCTCCGCTCCGCGGCCGTGACCGGACCGACCCGGATCGCGACGTACCTCCAGATCGTCGGCGTCACGTGGGGGCTGGACGACTACCGCGCCTGGCGGGAGGGGGAGATCCGCGCATCGCACCTCCAGGCGCAGCTTGCGCGCGAGCGTCTCGAGGCGCTGAAGCTGCAGCTCCACCCGGCGTTCCTTTTCCAGACGCTCGGCCTGCTGCGCTCGACCATCCGGCGTGACCCGCGCGCCGCGGCGCGGACGATCGTCGACCTCGGCGAGCTGCTGCGGCTCTCGCTGAAGAACGGCGGGCAGCGGCTCGTCCGGCTCTCGGAGGAGCTGCGCTACGCGGATCTCTACCTGCGCATCGAGAGCACCCGGCTGGAGCGGGAGATCGGCCTGCGGATGCTGGTGCCGCGGGAGGTCCTCGACGCCGCGGTCCCGAGCCTCGTCCTGCAGCCGCTGGTCGAGGCCGCGGTGGCCGCCGCGCATCCCGCCGCGGTACGGGTCGAGATCTCCGCCAGCCGCGAGGGGGACCGCGTGACGCTGCGCGTGCGCGCCGACCCGGGCGTCACGGTCGCGGGCGCGAGCGGGGACGCCATCGGCCGCGCGGCGAAACGGCTGGACCTGGAGTACCCCGGCGACCACCGGCTGGAGTGGAGCAGCCTCGCCTGCGAGGCGGTCGTCGAGATCCCCTTCTCTCCGGTAGCCGGAGCGGAGGCTTTAACGGGGGTAGATGCCGGCCGCGTGGCCCCGAGAATCGCGTAATGGCCGGCCTTTTCCGACGAAGTGGCAAGTGGAGACCTGACCCTCTCCTCGTTCTCGGGATATGGACGGCGGTCGGGCTCTTCCGGGCGGTCGAGCGCTGGACGCTCGACCCGGTTTCGAGCGAGCGGCTGGAGTTCGGATTCCGCGAGGCGCTCGCGCAGAACCTCCTCTTCTCCTACCTCTGGGCGGCGTTCACGCCGATGGTCGCGGCGCTCGCGCGCCGCCACGCGCTCGGCAGCCACGGACGGGCGCGCGTGTTCGGAGTTCACTTCGCGGCGAGCGCGATCTTCGCGATCCTTCACGGCACCGCGTTCGCGGTCCTCTATCCGACGCTCATGGGGATGCCGTTCGCGCCGCTGCGCCAGATCCGCGCGGTCCCCTCGGTGCTGACGATCTTCCTGTTCGCGAACCTGCTGACGTACTGGGGCATCGTCGGCGTGTGCTGGACGATCCAGGCCCTCCGTCTCTCCCGCGAGCGGGAGCTGCGGGCCTCGCAGCTCGAGGCGCAGCTCGCCGGAGCGCGGCTCGTGCGGCTCCAGACGCAGCTCCACCCGCACTTCCTCTTCAACGCCCTGAACAGCGTGCTGCCCCTCGTCTTCCGGGACCGCGAGGCCGCGGCGCAGACGATCCTGCGGCTGGAGGAGCTCCTCCGGCGGAGCCTGGAGGCCGACGCGGCGCAGCTCGTCCCGCTCTCGCGCGAGCTCGAGTTCCTGGAGATGTACCTCGAGATCCAGAAGACCCGGTTCCAGGATCGCCTCCAGGTCTCGTTCGACGTTCCGGCGGACCTGTGTGCCGCCCGCGTTCCGAACCTGATCCTCCAGCCGCTCGTCGAGAACGCGATCAAGCACGGCGTCTCCGCGCAGCCGGGGTCGGG
>JBBQKV010000152.1:0-6017 GCA_038327245.1 Acidobacteriota bacterium
CCGACGTTCTTCGATTCCACCCGGACCTTTGCCTCCGATCCGGGAGCCATGCGCGCCGGAACCGCCGCCGACTGGAACTGCACCTCGAAGCCGTCGAGGTCCGGCCCGGCCGGCAGGGCGGTGCCCGAGTCTGTCCGCGGCGCATTTGCAGTCTCGTGGGAGCGTCCGCAGCCCGCCAGCGCCACAAGCGAGAGCCCGATCGTCGCGACGACGAGATGCCGAATCTTCATCGGATTTCCTCCTTCGAGATCGAGGCGGCAACGCAGCACCGAAGTTTAGCTTGAAGCTGCGGCGCTTCTGCCATACGAGCTGGCGGCGGATCCGCGACGTCGATCGCCCCGCGTTGCCGCGAGGGGCGCACCCGTTATGCTAGATGAGCGAAATGCCAGAAAGAAACTCCGAGACGGAGCGCAGGTTGTGACGATGGGCCGTCCGCAAGTCCGCACGGGGGGTGCAGGGGGTTGAGCGACTGGATCCGGGCGGTGCCGAATCCTTCTCAAGCCAGAGTACTGCCTCGGGTTCGGCTCTTCGGCGTCCTGGGGACCTGGATGGAAGCCGATATTGTCGCCGCCACCATCCGGAACGCCATGACTCAGGGATGCGAGAGGGTCTACCTGGTCGACAACGGAAGTCTCGACAACACCGTCGAGATTGCCCTGGCCGAGGGCGCTGTCCTCGCGCGCTCGTTTACGACGGAGCGTTACGACGAGCCTCTGCGTCTGCGTCACATGAACGACGTCGTTTCCGAAGTATCGGAGTCGGAGGCGGAACAACACATCTGGTGGGCCTTTCTCGACGCCGACGAGTTTCCTCACGGTCCCTGGGGGATGACGCTGCAGGGGTATCTGGAGACTCTGGACGAGCAGTTCCGCGTGGTGGGAACGAGGTTTTTCGATCACTACCCGAGCGGGGATCCAACCTATGTGACGGGCCGCCATCCCCTCGACTTCCAGTCCCTTTGCGAAGAGCTCGCCTACCCGATGTGTCCCAGCAATCACCGGAAGCACTCCCTCCAGAGGTACGACAAGGGCCGCGCTTCCATCGAGTGCGGCAGAGGCTTTCACATTGCGCACTGCGCGGAGCAGCTCTACGAACCGTCACAGCCCGCCTTCCTTCACCACTTTCCGTTTCGGGACCGGGACTCGACCCGGAGGAGGCTCGAGGCGCTCTGGACGAAGGATCCGAACGGAGTCGCACGGGCGCTGGAATCACACGACACCCATATGCTGGCGCGTTTCCGATCTCTCGACGCCGCTTACTCCCAGGACTGGGCTTCGATTCACAACTTCATCGCCCTGGACCCGATGTCCAGCTCGATGCCTTCGCCGCCCCCTCCCATGGGCGTCGACGTGAGGCCGTGGACCGACCTGGTCGAGCGCGAGCACCAGCACGTCGCCCGTTGGTACTCGATGCTCGGCGCATGGAAATACGACAATGTGAGCAAGTTCAACTACGGAGACGACGTCACCTACAGGAAGGGCATCGGATTTCTGGACGGCCAGGGGACGATCGAGGACTGGGGCTGCGGGTTCTCTCACGCCAGGACATTCGTGACGGCGAGTCCGTACGTCGGCCTGGACGGAAGCTCCCACCATGCCGACAAGATCGTGGACCTGAGGGAGTACACCTCCGACACCGATTGCATCTTCATGCGCCACGTCCTGGAGCACAACGCCGACTGGCAACGGATCCTCGCCAACGCAATGGCATCCTTCCGGAAGCGCATGGTCCTCGTGATCTTCACCCCCTTCGGTTCCGCGACCCGGCAGATCGCCACGTCGGCGAGTGTCACTTCGGTTCCCGTGCCGGATATCTCATTCCGTAAGGAAGACCTGACCGCCCATTTCGGCCGGTGCGCGTATAGCGAGGAGTCACTCACGACCGATACTCAGTACGGAACCGAGCACGTGTTCTACCTCGAGAAATAGCCTCTCTCGCATACCGTGGCGATCTTCGACCAGGAGCTCCAGGACGAGCTCGACACGTGGGCTGTGGAGGGGCTGACCGCCCGGTTCTGGTGCCGGGACGACGACGCGGTCTCCGATACGCCGCAGCTCCGCCGCCTCCTCGATGTCGCAAGGGTCTCGGGCATCGTCCTGGCCGTCGCTGTCGTCGCGGAACACGCCGATGAGTCCTTGGCCAGGCTTCTCTCCGCCGCGGAATGCTGTATCTGGCAGCACGGCTGGGGACATCACTTCCATGCATCGGGAGAGTTCGGGGATGGCCGTCCGCTGGATCTCATGACCTCGGATGCGCTTTCGGGGCAGCGTGCCCTCGACCGCCTGTTCGGTCCTTACGGATGGCAGCGAGTGTTCGTTCCGCCGAACCATCAGATTGCCATGCCGTTCAAGGCGGCCGTTCCGGGCCTCGGGTATCTCGGCGTCTCTGCGGGGGTCCAGCTGACCCCACCCCTCGATCCGGTGGTCGAAGTGAACGCGGAGATCGACGTGATGAACTGGCCCGAAGGCAAGATCCTCGGTACCCGGGCCATCTGCGGAATGATCGTCGCGCAGCTCAAGTCCCGCCGGGCCGGCCACACTCCCATCGAGCGACCCATAGGAATCCTGACTCATCATCTCGTTTTCGACGAGGACGCCTGGGATCTCCTGTCCGGGCTTCTCGCCCTCCTCCGTTCCCACAGCGCGGTCGAGGTCGTGCGAGCCGACAGGCTGTTCGAGGCCCCGATGGCACACCCGCAGCGCCCTGCGACGCATCCGGCTTCGCAGCTTCCAGGCGGCGGCTACGAGGCGGCAGCCGACATCACCGTAGTCGTCACCAGTTGCGGTCGGCAGGACCTACTCGTCCGAACGCTCGATAGTTTTCTCGCGTACAACACCTACCCTGTTCGGGAGTTCGTCGTTCTCGAGGACGGGGACGGCGCGACGAATCTGCCGCTCGCGGAACGCTATCGCCGGCACAATATCCGCTGGCTTTCGACCGGCGCTCGCGTCGGGCAGATCCCGGCGATTGACATCGCATACAGATCGGTCGAAACGGAATACATCTTTCATTGCGAGGACGACTGGGAGTTCTTCGCGCCGGGGTTCATGGAACAGTCGCTCTCTGTTCTCAACCACAACCGACACATCGTTCAGGCCTGGATCCGTGCATTGACCGATACCAATGACTCGCCCGTTATGGATTACCTTTTCTTTGCCGACGAGGTTCCCTATCGGCTCATGCAGCCCGGCTTTCACTCCGAAGAATGGGGGACCTGGCATGGCTTCTCGTTCAATCCCGGCCTCAGGCGGCTGCGTGATTATCAGTTGATCGGCTCGTTCGGCTCGCTGGATCCATCTCGGACGAAGAGGTCCTACGAAGTCGAGCGCGAGGCCTCGGCGTTCTACAGGGAGCGCGGGTTCTTCGCCGCGATCCTTGCCGGCGCTGGCGGGAAAGGGTTTGTCAGGCACATCGGATGGGGCCGCCGCGTTGGGGAACCGGATGAGTCTCGAGGCTGAGACACTCCGCCGCCTGCATCGAAGCTTTTTTCCGGAGTCGGGGACGCCGCCAGAATGGTTTGACCGGTTGGCGATTCTCCTGCAGGAAAACGGGGTGGACGTGGTGGACGTTGTTTCGTATTTGCGTGCGATGCTTCTCCACGAAAAGGGCTTGGCGATCGAGAACCAGTCCCTGAGGGAGGCCCTGCGCGCCCCTCTCGGGGGGTGGAAGCACTTTGGCTCGAGCGTTACTCTCGTGGTTCCCGTTACGAAGTCAGAAGCATTTCTGGGCCAGGTCCTCGACTTCTACGACGGGGTCGGCGTTTGTCCCGTCCTCATCGTTGACGAAGAGACGTCCGACGAAGCGCGCTATCTTCTTTCGACTCGAGGAGACGCATTCATCGATATGCGCGGGGAGAGTCGGGGCGATTCGCTGCTCTCCGATCTGTTCGCGAGAATCGATACCGATTGGATCCTGAGACTCGGTGACGAAGAGCTGCCGACTCCCGCCCTGTTGAACTTCGTCGATAAAGCCGTGGAGTACTCCTCCGACTTCGAGTGGGGATTCTCACGCATCCAATGCAGATACGACAGCACCAGCGGGTCGCTTCAATACTCACAGTTCCTGCCTTACGGTCCCTTGGCGGCCGCCGATCGCCAGTGGAGGCTGATCGCCCGAACTTCGAGTCCCAGGGAGCGCCGAGCGGCAGCGCCGGATGCGATTATCCTGAGTTTGGACTGGGTCGTTCGCTCGTTTGCGGAGCGTATCGAAAGGCTCAGGGCTCACGAGGGCCAGGAACAGACTGCCGCGTCGTTGTTGCCCTTTCACTTGCACGAGGCGGTCCCGGAGAGCTGGCACATGTTCACACCCCTGCCCGGCGAGCAATACGTGGAGTTCGCGCGGCAGTTGTATCGCTCGATCACGCAGAGCCAACGGTCCGGGCCCTGGAATCGTGACGGGAGCGGAGAGGCGTCCTGATTCCCCTGGGCCGCTGAGGGCTGCCGCGCCTCAAAGCGCCTGCGGCAGAGCGACGGGGTCTCCGATCGACCACCCGTGATACAGGTCGGTGACCGAAGCCGCGTCGCCGTCGCGCACGAGCCGCCCTTCGTGGATCCAGATCGCGCGCCGGCAGTTTTCCCGCACGGCCGAAAGCGCGTGCGACACCAGGAAAACGGTCTTCCCGGCCACGCGGAACTCCTCCATCCGCGCGTGGCACTTCATCTGGAAGCGCTCGTCGCCCACGGCGAGCGCTTCGTCCACCAGGAGGATGTCGGGCTCCGCGTCGGTCGCTACCGAGAACGCGAGGCGCGCCGCCATGCCCGTCGAGTAGGTGCGCACGGGAGAGTCGATGAACTCCTCCAGCTCCGCCCACTCCACGATCCGCGGGGTGCGGCGCCGCATTTCGGAGCGCGAGAAGCCCAGCAGCGCACCCTGCAGCATGACGTTCTCGCGCCCCGTCAGCTCGCCGTGAAACCCGAGACCGAGCTCGAGGAGCGGCGCGGTGCGCCCCACGACCACGACGCGGCCGGCGCTCGGCGGCATGACGCGGGCGATCAACCGGAGGAGCGTGCTCTTGCCGGCGCCGTTGCGCCCCACGACTCCCACGCTCTGTCCGCCGGGCACCTCGAGCGACACGTCGCGAAGGGCTTCGAACTCGTCGAAGTGGAGTCTCCTCTTCAACCGCCGGATCGCGTACTCCTTGAGCGACCCGATCCGCTCCCGCGGGATCCGGTATCGCACGGACACGTTTTCGAGAAGGATCGCCGGAGTCATCCCTACGTGTAGAAGGCGAACCGTTCGGCCCGGTTCGCGAAGTAAATCCAACCCGAGACGAAGGTGACAACGGCGATCACGACGGACGCTCCGAGAAGCGCCGGGGACGGCAGCACACCGTCGTAGACCGGCTTCCGGAAGATCTGCACGAGGTAGTAGAGCGGGTTCAACCAGAGAGCGAACCGATACTTCGGCGGCACGATCGCGGGGTGATAGACGATCGGCGTCAGAAAGAACCAGGTCTGCACGAACACCATGTACATCTCGCGGACGTCCGAGAACCGGGAGGCGAACGTGAAAAGCCACAGCCCGACGCCGGCCGCGAAAAGGGCTTCGATGGTCACGGCGACCGGCAGGAAAGCCCACGTCGCATAGATCGGGAACCGCGTCGCGACGAGGATGAGCAGCAGGGGCACGATCGACAGCGCGAGGTTGACGAGCCCGACCCCGACCGCGGAAGCCACGAAGACCGACCGGGGAACGTAGATCCGCTTCGCGATCTCGTTCGAGTCCTGGGTCTGCGACGCCGCCGTGGACGTGGTCTGCGAGAAGAACGCCCAGAAGATCGCGCCGGTCATGAAGAACACGGGATAGTTCGTGATCTGCTGCTTGAGGATCGTCGAGAAGACGAGCGTCAGCGCGACCATGTTCAGGAGCGGGGCGAGCATCGTCCAGGCGATTCCGAGCACCGACCTCTTGTAGCGGACCTTGATGTCGCGCACGACGAGCTCGTGGACGAGTCCCCGGTAGGTCCAGAGCGCCCGCGCTTCCTCGATCCCCCGCGACCGGGGCGCCGCCGAGTCGTA
>JBBQKV010000153.1:0-5977 GCA_038327245.1 Acidobacteriota bacterium
ACGCTCTGCGGGCCGCCGGAAAGGATGATGCCCGCGGGATTCCACTTCCGGATCCCTTCCTCGGTCTCGTTCGGGGGCAGGACGACCGAGAACACGCGGGCGTCGCGCACCCGGCGCGCGATCAGCTGAGCGTACTGGCCGCCGAAGTCGAGGACGACGATGCCGCCCGAGCGCTCGGTCACGCCATCCTCCGCGAAACGACCGCGGCGGGCGCGGCGAGAAGGCACGCCGGAATGGTGGCGAGGGCGGCTCCGGCGAAGGGCGCGAAAGCGATGAGGACGGGGGTGACGAGCGCGCCGGGCGCGTACGAGCGGGCGAGCCGGTCTCCGGTCATCACGAGGACCGCCACCGTCAGGAGGTAGAGGGCCGGGAATGCCTTCCGGAAGGCGCGGTCGAAGGCGGAGCGGGCGACCGTGCGCCGCGGACCGTACAGGCCGTCCTCCGCGACCGCAATGCAGAGCACGAAGAGGAGCGCGATCAGGTAGAGCGGCAGGAAGAAGACCAGGCCCTGACCGAGGAAGCGGAGCTCGGGAGTCGAGCGGGCCATCCCCCCGCCCCACTGCTCGAAGAACGGGTAGGTCGCAAAGCCCGCGTCCTGCCGGCCGTGGGTCAGGAGAAAGAGCAGGACGCCCAGGAGGAAAGCGGAGGGAAGGAGAAGCGCCGTGTGCCGGAAGAATTTCAAGTGGCCCCCTATTGTAGACGGGACAGGGCACCCGGGACACGGGACACGGTCGCCGCGCCTCGCGGAACGGCTATCCTTCGCCCCCGTGACTCTCCGCAAATCCACGAAACGGTGGCTCGCGGCATTCGCGATCGCGATCGTCCTTCTCGTGATCGACGGCGGCGATGCGGACCGGCTGGGCGCGCTCGGGGTCCTCGCGTGGATCGTGGCAACGGCGGCCGGGTGGGTTCTCGCGTTTCGAGTCGTAGCGGCGGCGTTCCGTCTCATCGTCCGGCGGCTCTCCCTGCGCCTCGCCTTTTCCTACTTCCTCATCGGGATCGTGCCGATCCCCCTGCTCGCGTGCCTGCTGCTGGTGGTTGGCTACCTCTTCGCGTTTCAGTTCGTCGGCGGGCGCCTGAGGCGGGAGATGCAGGCCGTTGCCGAAAGCGCGAGCGCGGGAAAGCCCGGCGCCGTGCCCGTCGAGGTCCACGACGGGCGGGTCTCGAGCTCCGGCCTGGACTGGCTGCCGGCGGGCACGGCCGTCCCGTGGGCGTCGAAGCCGGTGCAGCCGAACCTCCTCCTGGTCGACGACCGTCCCTGGCTCGCGACGGGAGAGGTGAAAGACGGAGGGGGGCGGATTTTCCTCCTCTCGCTGCGCGACTCGGAGATTCTCCAGGAGCTCGCGGACCGGACGGGGTACGTCGTCCAGGCGGAGACCGGGACCGCCGGAAGGAATCGACGCCGGACGGGAGTGCAGATCGACATGGAGGGGCCCAAAAAGCCGAAGAAATCGCCGCCCGACATGGGCTCCGACAACGCCGTGCGCCCACGGGCGCGGCCGAAGGAGCCGGAGGGCTCCGTGCTCGACCGCGAGAACATGCTCGGCATCTACCTGGCGCGCCCCGCCGCGGTCTACCGGTCCCCGCGGGGGGACTCGGATCAGATCGTCGCCGTCATCGGCCACACCTCGCCGCGCCTCCTGTTCCAGGAGCTCTTCTCGAACTGGGTTCCGGGCGCGGGACGGGTCGTTCTCGGGGTCATGGCAGGTCTCGGCGGCGCCCTCCTCTTCGTCTACCTCGTCGCGCTCGCGCTCGCCTTCGGCCTCGTGGCAAGCATCACCCGGAACGTCAACCGGATGAGCCGCGCGTCCGCCGCGATCGCCCAGGGAAACTTTTCGGTCCGGGTGAACACCCGGTCGAAAGACCAGATCGGCGACCTGGCCCGCTCGTACGACGGCATGGCGGACTCGATCCAGCGCCTCCTGCTCGACACGGCGCGGAAGGAGCGCCTCGAGGGAGAGATCGCGGTCGCGCGAACGATTCAGCAGAAGCTGCTCCCCCCGGCCTCCGCAGAGCTCGCCGGGTTGACGGTCCTCGCGCACGTCCAGTCCGTGGCCGAAATCGGGGGCGACTACTACGACTATCTTCCGACGCCCGACGGCGGGGTCGCGATCGCCATCGGCGACGTATCCGGACACGGCCTGCCCACGGGACTCCTCGTCGCCATGGCGAAGGCGGCGCTGGTCACGCTCATCGACACGGGTCTCGCGGGCTCGTCCGTCTTCTCGCGGCTGAACGACCTGATTCATCGCTCGACCGACTCACGGAGCTACATGACCCTGGCGCTCTTCGCATACGACCCCGCAACCCGCCGGGCCGCGCTCACGAACGCCGGGCAGCTCGCGCCCTACCGGCTGTCGGCCGCCGGCGTCGAGAGCCGCTCTCTGCCGTCGTTTCCACTGGGGGTCTCCGAGCGCACGGAGTTCCCGACCGGGTCGTGGCAGCTCGCCGCCGGAGACAAGGTCGTTTTCCTGACCGACGGGCTGGTCGAGTGCCGGAACCCGTCGGGCGACCTGTTCGGCTTCGAGCGCCTGGAGAAGATCCTGGAGCTCGAAGCGGCGAGCGACGCCGCCGCGCTCCGGGATGCCATCCTCCGGGAGGTCGAGGCGCACACCGGCGGCACGCCCCCGGAGGACGACCGGACGCTCGTGATCGTCACGGTCGCCTAGCTCGCGGCCTGCTCCGCTCCTCCGCTCGGTTACTTCGCGGAGACTTCTCGCGCCGCGATGTTAGTCGAGCGTTCCGATCCTCGGCGCCGGGGCAATGCGCGGCACGCCGGCCGCGTCGGCTGCGCGGTTGAAGTCGGCCACGTCCCTGTCGAGCAGCGAGCGGTACTCCGCCACGATCGCGTCGAGCCTCTTTTTCAGCACGTCGTAGTAGACGAGGGCGGACGCCGTCGGCTTCGCGTCGGCCGAAGCCACCAGGCCCGCGAGGTTCGTGAAGTCGTGATCGAGCTGCGGCTCGTAGTTCAGGTCGTCTTCGTCCGACTTGATGTTCGGGTTGAGCAGCTTCTCTTCGACCACGGTCAGCTTTGCCGCTACGGCGGCGGCTTGCTTTTTCAGCGCCGGTCCCTTGCCCAGACGCTCGGAGCGCTCCCCGAGATCCTTCACCTGGGCGCGGACGTCGCGGATGCCGAGCACCGTCGTGTGGGCCTCCGACAACCGGTCGCGGATCGCGGACAGAAGGTCGTACTGCGCCTTCAGGTCCTCGGGCTTCGCGTACCCGCCGGGATGAGGCCGGACCTCGAAGGATTCCGTCAAGGTGCGCCCCCCCGCCGTGAGCCGGACCTTGTAGGCGCCGGGTCCGACCTTCGGCGGCGCTTTCGATCCCTCGTTGAACACGGCGCGGGGCACGAGCGTCGGCTTGAAGATCCTCATGTTCCAGACGAAGCGGTTCATGCCCGCCTTCGGCTCGAGCGGCTTGTCCCGCTCCTTCTCGTCCAGCTCGCGCTCCGCCTGTTCCTTGAGGTCGCCCTCCCGTTCCGGCTTCTCGCTGGAGAACGTGCGGATGACCTTGTCGCCGGAGAGGAACTCGAGCACGACCTTTTCGCCCTTGCCCGGCTTCTCCTTCAGCCAGTAGTCGACGATGACGCCGTTCGGAAGGTTCTTCCCCATCGGGCTCGCGAGCTCGTCCTCGTCCGGCTCGTACGTCTGGATGCGTACGGCCGGCCTCGGGGGGAAGAGGCGCGCCGGCTCTCCGGCCGCGGAGTCGTCCCACTTTCGCAGAGAGGTCAAGTCGTCCAGGATCCAGAAGGAGCGGCCCTGCGTGGCGACCACGAGGTCGTCGTTCTTGATCGTCAGGTCCGTGACGGGCACGGCGGGCAGGTTTCTCTGGAAGGAGTGCCACGAGCCGCCATCGTCGGTCGAGACGTAGAGGCCAGTCTCGGTGCCGGCGAAGAGAAGACCCCGGCGGACGGGGTCTTCCCGCACGACGCGCGTGAAGGCGGTGTCCGGAATCCCGTGGTCGATCCTCGACCAGGTCTTGCCGTAGTCGGAGGTCTTGTAGAGACAGGGGTGGAAGTCGTCGAACTTGTACTTCGTCGCCGCGACATAAGCCGCGCCCTTCGCGTGCGGGGAGAGGTCGATCGCGTTCACCTGGCTCCACTCCGGCATCCCTTTCGGGGTCACGTTCTGCCAGGTCTTGCCGTTGTCGCGCGAGACGTGGACCAGGCCGTCATCGGTTCCCGCCCACAGGACGCCGGGCTCCAGCTTCGACTCCGCGAGCGCGAAAATCGTGTCGTACACCTCGACGCCGGTGACGTCGGTGGTGATCGGGCCGCCCGACTTCCCCTGCTTCGCCTTGTCGTTGCGCGTCAGGTCGGGCGAAGCCTCCTCCCACGTCTCTCCTCCGTCGCGGCTCCGCATGAGGATCTGGGACGCGTGGTACAGGACCTTCGGGTCGTTCGGCGAGATGAGGATCGGGGCGTTCCACTGGAAGCGGTACTTCAGGTCCTTCGTGGCGTGTCCGTCGGCGAGCTGCGGCCAGGCCATGACTTCCCGCGCCTGGCGCGTGCGGTGGTCGTAGCGGGTGATCTGCCCGCCGTACTCACCCGCGTACACCACGTTCGGATCGGAGGGATCCGGCGCGATCCAGCCGCTCTCGCCGCCGCCCACCGGATGCCAGTCGTTCGAGTCGATCCCCTCGCTGCCGGCGACGCCGCTCGGAATCGCGACGTTCGAGTTGTCCTGCTGGCTGCCGTAGACCCAGTACGGGAACTGGTTGTCCGTGACGACCCGGTAGAACTGGGCGGTGGGCTGGTTATTCTGCGTGGACCACGTCCGGCCGCCATTGAACGTGATCGTGGCGCCGCCATCGTTGCCGAGGATCATGCGGTCGGGATCGTCCGGATCGATCCAGAGATCGTGGTTATCGCCGTGCGGAACGTTCAGGTTGGAGAAACTGTGCCCGCCGTCGGTGGAACGGTGCATGTACACGTTCGGCAGGTAGACCTTGTCCGCGTTCTTCGGATCGGGGTAGACCCACGAGTAGTACCAGGCCCTTTCGCGGATCTTGTGGTCGTCGCTGACGTACTTCCACTTCTCGCCGCCGTCCTCCGAGACGAAGAGGCCGCCTTTTGCCGCCTCGATGAACGCGTAGACCCGTCCGGGCTTCGCCCCGGATGCCGCGACGCCGACCTTCCCCCAGATTCCTTCGGGAAGCCCGTCCGAGTCGGGAAGGGCGATCTTCTTCCAGTTGTCACCGCCGTCCGTCGAGCGCCAGAGAGAGCTGCCGGGCCCGCCGCTGACGAGCTCCCACGGACGTCGGACGACCTGCCAGAAGCCGGCGTAGAGGATCCGCGGGTTGTTCGGGTCCATCGCGAGGTCTGAGGCGCCCGTCTTGTCGTCCACGGAGAGGACCTTCGACCAGGTGCGCCCGCCGTCCCTCGACCGGAAGATGCCCCTCTCCCCGTTCGGGCCCCACGCGTGCCCGAGCGCCGCGACGTAAACGAGGTCGGGGTCCGTGGGGTGGATGCGCACCCGGGCGATCTGACGCGTGTCGGAGAGGCCGACGTTCTTCCAGCTCCGGCCGCCGTCCGTCGACTTGTAGACGCCGTCGCCGTGCGAGAGGTTGCCGCGGATGTGTGACTCTCCCATCCCGACATACACGACGTTGGGGTCGGACTCCGAGACAGCGATCGCTCCGACCGAGCCGGTCTTGAACGTCTTGTCGGAAACGGACTCCCAGTTCGAGCCGCCGTCGGACGTCTTCCAGACGCCGCCGCCCGCCCCGCCAAAGTAGAAGACGAGGGGACGGTGCCGCACGCCCGCGACCGCGATGGAGCGGCCGCCGCGATACGGGCCGATGCAGCGGAACTCGAGCCCGCCGAACCGGGAGTCGAAGGACTTGACTTCCTCCTTACCCACGGGCTGCGGCTTCTTCCGGGCGGCAAACGCCGGCGGACACGCGGCGAGCAGAGCGGCGACGCACAGTGCCTTTGCGACAGACTTCACAGGTCCTCCTGCCGGATCGATCGGTT
>JBBQKV010000154.1:0-5969 GCA_038327245.1 Acidobacteriota bacterium
GTGCTGGGGGAGCTTCTCGCCGGGGTGCTGCTCGGCCCCTCGCTCCTGGGGCTCGTGCCGCTCTCCGCCGGGATTCTCCTGATCGCGGAGATCGGAGTGCTGCTCCTCCTCTTCCACGTGGGCCTCGAGACGGACCTGGGAGAGCTTCTCCGCGTCGGAGGGCCCGCGATGACCGTGGCCCTCGTGGGCATGGCCCTGCCGTTCGTGGGCGGCTACGCGCTGGCGCGGATGGCGGGCTTCACGACGCTGACCGCGATTTTCGTGGGCGCGGCGCTCACCGCGACGTCGATCGGGATCACCAGCCGGGTCCTTTCGGACCTGGGGCTCCTGGCGTCGCGGGAGGGCCAGATCATCCTGGGGGCCGCGGTCGCGGACGACATCCTGGGGCTCGTGGTGCTGGCGGTGGTCAGCCAGGTCGCCGCTACCGGTTCGGTGGGAGTGTGGGAAGCGGGGAAGGCGGCCCTCCTGTCCCTCGGCTTCCTCCTCGCCGCTCTCGTCGTCGGTATGCCCCTCGGCCGTCTTCTCATTCGCGTGGTCGGGCAGGCGCGCGTTCGCGGGATCCTCGTTGCGGTGTCGGTCGCCTTCGCTCTGCTCGCGGCGCTGGGCGCGCAGGCCGCCGGGTCCGCGGCCATCGTCGGAGCGTTTGCCGCGGGCTTGGTTCTCGCGCGCACCAACCGGGGCCACGACATTCGAGACTCCGTGAGCCCGGTCGTGGACGTGTTCGCCCCGGTCTTCTTCGTCTCGGTCGGCGCGCAGGTCGACGTCGGCTACCTGAACCCGGCGGTGCCGGCCAACCGGGCGGCGCTTCTGCTCGCGCTCGGCCTGATCGCGGTGGGCGCGCTGGGGAAGTTCGCCGCGGGGTACGCCGCGTGGGGCCGAGTCCGGAGAAGCTTCATCGGCGCCGGGATGATTCCGCGCGGAGAGGTTGGACTGATCTTCGCTCAGATCGGCCGGCAGAACGGCGCGCTCCCGGAGCCGGCTTTCATCGCGGTCGTGCTCGCGGTGTTCGCGACGACCTTCCTGACGCCGCCGCTCTTGAAGGCGCTGCGTCCCGCGCGGGCGCGGTCCGGCTAGTTTTTCAGGTCCGCCAGCGTCTGGTCGAGGAGGGCGCGCCTCTCCGAGTCGAGCCGTGCGAAGAGAGGCTGCAGGACTTGGACGACCTTGTCGTCCTCCTCCGGCGTGATCATGTAGAGGTTGGGGGAGACCGCGTCGACGACCTGCGCGACCGAAATCTTCTCCGCGGGCGCCGCCAGCGCGAATCCCCGGGCCGTGTCGCCAGAGACGATCCCGGCGTCCCGGAGGCAGTCGAGGATCCGCTCGGCTTCGACCGAAGAGCCTTCCTGGTGGTGGTAGAGCTCGCGCAGACGGTGAATGCCGCCCTCGGCCAGCCGCAGCAGCATCCGGATCGCGTTCTCCGCCCGCCCCGCCGGGACTTTCCCGCGCCGGCGGCTCCTCCCGATCTTGGTCTGCAGGACGTGGGTCAGCTCGACTCCGATCAGGATCAGGACCCACACGAGAAAAACCGAGATCAGCGCGAACATGAGGAGCGAGAGAGACCCCGTGATCAGGTTCATTCGCGACAGCATCGCCACGTACTTCCCGAACACGGTCCGCAGCAACTCGAGGAGGATCGCGGTGATCCCGCCGCCCAGCGCGGCGGAGGTCCACCGCACGTACGCATTCGGGAGGTAGTGGTAGAGGAGAGTGAGGACCGCGAACTCGGCGGCAAAGGGAAAGACGGTCTCCGCGAAGGGGGAGACGAGGACCGTCTCCAGCATGGCGAACCGCCGGAGCAGCTGGATCCCGGACCCGATGGCTCCCATGAGCAGCGCGAGCGAGAAGAGCACGAAGCTGTAGATGGCGATCCTCTGGAACCAGGCGCGGCGCTTCGGCGCGCCCCAGACGGCGTTGAACGTCGCCTCCACGATGAAGATGAGCCGGACGGACGCCACGATCAACGTGACGAGGCCGATCCCGGAAATCGCGGTGGACTCCGCGACGAATTCGCGCAGGCTCTCGGTGAGCTTCGCCGTGTGGTACGGCAGGATGCGGTTGACCATCTCGAGGACCTGGTCGTTCTTCTCCTTGAAGAAGGCGGCGAGAAAGAGCGAGAAGGTCGCCAGCAGCGGCACGGCGGTCAGGAGGGTCGTGAAGGCGAGCGAGCCGGCCAGGTCCGCGCCGCGGTCCGCTGCGAATCCGCGGAACGTCTCCACGACGACCTCGCGTACCGTGACGAAGGCCCGCAGCAGCCATTCCGGAACGATTGGAGCGCGCAGTTTCGCGCGCTCCATGACCACCGTGATGCGGCCCTTCTCCTCGCCGCTCTCGCCCGCCTCGTTCATGACGGAGCTCTCAGGCGGAGAACCACGCCGTCACTTTAGCTCGACCGCCTCCCCCTCATCCGGCAGATTGACGGTCCAGCTGTACGTCGACCGCAGGACCGCGGCGAGCGCCTCGCGGGCCGCGGGCTCCCCGTGGACGAGGGAGACGGCCCGGGGAGCGCCCTGGAGCGTTGCGACCCATTCGACCAGCCCCCTCTGGTCGGCGTGCGCCGACAGGGCGGGAATCTCCCGGATCTCGGCGCGGACCGGCACCAGCTGACCGTGGATCCGGACCTCGCGCGCGCCCTCCAGGATCCGGCGGCCGAGCGTGTCGGCCGCCTGGAAACCCACGAAGAGGAGCGTGGTCGCGGGGTCGGGCAGGCGGTGCTTCAGGTGATGCAGGATGCGGCCCCCCGTCAGCATGCCGGACGCGGACACGATCACCATCGGGCCGCGCCGCGAGTTCAACGCGATCGACTCGTTCCGGTCGCGGATCAAATGCACGGAGGCGCCCTCGATCGGGCACAGCCCTTCGTCGCGGAGCTTCGCCATCTCCAGGTCGTGCTCCTCCAGCGAGCTGCAGTAGAGGTCCACCGCGGAGACGGCCATCGGGCTGTCCAGGTAGATCGGGAGGTCCGCGGGGATGGTGCCGTCACGCTGCAGCGAGCGCAGGTGGTAGAGGACGTCCTGCGCGCGCCCCACCGCAAATGCCGGAATCAGCAGGACGCCGCGGCGCGCGACGGTTTCCACGAGGATCCGCCCCAGCTCGTTCCGGGGAGACGCGTCCGGATGCAGGCGGTCCCCGTACGTCGACTCCAGGAGCAGGTAGTCCGCCGACTCGGGGGTCTCGGGGTCCTTCAGGATCGGGACGTTGCGCTGCCCGACGTCGCCCGAAAAGACGATGCGCTTCCCGTCCGCTTCGACCGTCACGAAGGCGGCGCCCAGAATGTGCCCGACCCGGCGGAAAACGAACCGGATTCCGGGAGCGGCCTCGGCGTCCTGGTGAAAGGGAACCGGCCGGAGGAGTCCGAGCGCGTTTCGCGCGTCGTCCGCGTCGAAGAAGGGGAGGGCGGGGCGATGACTCGAGTAAGCCTTCTCATTCGCGTAGCGCGCGTCCTCTTCGTGCAGGTGCGCGGCGTCCGGCAGGAGAAATCCCAGAAGTCCCGCCGTCGGAGGCGTGACGTAGACCGGGCCGGAGAAGCCCTGCTTCCCGAGCCGCGGGAGGTAGCCGGTGTGGTCGATGTGCGCGTGGGTCACGATCACCGCGTCCAGGGACTTCGGGTCGAACGGAGGGGGAGACCAGTTCTTCTGCTTGAGCTCGCTCGATCCCTGGAAGACGCCGCAATCGAGGAGGACTCGATGCGATCCCGATTCCAGCAGGAACTTCGAGCCCGTCACCGTCCCGCACGCCCCCAGAAACCGAAGCGTTGCCATCGCCGCGGGATTATTCGCGGGGGCCGGGCAAAGAGCAATCGGAAAGGTAACGAACCCGGCAGGGTCCCGGTGGCGCGGTATATGCTCCGGGGTTCACTCGGGAGGTGAAGAAATGGCCAAAGAAACTCCATTCGACCGCGCCCGCGATTTCGTGGAAGAGAAGATCGAACAGACGAAGGAAGTCCTCGGCGACTCGCTCGGCGACATGAGCGGCGAGGTGCGGAAGAGCGTCAAGTCGACCGCGAAGAAGCTCGAGAAGGACTACGGCTACCTGTGGGACGACGTGCGGAAGTACGTGAAGGACAGCCCCGGCACCGCGATCGCGCTCTCGGTCGGCGTCGGGTTCCTTTTCGGGTACCTGCTGCGTGGCGGCGACGACGACTGAGGCCAGCCCTCAGCGTCCCGTCCCTCCGCGTCCCTGATGGTTCGAATCTCGGCGATCGAAAAGGCCGTTCCCGACGACATCCGTCGGGCCGTCCGCGACCATCCCGTGATCGCGCTCGCGGCGGGCGCATTGGCCGGCTTCTACGTCGGGAAGGGATTCGGGCGGGAGATCCTGACCGCGCTGGTCGGGGTCGGCATCTCGGCGGGCGCGACCAACGCGCGCCGGATGCTCGGCGTCGAGCCTCGCGACTCCCGCCGCCGCTGATTCCGTGACGCACCACACCGGGGTTCACCCCGCGCTCTCGACGTTCGCGTCGAGCGCGGGTTGAGCCTGCAAGATCGGTCAGTTCGACCTTTCCGCGCTTCTCGCGAAGCTTCCGGTCCCGGCGGATCCGAATCTGCTGGTGGGTAACGCCTCGGCCGACGACGCCGCGGTGTACCGCATCGGGGCCGGGCAGGTGCTCGTTCAGACGGTCGATTTCTTCACGCCCGTCGTGGACGATCCCTATCTGTTCGGATCGATCGCCGCGGCCAACGCCCTATCGGACGTCTACGCGATGCGCGCCCGCCCGGTCCTGGCTCTCGCGCTCGTCGCCTTTCCCACCTCCGACCTGCCGGTCGAGGTCCTGGAGCAGATCCTGCGCGGCGGGGCGGACAAGGTGGCGGAGGCCGGCGCGGTCATCGGCGGGGGCCACTCGATCGACCACGACGTGCCGATCTACGGGCTCGCGGTCACCGGGACCGCGAAGGAGGACGAGCTCACCCGGAATTCCGGCGCGCTCCCCGGAGACGCACTCGTGCTGACGAAGCCCCTCGGGGTCGGAGTGACGGTTTCCGCCGGCCGCGCCGACTCGATCGCGGCCGGGGGCGTGAGCGGTTTCTTCCACCGGGCGCTGCTCTCCGACGCGGCGCGCGACGAGGCCGGCCGGACGATGGCGGCGCTGAACCGCGGGGCCGTCGAGGCCATGGACGGCTTCGACGTGCACTCCGCGACGGACGTCACGGGCTACGGCCTGCTGGGCCACGCGCACGAGATGATGGAGGCGTCCGGGACGACCGCGCAGTTCTGGGTCGACTCGATCCCGCTGCTCTCGCAGGCCCGGCGCTTCGCCGCGCGGGGAATCGCGCCGGACGGATCCCGGGTCAACGTCCGGAACCTCCGGCCGCGGTCGGAGGTCGGATCCGGGGTGACCGACGACGACATCCTGCTCCTCTGCGACGCGCAGACGTCGGGGGGACTGCTGGTGGCGGTGCCCGCGGAGCAGGGAGAGGCGTACGCTCTCCAGTGCCGGGAGCGCGGCGCGGAGTCCGCGACGGTGGTGGGTCGGGTCGGGCCGCGCGGGACGTTCCCACTCGACGTGCGGAGAGAGAAGCCGAAGGAATCGGGGAGGATTTCATGAAAGACAAGACGGAGTGGGTCGAGGTCGCGTCGGTGGGCAACGACGAGGAGGCGGCGCTGATCGCGGGCCTCCTCCAGTCCCGCGACATCCCGTGCGAGGTCGAGGGTCCGTCGGCGACCCCGTTGCCCGAGAACCTGGGAGCCTTCGGAATGAGCCGGGTCATGGTGCCGCCCGACCGCGCGGAGGAGGCGCGGAAGGTCCTCGCGGACCAGAAACGGGCGTACGCCGCCACGCGCGCCGACGAAGCGGACACCGAAACGGGCGTGGAATGAACCCGGTGGCCGCCTTCGCGGCGGCCATGCTGATGCTGCGTTCCGCGCCGCCCCCGCCCCGTCCGGCGTCGATCCATTTCTCGGGGGAGGCGCGGGTCCTGGCCTTCACCCGCACGACGGGGTTCCGGCACGACTCGATTCCGGACGCGGTTGCCGCG
>JBBQKV010000155.1:0-5954 GCA_038327245.1 Acidobacteriota bacterium
GCCCGGACCGCTGGATGACATCGCCATCGCCGGCGATCAGACCAAGCGCGGCGAGGGGTCCACCGAGGCCGTCGGACGCATCGTCTACGACGACCTGATGGGCCAGGAACCCCGGACGAAGGAGACGAAGGAGCTTCTCTCGGAGCTCGTGCACTGGAGCTACGGCAGCGTCCAGGGCGGCCTGTACGGCGTGGCGCGGGGACGCCGCGAGCCCCCGGATCTCGCGGGCGGCGCCCTCTTCGGCACGGGGCTCTGGATCTTCAGCGAGCTCGGCCTTCCGCTGCTCGGATTCGGCAAGGGTCCGACGGCCTATCCGCCGCGCCACCATGCCGCGACGTGGGGCGCCCACGCGGTTTACGGAACGACGGCCGCCGCGGTGACCCAGATCCTGCGCCGCCTGCTCTGAGCCCGGCCGTCACCGCTCTCGTCGGCGTATAGACTCCCGCCGCGGTCGATGCAGATCTTTCATCGGAGCACGAACTTTCTGTCCCGAGTTTCGATCTTCGGGGCGGTCTTCTTTCTCGCGATCCTCCTCTGGCTGTTCTACGACCTCGAGGCTTCCCCCTACACCACGCGACAGAACATGGCGCGCGATCAGCCCGTGCAGTTCTCGCACGCGCACCACGTCGGCGCGATCGGGATCGACTGCCGCTACTGCCACACGTCCGTCGAAAAGGCCGCGTTCGCCGGAATCCCGCCGACCAAGACGTGCATGAACTGCCACTCCCAGATCTGGGCGCAGAGTCCTTACCTCGAACCGGTTCGCGCGAGCTTCGCGAACGACACGTCGCTCGAGTGGAACCGCGTGAACGATCTGCCCGACTTCGTCTATTTCGACCACTCGATCCACGTCGCCAAGGGGGTCGGCTGCGAGACCTGCCATGGCCGGGTGGACCAGATGCCGCTCATGTACCAGGCGGCGTCGCTCCAGATGCGCTGGTGCCTGGACTGTCACCGGAACCCGGAGAAGTACCTCCGCCCGAAGGACCAGGTGTTCACGATGGGCTGGCGGCCGCCCGTCGAGCAGGCGGTCCTGGGTGAGCGGCTGAAGCGCGAGTACCACATCCGGGGAAGGGCGGTCCTGGAAAGCTGCTCGACGTGCCACCGATGAGTAACCTCCCGGTCCACCCCGCGAGTCACGCGTATACCCCGAACGGCGGGCTCGATCGCCGAGACCTCTTCAAGTTCGCGGGGGCGTCGCTCGCTCTCGCCGGCGTCACGGGGTGCACCCGCCAGCCCGAGGAGAAGATCGTTCCGTACGTCCGCCAGCCGGAGGAGATCATCCCGGGCAAGCCGCTCTTCTACGCGACCGCGATGACGGTCGGAGGCCTGGCAACGGGGATCCTCGTCGAGAGCCACATGGGACGGCCGACGAAGGTGGAGGGCAATCCGCTCCACCCGGCGAGCCTCGGCGGCACCGACGCCTTCGCGCAGGCTGCGGTCTACGGCCTCTACGACCCCGACCGGTCGCAGGCGCTCCTCGCCCTCGGCGAGATCCGCCCGTGGTCCGCGTTCCTCGGAGAGATGAGGCTCGCGCTCGCGGAGGAGCGCCCCCGCCGCGGTGCCGGACTGCGGATCCTGACCGAAACCGTTTCCTCGCCGACGCTCGCGCGCCAGCTGGCCGAGTTGCTCGCGGCGCTCCCCGCGGCGCGGTGGCACCAGTGGGAGCCGGCGGCGCGCGGCAATGCGCGGAACGGCGCGCAGCTGGCGTTCGGCACTCCCGTGAACGCGGTGCCCCGGCTCGCCGACGCGGACGTGATCCTCTCGCTCGACGCGGACTTCCTCGCCTGCGGTCCGGCGCAGTCGAGGCTCGCGCGCGAGTTCGCGGCCCGCCGGCGCAAGGGCGCCGCCGGGGGCTCGATGAGCCGGCTCTACGTGGTCGAGAGCGCGATGACCCCGACGGGGGCGCGCGCCGATCACCGCAAGCCTCTGCGCGCCGCCGAGGTCGAGGCGTTCGCACGCTCGGTGGCGACACACGCCGGCGCCGGCGCGCCCGCCGGGACGGCCGAATCCGGCGGGCGTTTCGCGGCGGATCCGATGGCTCGGGCTGTCGCGAGCGACCTCCTGCGGCACCGGGGGCGCAGCCTGGTCATCGCCGGAGATACCCAGTCCCCCGAGGTCCACGCGATCGCGCACGCCATCAACGACGCGCTCGGGAACGCGGGGCACACCGTCGTCTACACGGATCCGGTCGTAGCCAACCCGGAGGACCAGCTCGAGTCCCTCCGCGCGCTCGTCGCCGACATGCGGGCCGGGTCCGTCTCGACGATCCTCGTCCTCGGCGGGAATCCGATCTTCAACGCGCCGGCCGACCTCGGCTTCCGCGACGCGTTCCGGAAGGTCCGGCGGCGCGCCCACCTCTCGCTCGAAAACGACGAGACGTCGGACGAGTGCCAGTGGCACGTGGCCGAGGCGCACTTCCTGGAGGCGTGGAGCGACGCGCGTGCCTTCGACGGAACGGCCTCGATCGTTCAGCCGCTCATCGCGCCGCTCTACGGCGGCCGATCGGCGCACGAGGTGCTCGCGGCGCTCTCCGACCAGCCCGAATTGTCCGCGTACGAGATCGTGCGGGAGACCTGGCGGACGAAGATGACCGGAGATTTCGAAACGTCGTGGCGGCGGGCGCTCCACGACGGCGTGATCGCGGGGACGGCGCTGCCGCAGAAGTCAGTGGCCGCTCCGCTCTCCGTTCCGGGATCGTCAGCCGCGGCTGGGACCGGCCTGGAGATCACCTTCCGCCCCGACCCCACGATCCACGACGGGCGCTTCGCGAACAACGGCTGGCTCCAGGAGCTGCCCAAGCCCGTCACGACCGTGATGTGGGACAACGTCGCGGCGGTCTCGCCGGCAACCGCGGCGCGCCTGGGGGTGGAGAACGGGCAGGTTCTCGAGCTGTCGGTTTCGGGGCGGCACGTCCGCGCGCCGGCCCTGATCGTCCCGGGCCATCCGGACGAGTCGATCGGCGTGACGATCGGCTACGGGCGCACGGTGGGCGGCCGGATGGGATCCGGTGCGGGGTTCGACGCCTACGCGATCCGCACGTCCGATGCGCTCTGGCACTCGAGCGCTCTCACCGTTCGAAAGACGGATGAGCGGCGGCCGCTCGCGATCCGGCAGGAGCACCACTCCATGGAGGGGCGCCGCCCCGCCCGAACCGTCTCCGACGACGAGCTCTCCCGGAACCCGAACGCCGTGCGGGAGATGGGCGAGTCGCCGGCTCCGGGCCTCTCGCTCCACGCAGCCCATCCTTCCCGCGATTACGCGTGGGGCATGGCGATCGACCTCGGCAGCTGCGTCGGCTGCAACGCGTGCGTGATCGCGTGCACCGCCGAGAACAACGTGCCGATCGTGGGCAAGGAGGAGGCGCTCCGCGGCCGTGAGATGCACTGGCTCCGCATCGACCACTACGCCGACGGCGACCCGGCGAACCCCCGGCACTCCTTCCAGCCCATCCCGTGCATGCACTGCGAGAACGCGCCGTGCGAGCTCGTGTGTCCGGTCGGCGCGACCGTGCACAGCGCGGAGGGCCTGAACGACATGGTCTACAACCGGTGCGTCGGCACCAAGTACTGCGCGAACAACTGTCCCTACAAGGTCCGGCGGTTTAACTTCTTCCACTGGTCGAAGCAGTTCCGCGCGCCGAGCCTGCGGATGCTCGCGAACCCCGACGTCACGGTGCGCTGGCGCGGCGTCATGGAGAAGTGCACGTACTGCGTCCAGCGCATCAACGAGGGCAAGATCAAGGCGGAGCTCGAGAACCGCCGGGTCCGCGACGGGGACATCGTGACCGCGTGCCAGCAGGCGTGCCCCGCCGAGGCGATCGTGTTCGGCGACCTCGCCGACCCGGAGAGCCGGGTCTCGCAGCGGCGCCGCTCCCCGCTGTCCTACGCGCTTCTGGGAGAGCTCGGAACGCGACCCCGGACGACGTATCTCGCGAAGGTCGAGAGCCCGAGCGCGGAGCTCGAGAAAGAGGGGCGGGCTTGAGCGATTCCGCGCGCAGCCGGCGCGGCCCTCCGGTCATCGAGCCGGGGCACACGTACGCCTCGGTCAGCGACAAGATCGGCTCGATCGTCCTCTCGCGAAAGACGCCGCTCTTCTGGATCGTCGGATTCTTCCTCTCGTTCCTCCTCGCGATGGCGCTCCTCGTCGCGGTCTCCGTCCTCTTCGCGAAGGGCCTGGGGATCTGGGGCATCAACCAGCCGGTCGAGTGGGCGTTCGACATCATCAACTTCGTCTGGTGGATCGGGATCGGCCACGCGGGCACGCTCATCTCCGCGATCCTGCTGCTCCTCCGGCAGGAGTGGCGGACGTCGATCAACCGGTTCGCCGAGGCGATGACGCTCTTCGCCGTCGCGTGCGCGGGCATCTTCCCGATCATCCACCTCGGCCGCCCGTGGCTCGCGTACTGGCTGCTGCCCTACCCGAACACGATGGCGCTGTGGCCGCAGTGGCGGAGTCCCCTGGTGTGGGACGTGTTCGCGGTCTCCACGTACGCCACGGTCTCGCTCCTCTTCTGGTTCGTCGGAATGATCCCGGACCTCGCGACGCTGCGCGACCGCGCCCGGCGGAAGGGGTTCCAGATCTTCTACGGCATGCTCGCGATGGGATGGCGGGGCTCGGCCCTTCACTGGCACCGCTACGAGATGGCCTATCTCCTCCTGGCCGGCCTGGCGACGCCGCTCGTCATCTCGGTCCACACGATCGTGTCGTTCGACTTCGCCGTGGGGATCGTTCCGGGGTGGCACTCGACGATCTTTCCGCCGTACTTCGTGGCGGGCGCGATCTACGCGGGGTTTGCGATGGTGCTGCTCCTCTCGATCCCGCTGCGGAAGGTCTACGGGCTGGAGGACTTCATCACCCAGCGCCACCTGCAGAACATGGCGAAGATCATGCTCGCGACCGGCCTGGTCGTGGGCTACGGCTACGTGATGGAAGCGTTCTTCGCGTGGTACAGCGCGAACCCGTACGAGAGCTACATGATGACGAACCGGATGCGCGGGCCGTACGCCCCGGCGTACTGGGCGCTCATCCTCTGCAACATCGTCACCCCCCAGTTTCTTTGGTTCAAAAGCGTGCGCTCGAAGCCCGTGGCGCTGTGGGTGATCGCTCTCGTCGTGTCGATCGGAATGTGGCTCGAGCGGTTCGTCATCATCGTCGTCTCCCTGCACCGCGACTTCCTGCCCTCGTCGTGGGGGATGTACCGCCCGACCCGGTGGGACTTCACCACTTTCTTCGGGACGATTGGTCTCTTCCTCGCGCTCCTCTTCCTCTTCATCCGGTTCCTTCCGATGATCTCGATCTTCGAGATGCGGACGCTCGTTCCGGAGGCGAAACGGCTCGGCAAGGAGCCCGTCCCGGACGAGGGAGGTCGAGGATGAGAGTCGAGGAGGAGCGCGGCCGAACGTGGGGAATGCTCGCGGAGTTCGAGACGCCCGAGGACCTTCTCCAGGCGGCGCGTCGCGCGACGGAGGTCGGCTACCGCCGCATGGACGCGTACACGCCGTTCCCGATCCACGGCCTTTCCGACGCGATGGGCTTCCGGCCCACGAAGCTGCCGCTCCTCGTGCTGGTGGGCGGCCTCGTGGGCGGCGCAGCGGCGCTCGGGATGATGTGGTACTCGGCCACGATCCACTATCCCATCAACGTCGCGGGAAAGCCGTTCGCGAGCTGGCCGATGTTCGTTCCGATCACGTTCGAGCTCACGGTGCTCTGCGCCGCGCTCTCTGCGGTCTTCGGAATGCTCGGGATGAACGGACTGCCGATGCCGTACCACCCGATCTTCAACGCGCCGCGGTTCGCCTTCGCGTCGCGGGACCGCTTCTTCCTGTGCATCGAGGCCCGGGATCCGCGATACCAGGAGGACGACGTCCGGGCGTTCCTGGGCGGCCTGAACGCGAAGGAAGTCGCGGCGGTGGAGGAATGAAGACAGTCCTCATTCTTTCGGCTCTTCTCGC
>JBBQKV010000156.1:0-5893 GCA_038327245.1 Acidobacteriota bacterium
CTGGAAGAAGGGAAGGACCTACCCCGATGGCGTGGCGCAGCTCCACGAGCTCTTCACCAGCGGCGAAGTCGCGTTCACCATGAGCAACAACGACGGCGAAGTCGACAACAAGGTCGCCCAGGGCCTCTTCCCCGAGTCGGCACGGGCTTACGTGCTCGAGAAGGGAACGATCCAGAATTCCCACTATCTGGGCGTCGTCCGGGGCGCGCTCCATAAGGAAGGGGCGTTCGTCGTGATCAATTTCCTGATCTCGCCGGAGGCACAGGTCGAGAAGCTGAAGCCCTCGGTCTGGGGCGACGGGACGATCCTGGATCTGGACCGGCTGCCGGGATCATGGAAGGAGTCGTTTACCAGAGCGTCCGAACGCCGATTTGCACCGCCCCGCCGCGAAATTCAGAGAAAGGCTCTCATGGAGCTCGCGCCGGAATACATGCTCCGCCTCCATGACGACTTTCGGACGCATGTCATCGAGCGCTAGGGGCGGGCGGCTCGGTCTCGTCGTTTTCTTGGCGGTCGCGGTTCTGCCCGCGGCGGCGGGATTGACTTACGCCCTCCTCTACAGCGTTGGCGCCGTCGGTCTCCTTTCACGGGGGCTCACGCTCGAGCCCTGGGCGCGCGTCCTCTCTGGCGCGGAGCTCTGGAAGTCCCTTTCGTTCTCGACAGCCGTCGCGGCCGAGGTCGTCCTGGTGTCCGCCGCCCTCGGGATCCTGGTGGCGTTGGCCCTGGGCAAACGCCTCGAAAGGGGGCTGGATACCGCGCTGCACGTTCCGCTGGCGGTGCCCGCCGTCGTCGCTGGCTTCCTGACGTTTCAGCTCTTGTCCGGGGCTGGTCTCGCATCCCGGATCGCAGCTCGTCTCGGGATGATCTCGGAGGTCAGTCGATTCCCCTCGCTCGTGCAGGAACCGCTCGGCGTCGGGATCGTGGTCGCCCACGCGATGCTTGCTTCTCCCTTCTTCGCGCTTTTTTTTGCCGCGCTGGCACGAAGCGAACGGATCGCCGACTTCGTCGAGCTGTCCTCGTGCCTCGGGGCGAGGCCTGGCCAGACCCTGAGCCTCGTGGTCCTGCCCATCCTTCTGCGCCAGGCGACGCCGACTCTTCTCCTGTTCTTCGTCGCGGTCCTCGGCTCCTATGAGATTCCGCTTCTGCTCGGAGTGCAGTCTCCCCAGATGCTCTCCGTTCTGGTCGTGCGCAAGAACGGACTCTACGACCTCGCCGAAAAGCCGGAGGCATACTGCGTGGCTATCCTCTACAGCGTCTTCGTCCTCCTTCTTCTGTCACGGGTCATTTCGAAGCAGGGAAGCCAGGCGTGAAGCGGAGTGACGGCGCCCGGGACCTGGCGGCGGCGCTGGTCGGGCTCGTCGCCGTGCTCCCGATCGCCTATCTCGTTTTGTTGTCGATCACCCGGGTGGGGGCGCCGCCCCGAGTCCGTCCGGCCGAGGTTCGCCTGGATGCCTGGGCATTCCTCCTCTCGGGCCGCGGCGAGATGCTGCACGGTTTCCTGGTCTCGCTGGGCCTCTCAGCGGCTGTAGCGATCTCCTCGACGCCGCTCGGGTTCATCACGGCGCGATACGTAGCGTTTCATCGGCGACGGCGCCTGCTGCTCTTCTTCGCCTACCTGCCCTTCATGCTCTCCCCGGTAATCCTCGGGACGTGCATGCTCTACTTCTACATCCGTACCGGTCTTTCGGGGTCTCTCGGGGGGGTCTTTCTCGCGCAGACCGTCTTCACGTTCGGGTTCAGCATCGTGTTCTTTCTTTCTTTTTGGAACCGCGAGAAGCTCGCCCTCGAGGATTTGGTGTCCACGCTCGGCGGAAGCCGATATCAGTACTATCGCCTCGTCCTTCTGCCGATCTCCCGCGACGCCCTGCGCACCGGGATGTACCAGATCTTTCTCCTGTCGTGGTTCCAGTACGGGCTCACGATCCTGATCGGCGAAGGAAGGGTCCGGACACTTCCGGTCCTCGTCTACGCTCATCTCGCCGAGGCCAACCCTCTTTTCGCGGCGGCCGCAGGCGTGCTGCTCGTGTTGCCTCCCCTGGCGCTGCTCGGGTTCAATCGACGTTTCCTTGCGGGCCGCGCCTGACCCATGTTCCTCGAAGTGGAGGGGCTCTCGAAGGGCTTCGGCGCCGAACCGGTGCTCGACCGTCTCAGCTTCTCCGTGCGCGAGCGGGAGACGCTTGCCGTGCTCGGCCGCTCGGGAAGTGGAAAGACGACCCTGTTGAAGGTCATCGCGGGCCTGCTGCCCGCGGACGGCGGAAGCGTGACTCTGGCCGGCGAAGACCTCGGCGAACGACCCCCCCAGCAACGCAACGTCGTGTACATGACGCAGGAATCCCTCCTCTTCCCGCATCTCGACGCCGAAGGCAACGTGGCCTTCGGTCTCCGGCTCCGACGCCGTCCGGGGCCGGAGAGGGCCCGCGCCGTCGAGGCTCTCCTCGAGAGGCTGGACCTGGCCGACCATCGTCACAAGATGCCTCAACAGCTTTCGGGTGGCCAGCGGCAACGGGTCGCCTTCGGACGCGCGCTCGCCGTTCGCCCTGCGCTTCTCCTGCTCGACGAGCCGTTCAGCAGTCTCGATGCGGAAACCCGCACCGCGATGCAGCACCTTTTCCAGCGCGTGGCGCGCGAGCAGGGCATGACGTCTCTTTTCGTGACCCACAGCCTGAAGGAAGCGCTTCTGATGGGAGACGCGATCGCACTGCTGCGCGGCGGACGGTTCAAGACTTATGCGAGCGAGCGGGATTTCGTGGAGGACCCGGAGAGCGGCGTTAGCGAAGAGATATCATTCTGGCATTCCATCGGAAGGCGGGCAGTTGAGTAGCCGATTCGAGAACTACGAGTCGATCTACTGGGTGTTCACCCAGCTCTGCAACGACCGGTGCGCCCACTGCTACAACGACTCGAGCCCGGAGGGCAAACGCATATCCCTCGAGGAATGCCTCGCGGTCGTCGAGAACCTCCCGGAACGGCTGGGCCGACTGATTCTTTCGGGAGGCGAGCCGCTGACTGAACGACCCAAGCTGTATGCGATTCTCGCCGCGGTGGGCCGGAAGTATCGCGGCGAAACTCAGCTGATGCTTCAGACGAACGGCGACCTGCTCACGGGCCCGATCCTTGACGAGATTCTGGAACTCGGAGCGACGCGAATCGACGTGGCGAGCATCGACCGGTACCACAAGCAGGAGGGACATCGGCGGCAGGAGCTCGAAGACCTCTTCCGATCCCGGGGTATGAGCGACGACCACACGAAGCCTTTGATCGAAAAGGGCGCATACCTCAGGAAGGACACGCTGAGCTTCGGCTTCTGGGGGTCGACCCCGGACTCCTGGCTCGGGGGAAACTGGGCCCGCGGCCAGGCCATGAAGAGCGGCGTCTGGCTGCGCGACGGCAACCACAATTTCTGTGCAATCCTCTCGGGGGGCAAAGGCTTTCTGGGTGGGACGGACCTGCTTCAGGAGCTGTCGATTCAACTGTGGAAGGTCAATCCCTGCTGCGTCGGCACCCGCGACCCCATGGGCGACGCGCGCCGGGAGCGTATCTCGGAGATTCTTGAACGGGTCGCCGCCTCGCCGATCCTCCAGAGAATCAATGAAGGAGACCCATACGGTATGGGTGAATCTCTCGGGGTGAGCGCCGCGGAAGGCCGGGCCAGCGCGGTGACGCTCCAGAACGTCTGTCTCTGGTGCGACGAGTTCTTCGAAAGGCACTATGACATGGCGCGTCTGGCCCCACGCGACCCCGGTCGCCCGGCCGTTCGGCTACCGGTCCTGCAGGGCTAATCGGCGCGGGGCCATCTGCGCGCTGCATGCGCCCGCATCTATGAGACGGCAGCCGATTAAGCGCGCTCGCAAACCTCGTTGAAGCTTTTCTTTCTGATGTCCGGCACCCGGGCGCCCACGGCCGGATATCCCACCGGAATGAGCATGTACGGCTGCTCGTGTTTCGGGCGGCCGAGGACCTCCCGCAGGAATGCCATCGGGCTCGGCGTGTGCGTCAGCGTCGCCAGGCCGGCGGCGTGCAGCGCGGCGATCAACATCCCCACTGCGATCCCGACCGATTCGTTAACGTAGTAATTCTTCCGTTTGTGCTCCGTGCCGTCGGCGAGCCGGGCTGGCTCGTAATCCAGGCGAAAAATCACGATCAGGCACGGCGCAATCTCCAGGAAGGGCTTGCGCCAGTCGGTGCCGAGCGGCGCGAGGTCAGCAAGCCATTCGGGAGTCGCCCGCCTCTCGTAGAACTCCCGCTCCTCCGCCTCGGCCGCTTCGCGGATCCGCCGTTTCGTCTCCGGATCGAGCACCATCACGAACTTCCAGGGCTGGCGATTCGCGCCCGACGGGGCCGTGGCCGCCGCTTCGATGGCAGTCTCGATCAGGTCGAGCGGCACCGGATCCGGCGCGAAGTCGCGCACGCTCCGGCGCCGGCTCACCTCGGCGAGGAACTGCTGAACGCGGGATCGGGACTCTTCGACGGACAGACGCTCGAAGGCCAGCGGTATGAACGAGTGCTCCATCAGTCGATCTCCTGCAACGGATTCGCGCCTCAGTTTAAGTGAGCGCGGCGATGGGTCCCGTCGTCCGCCAACCTGCGGTCCAGGTTCCGGCCGCCTTCCGCAAGAGCGGAACGTACGCGGCCCGGCGATCTGCTTCAGGAGTTCGTCCCCTCGCGCGGTCTCCTCTCGCCAGTTCGGCGGAGCGGGAACGGAGCCGTGGGTCAGCGCGAGGGCGCAACCCTGGGCCGTACGCCGAGCGAATCCAGCGCCTCCAGCACCTGCTGTCCGCGGATCCGGACTTTGTAGTCCTCGGTCAGGTTTCGCCAGCGGACCGTGCCCGAAGGATCGATCAGGAACTCGGCAGGACGGGCGATGTCGGCGCTTTTCGGGCCGGCCGCCGGATGGAGCAGGTCATAACGCCGGATCACCTCGGCCTTCGCGTCGGACAGCAGCGGGAACGTGTAACCCTGCTTCGCGGCCAGGGAAGCTGAGAGATCCGGCGGATCGACGCTGATCGCGACGACGCGGACGCTGCGCGCCTCGAGCTGGGTCAGTTTCTCCTGAAGGCTCCGCAACTCGGAGTTGCAAAAGGGTCACCAGTAGCCGCGATAGAAAACGAGGAGGGTCCAATTCCCCGCGGAGCTCTCGGCGCGCGGCTCCGGGAGGGAAACGATCGTGCCATGCGAATCCGGCAAGCGGAATTCGGGGGCCTTCTGGCCGACGTCGGGTGCTGCCGAGGACGCCGGTAGAGGAGCTGCATCCATCGCCGCGGCGAGAACGATGCCGGCGACGGCCGAGAGGAGTCGGACCGGAGATTTCAGGCGAGAGCTCCTCTTTCGCCGCAGAAGCTCCGGCGACCGCACCCCGCTCGGGGCGAGTGCTGGCACACCGACCACTGATCTCATCGGCCGTCTTTCTTCGCTCTGGCGAGGATCTCCGTCAGCCTTGCCGTGTCGCCGCGCCGTCCGGAGGTTTCTCCGGCGTCGTTGTAGACGACCGCTCCAGTCGAATCGAGAAAGGCGAGCGTCGGGATGTAACCGCGGTAGAACTTCGAGACCAGCGCCTTCTGATCTGCGGACGGATGCTCGAGATCGACGACGAGAAAACGCGCGGTGTCCTTCGCCTTCGCGTACAGCGCGACGAAGCGTTCGGCCTCTCGATTCGTGTTCCAGCAGTGCGAGGTGCCGAAGAAGATAGCGGTGGGGCGGTCGTTTGCGATCCGTCCGTCTTCGATGTGCTCGCCGCGAATCGGGAAGTTGCTCGAGGAATCATTCGTGAACGAGAGATCCGGCGCGAGCGTCAGGGCTTCTGCGCCGCCAGGTCCCTCGGGCGCCACGGCAATGCCGGCGTGGCGCGATTCAATTGCGAGGAGGGCGCTCCCGGCCAGAAGCGCGGCGGCTGCCG
>JBBQKV010000157.1:0-5833 GCA_038327245.1 Acidobacteriota bacterium
GACGCCCGCGCCGACCGCCGCGATCGCCTTGCAGTGGCGGTAAGCCTCCGATACGAACTCGAGGGCGTCCCGCTCCCCGGCGAGCGCGCCGGCGCTGGCAGATCCATCCGGAACGAACACCGCGTCGAAGAGAACTGACGACGCCGTGAGAAGGCTGAAGTCGACGGGGATCGAGTCTCCGCCCGACGCGCGGAGGCTTCCGAGGTGGGGCGCCACGACCTTCGCCTGCGCCCCGGCCGACGTCAGCGCCTGCTTCATTTTTGAAAGGGACGCGCCGTCGACGCCGTCCGCCGCGAGGATGGCGATTTTCCGGGTCGCGATCGTGTCCTTGACCGTGTTTGCCATGCTGAGCGCCTCGGACCGTTCGATCGAGCTCTTCCCGCGCCGCGGCTGAAACGCCTTCGGGTCCGCGTCCGCCGGGAAGCTGTGGTTCAGCGGGAGCTCGACCTTCGGAATCCCCGGAAGCCCGAGGCCCTCGGCCACGCGCGCCGCGAGAGACCGGTCCACGTTCGCGAGCATGCCGACCATCCGCTCCCGGACCGCGGGTGTCTCGAGCTTGCCGAGCTCGAAACGCAGCGCCAGGACGATGTGGTCCTTCTCCGGTTCCGACTGGCTGTTGTAAAAGAGGGTCGCCTGGCTGAAGTGGTCGAAGAACTTTTCCGACCGCGCCCGCACCTTGGCCGCGTCGATTGTCGCTTCCGGGAACGTGACGAAGCCGCCCGCGGCCGCGCCGGCCTGCATCGGGCAGCCGCCTCCGAGCGTGTTGGGCTCGTAGGCAACGCGGCCCCGGTTGATCGTCTGGCGCATGTGCCCATCGCGTTGAAGGTTGTGGACCTCCGCGACCGGGCGGTTGATCGGGATCTCGTGGAAGTTCGGCCCGCCCAGCCGGATCAGCTGCGTGTCGGTGTAGGAGAACAGCCGGCCCTGGAGCAGCGGATCGTTCGTGAAGTCGATGCCCGGCACGATGTGGCCGGGGTGAAACGCCGCCTGTTCCGTCTCCGCGAAGAAGTTGTCGGGGTTGCGGTCGAGGGTCAACCTTCCCACGCGCTGCACCGGAACGAGCTCCTCCGGGATGATCTTCGTCGGGTCGAGGAGGTCGAATTCGAAGTCGTGCTCCCGCTCCTCTTCGACGACCTGGATGCCGAGCTCGTACTCCGCGGGGTTCCCGCTCTCGATCGACTCCCACAGGTCGCGCCGGTGAAAGTCGGCGTCCTGCCCCGAAATCCTCTGGGCTTCGTCCCACGCGACCGAGTGGACGCCGAGCAACGGCTTCCAGTGGAATTTGACGAAGCGGGACTTGCCGCGCGCGTTGACGAACCGGAAGGTGTGGACCCCGAAGCCTTCCATCATCCGGAAGCTCCGCGGGATCGCGCGGTCCGACATCACCCACATGATCATGTGCATCGACTCGGGCATGAGGGAGATGAAGTCCCAGAACGTGTCGTGGGCCGACGCCGCCTGCGGCATCTCGTTGTGAGGCTCCGGCTTGACCGCGTGGATCAGGTCGGGGAACTTGACCGCGTCCTGGATGAAGAAGACCGGGATGTTGTTCCCGACGAGGTCGAAGTTGCCCTCCTCCGTGTAGAACTTGACGGCGAAGCCGCGGGCATCGCGCGCCAGATCCGTGGAGCCGCGGGAGCCCGCGACCGTCGAGAAGCGGACGAAGACCGGAGTCTGCGCCGCGGGATCCTGGAGGAAGGCCGCCTTCGTCAGGTTCGCGAGGCTCTTGTAGACCCGGAAGTGACCGTGCGCCGCGGCGCCGCGCGCGTGCACGATGCGCTCCGGAATCCGCTCGTGGTCGAAGTGAGTGATCTTTTCGCGGAAGTGAAAATCTTCCAGAAGGGAAGGTCCGCGGGCGCCCGCCTTGAGCGTGTTCTGGTCATCGTTGATCGGCAGCCCCTGGTTCGTGGTGAGCACGGTGTCGGCCGCGTCCTCCCGGAACCGGGCGAGGTCTGCGTCCTTGCGATCGGCGCGCGGCCGACGAGGTTTCTTCATGAGTGGATCTCCTTTTTCGCGACTTCGAGGCCGAACGCGGAACGCGGGATCGGCTGCAATAACGGTGCCCCCCACCTGCGACGTGTTCCGGAGTGACGGACTCTACCCTTTGTCGGCCGGAGGCGGGAGCAGGGCCCTTCGGCCCCTGTCCCCGCCGCTATTTTTTGTTCGTCCAGCTTTGCTTCGCGACCTTCCACTGGCCGTCTTCCTCGACGAGGTCGATGGTCCCGTAGTTCATCTCGGCGGCCTGTTTGCCGGTCGCGGTGAGCGTGGCTTTCTTTCCGTCCAGTTTGAGCGACGTGAATTTCAGGTCCGTCGGGGTCATCGCTTTCAGGAAGGCCATGCCCTTCGCGGGCTCCATTCCCATTTCCTTCATCTGCGCATCCATGCCCTTCGCGGACTCGGCGGCCATGTTCTTCTTGTAGGCCTCGTAGTCGCCGGCCGCGACCGTCTTCTCCAGCGCACGGTAGGCCTTGACCTGCGGGGTCGCTTCGAGGTTTTTCGGTTTTCCGGCGGCGAGGAGGGGCGAGCAAACCAGGGCCGCGAGCAGAACGGTGGCGATCGTGCGCGTCAGGATTCGCATGGTCGGGACCTCCTTTTTGGTTTGTGCTCCTATTCTCGCTCGAGTCCGGACGGATCTCCTACCTCCCGGGTCCACGGACGCACGGCGGTTTCGTTTTCCCCGGAGATCTCCACCACCTGCAGCTCGTCGAAGCCCTCCTCCCAGGCCGGCGGCTGGAAGCGCTTGAACGTCGCAAGGACCCCCGGCACCGGGATCACCTGCCCCGGGGGACGCCGCCGGTTGCGCGCGAGCGCGGTGCGGAGCGGCGTCCGGAAGTAATACCCCACGACGCGAAAACCGGCGGCCCGCGCGGTCGCGACGTACTCCGCCCGCGTCGACTTCGAGGCGTTCGTGTCGTCGACGACGAAGGCCTGCCGCGCCGCGAGGCACGCACGCACCAGGACGAGCTCGCGGTTCCGGGTCTTCAACATGTCGCGGCTGATGCGAACGTGCGTATCGAACAGGCGCTCCCGGTAGAAGGTGGTCTTGCCCGACCCCTGGATCCCGATGAAGAGGACGGCCTCCATTGCCGGCAACTGTAGCGGAGCGGTGGCGACGCTCTTCCGTTCCCGACATCCTTCGACCGTGGTCTCGCCGAAGAAACCCCGCCTGTCGCGGAAGTCCATTCCTGCCCGGGGCCTTCGCGAGCTCTCCCGATTACTGCGCGACTTCGCCTTCGGACTGCCCGGCGCGACCGAGGACTTCCCCTGGGGCGAGCGGGTCGCGAAGGTCAACGGAAAGGTCTTCGTGTTTCTCGGCCCGGATCCCGTTCCGGGCGGCGAGATGGGACTGAGCGTGAAGCTCCCGGTCTCCGCCGAAGAGGCGCTGGAGCTTCCCTTCACAACGCCGACCGGCTACGGTCTCGGCAAATCCGGCTGGGTCACCGCGAGATTCGGAGAGAAGGACGCGCCCCCGGTCGGGATCCTCGAGGCGTGGATCCGGGAGAGCTATCGCGCCATCGCCCCCAGGAAACTGTCCGCGCAACTGGACGGCCCGGGCACCTGATCGGCGCCATGAAAGGTGTCCCCGACGTCATCGTCATCGGAGCCGGCGCGGCCGGTCTCGCCGCGGCGGAGATGCTCACCGGCGCGGGAGCGTCTGTCGTCGTGCTCGAAGGGCGAGCGCGCACCGGCGACTTCACCATCGCGCCGCGTTAGCGGCGTCGGTTACTCGGGCTTGTCCTTGTTCTTACCCTTGCCTTTGCCCCTGCCCTGACCCTGTCCCTGACCCTGACCCTGACGCTGCTCCTTGCTGGGCTTTCCGCGGTACTCCTGCGGGTTCGGCTGAGCCTGCGGCGGCGCGGCCTGGGGCTGAGGCTCACGAGGAGCGGCCTGCTGCCGCGCCTCGGGACGTCCGCGACCCCGCTCCCGGTATGCGGGCGCGTTCGAATTTGGGCGGGCCTGCGCCGGCATGGCCGGCTGGCGCTGAACCTGCGGTGCAGCCTGAGGCTCCGTCCGCCGATCGCGCCGTCCCCGATCCCGATAGACCGGCACGTTCGTGTTGCGCTGAGCCTGCGGAAGGGCCTGCGGCTGCTGCCGCGCGTCCGTCCGCCGGTTCATCCGGCCACCTTCGCTACCCGCCCCGGAGCCCGAGCCTCTCTGCGGCCGCGAAGCGATCACCTGCCGGACTTCCTGCGCCGGGGCGATGATCGAGACCTGCCGTCGGCTGTCGCGCGTCCAGCCCGAGATGGGACGGGGCGCGGTGCGAATGGTGCGCGTCTCGATCCGGGTCCGGGTGGCCCTCTGAATCCGATCGATGGGAAGCGCGGTGTTCCGGACGATGCCGCCCGTCACGCCGAAGCGCGTGATCGGAGTGGTCTGCCGGAAGATGACGGAACTCTGCTGCGGCGCGATCCGATACGTTCGCACGTTCGAGCCGATGAAGCGGTTCGTCGGAACGAACACGTACTGGTTCGACGCGAGAACGATCGGTCGCCCGGAGTAACCGGAGTAACCGAACGAATAATTCGGGGGCAGCGGCGCCCAGCCGACGTAGTTATCGCTGTAGCTCCACGTCACCCACGCCGGGGCCCACACCGTTCCGGGAACCCACGCCCAGCCGTAACGATCGAGGTAGGTCCAGGTGCCATAGTGATACGGGTCTTCACCCCAGGGGTCAGACGACACCCAGGTCCAGCCGTAGTCCGTGTAAATCCACTCGCCGTTCGAGTAGGGCTGCCAGCCAGCGTCTACCTGCCCCGGCACCCAGCAGTCGCCGTAGCTGCAACCGACCCACTCCCCGTACGGGGACAACTCGTCGTAGAAGTTGCCGATCGAAACGTTCACTTGGATCTGGGCGGTCGCGGGTGGCGCTGAAAAGCCCATCGCCAGAACGCCGAGAACTGCCGCCGTGATCAAGAGTTTTTTCATTGGTCTTTTCCCCTTCTCGGCCCGAGTAGCCGCAAGACTCGGGCCAGTCGAGTCCGCTAGCATGGTCGGGGCTAACTGTTGCGGAGAAAGCCGATCCGGGACGGCGAAAGCGCCCCCGCAGCATATCGGGATCGCGCCGCGCCCTCGAAAAACCGCCTCACCAGGACACCCCGTACTCCGCGGGGTGCAACGCGGAGGTGACCCCGCCGGAGACTAGATTCCGAACTGCCGGAAGTGGTGGTCGAGGTGGCGGTACCCGAGCACTCCCCACGCGCGGTGAGACATCCGGCCGAACGCGGGATGCTCGCCCCACTCGAAGCCGCGCGTCTGCGTGCCGGCTTCTTCCATCAGGTCCAGCAGAACGCCCACTTCGGCGTCCCAGTCCGCGGGCGTCCTCTGCAGGAGCTCGGGCGCCGTGGGCACTCCCTTCGGCCACGGCATCCAGTAGACGAAGAGCTGCTTGAGCGGCGCGCGACGTAGCGGCGTGTTCTTGGACCTCGTCGGCAGCTGGCCGAGCGCCATCCGGATCGCGTCCGCGCAGTGCACGACCATCTTGGGCGCGTCGAAGCGCCCCCACACCGGTGTCGAGTCCGCCGTGAGGCGCGCGAGGCGCTCCCGGAGCTCGCGCCGCGCCCCCTCCCCATAGAGCGTCCTCATCCCCTCGAGTCTAATCCGGTGAGACCGCGTTCTCGTCAGCGAAGCTCCCCTTCGCTTCCTGGTAGGCGCGCTCGACCGCGGTGGGCACGAAAAGGGCCCGGAAAGCGTCGGCGCGCGCGGGGTCGTCCCCGGCGAACGCCTTCACGAACTCCTCCAGCGTGACGCGCTCCCGGACTTCCTTCAACGTCGCGCCCCGCCGGACCGCCTCGCCGACCTGCGCCCGGAGAGACTCGAGAAGACCGACGAGCTT
>JBBQKV010000158.1:0-5832 GCA_038327245.1 Acidobacteriota bacterium
GGGCGCGAAAGTCACGCAGGAACTGCGCCTGATGCGGGGGCCGCGGACCGTGGCCGCCCGGACGGCGCCGGCGGAGCTGCAGGAGATCGCGCCGGGCCGCTTCGCGCTGGGCTACGAGCTGCCGCTTTCGTCGCTCGAACCGGGGACGTACGTCCTCTACGTGACGGTCCGCGACGGCCAGGGGCACAGCGCGCTGCGACGCGCCGACTTCCGGCTCCTCGACGGTCCCGGCAAAGTCTCCGCCCGATAGACGGGACACGGGACACGGGACACGGGACACGGGACGCCACCAGCCACTCTGTATCGAAAAGTACTTGACATCGTTTCGAGTGGGCGGCAGCATCTGCTCGTGCGTGCCGTTTCCAGCCAGCCGGCCGAAACCCGGGACGACGTCCGATCCCACGCCGCCCGGAATCTGCGGTTCATCCGCGAGGCCCTCGAGAGCGCGGGCTCGTTTACCGCGGTCTCCGGCCGGGGACAGGTGGCGATCGCCGCCACCGCGGTCCTCGCGGCCGGGCTGGCTTCCCGGCTGACTTCCCGGCCGGCCTGGCTGGCCGCGTGGCTCGCCGAAGCGATCCTGGCTTGCGCCATCGGGGGAGCGGCCATGGCCGCCAAGGCGCGGCGCAACGGTCTGCCCGTCTTTGCGGGCGCCGGCCGCCGGTTCTGGCCGGCGTTCGCCGCGCCGCTCGCCGCCGGCGCCGTTCTGACCGCGATCCTCGTCGCGCGCGGTCTTTTCGACGTCCTGCCCGGCATCTGGCTTCTCCTCTTCGGCACGGCGGTCGTTTCCGGCGGGTCCGTTTCGGTTTCCCTCGTCCGGACGATGGGATGGAGCTTCGTCGCTCTGGGTGTCGTCGCTCTCGTCGCCCCTCCCGGGCTCGGGGACGTCTTCCTGGCCGCGGGGTTCGGAGGGTTGCTCGCGGCGTTCGGCGCCGCGATCGCGCGGAGACACGGTGGCTGAGCGGAGGGCGCGGGCGTCGTCGTCGGGTTTGAAGGCCCGTCCGGCCGCGCGCGGCGGGGAGACCGATCGGCGGTCGGATCGCCGGGCGGCGACGGAGGAACTCGACCGGCTCATTCACGAGAAGCTCCGGCTCGGAATCGTCAGCGCCCTGGCCGTGAACGACTCGCTTTCCTTCAACGAGCTGAAGCGCCTTCTCCGCGCCACCGACGGGAACCTGAGCGTCCACGCCCGGAAGCTCGAGAATGCGGGCTATGTCGCCTGTGCCAAGACGTTCGAGGACCGTTTGCCCCGGAGCACCTATCGCCTGACGGCAGCGGGCCGCCGGGCACTTACCCGATACCTGGACCACATGGAGGCCCTCATTCGTTCGACCCGGGGCTGACCTTTTTTTTGTAGGTTTACTTTGTATTGCGGAGTTCTTTGCTCAAGAATGGAGGGAACCAATGCCACATCACGTGTTCTTCAACTTCCAGGGGAACGCCGTCGCTTCGATCCTCGCGTTTCTGGGCTTCGGTTTCTTGGAGGGCGTCGCCGTGGTGGCTACGATCGTCCTCTTCGCGGTCGAAAAGCGGCGTCTCGCGGCGCGTATCGTGGTCGGCGCGGCCGGGACCGCGGCCCTGTATGCCGCATTGCTCCTTCTCTTTTCGCTCACGAGCCGCGACCAGGTGGCGGCGATCGCCGAGGAGAAATATTTCTGCGAGGTGGACTGCCATCTCGCATACTCCGTCGTGGACGTTCGCGAATCGAAGGCCCTGGGGAACGGAACGTCCCGCGCGACCGCCCGCGGTCTCTACCGCGTCGTGACGCTCCGCGTGCGATTCGATCCGGACACGACTTCCTCGCATCGGCCGAAAGACATGGCGCTGACGGCCAATCCCCGGTCCGTTCGGGTCGTGGCCGCCTGCGCTGCGACGTACCGACCGGACCCGGCCGGCCAGCGGGCGCTGGAGTCCGTGGAGGGTCCGGCAATCCCCCTGACTCGCCCGCTCGTGCCGGGAGAGTCCTACACGACGCGGATCGTCTTCGACCTGCCGGAAAAACTTCGGGAACCGCGGTTCTCGATCACCGAGTCCGACTGGATCACCCGCGCCCTGATCGGCCACGAGAACAGTCCCCTCCACCGGAAGACGACCTTCCGGCTGGGTTGATTACTGGACCTGGACGTTCGCCTTCGCCGTACCCATCCTTCCGGTCGCCTTGTCCCGCACGTTGATGACGACGCGATTCGCTCCCTTGCGGATCCGGAGAGTGGCCCGGTAGGTCAGGGGTGCGTCGGGTTTGTCGCCCGGCGGCGTAAAAGTCATTTCTTCGTGAGCCGGGTCGCTCGACCGCCCTTCGTCGTCCACGGCGCCGATCCAGAACTCCGCGGTGGCCTTGCCGGATCGTCCGTCGGGGACGAACGTCAGCGCGGATGCCGGGAATGTGATCGTGACCGGGAGCGAGAAGTTGCGTCCGTCACGCTTCGCGGGAGCCGTGCCGAGAACGGCGGGGATCGCCGAGTAGGAAAGGTTCGTCTTCATCGTCGCTTCGACCCGGTCCCGCGCCCGCTCCGCCTCCGTGAGCGCGGAATAGCCCTGCCGCGTCCGCACGCTGACACCCGGCCGATTCACGTCCACCCGGACCTGCTGGTATCCCGCCGCCGGGAGCTTCGACAGAGTGACTCCGAGCGAGTAGTAGACCGATGTGTCCTCGTCGACGCGGGAGAGTCCCTTGCCGAAGTCGTTCGAGTTGATGAGAGCCAGGCCTCCGGTCTCTCGCGCCAGCATTACCAAAGGTTCCTGCGTGTCCTGGCGGGCGAGTTGCGTCATGTCCGAACGGGCCTGCAGGCTTTCATCGACTCCCGAGATCGGGATTCCCATGCCCCCCGCCTCGAGGCCGCGGGCGTCGACCGTGTAGAAGGTAATCTCGGAGGCGTTCGCGCGCCGGACGATCTGCTCCAGCTCCTGCGAGAAGTTGCGCACGTTCACGTCGAGAAGCCCTGCGCGGGCTCCCCGCGTGTCGAGCTTCAGCACGTAGCTCAGCATCGTCGCTCCGGGCTGGAACTCGAAGCCTCCCGACAGGAACAGGAAGACCTTCTTTCCCGCGAGCGGCGCGAGGCTCGAAAGCTCGGAGCGCACTCCGTCCAGCAGCTGACGGACCTCGGCTCGCTGCTGCTCCGCGTAGTCCTCGGCCAGCCTCAACTGGATTCGTCTCGCGTTGCTGCCGCTTGCCGCAGTGAAGTCGATGTCGTGAAGAGTCTGGCGCTCGGCCATGAGCCGGGACATACCGAGCTGATCCTTCTCGATCCGGGAGAGCTTCTCGGAAAGAGCCTCTTTGCTCGACAGCCACTGGGTGACGGGTCGCGGGCTTCGGTCGAATAGGACGATTCGGGCGCGATCGTTCGGTCCCATCCGTGTAATGAAGTCCCGCAACGCCTCGAACGAGGTCTTTCGCCCGGCCGGAGAGACGTGCCCGATGTCCACGAAGAGCAGGAAGTACCGCGGCACGTAGGCCTTCTCCGCAGCGGGATCGGTAGCCCCGATCTGGTCCGGAGCCGCCGTCGCGAAGTCCGGCGCCCGGATCGCGCCCTGGTCGACGCGCGCGAAGTAGTCGATCGGCACGGGCTTGCCGGCCAGCCGGACCGTGAAGTCCTCGCGCCGGAGATCCGGCACCGGATGGCCGTTCTTGTCCGTGACGACGACGTCGAGATCCATGACCCGGACCTCGACCTGCTCCGTGAAGGTTGGCCTTTCCTGCGGCGAGAGGGTTGCGGAGAGGCAGAGAGTTAGCGCGAGAAAGAGCCGGACGGCGAGTCGTTGTGATCGCGCCACCGTTTCTCGAGCTTACTCGACCCGGATGTCGGCCTTCGCGGTTCCCATCCGTCCGCTCGCCTTGTCCCGGATGTTCACGACGATGCGGTGGTTGCCCTTCCGGGTCTGGAGGATCGCGGAATAGACGACGGGGGTCGCGGCCGCATCCTGACCCTCCGACAGCGTGAACGTCGTCTCCTCCCGGGCGATGTCGCTCATCCGGCCGCTGTCGTCGATCGCGCCGATGTACACCTCGGCAGTCGCGCGGCGCGCGCCGCCGTCCGGAACGAAGGTGAGTGCGGCCGCGGGAATCGTGACCTGGATGGGAAGGGAGTATCGGCTTCCCTTCTTCGTCGGCGGTGCGGAGCGCAGGGTCAGCGGGACGCCCGTGTAGGAGAGGTTGGTCTTGAGCGTCGCCTGGACGCGGTCCCGCGCCCGCTCCGCTTCGGTCCGGGCGGCGTAACCGCGGCGGCTCCGCACCGTGGTCCCCGCGCGGTTCACGTCGACGGAGACCTTCTGATAGCCCGCGGGAAGCTTGGAGAGCGTCACGCCGATCGAGTAGTAGACGGACGTGTCCTGGTAGACGCGGGCGAGTCCCTTCCGGAAGTCGTTGGAGTTGAGAAGCGCCAGGCCGCCCGTTTCGCGGGCGAGGGTCACCAGGCCCTGCTGGCTGTCCTCGCGCGCGAGAAAAGAAATGCCCGGCCGAGCCAGAAGAGGGTCGTCATTCGAGGCAGAGACGCCTTCTGCCTCCAGACCGCGCGCGTCGACCGTGTAGAAGGTGATCTCGGCGGCATTGGCCCGCCGCACGATCTGGTCCAGCTCCTTCGAGAAGTTCCGGGCCTCGAGGGCGAGGAAGTTCGACTGCCCGAGCGCGTAACTCGCCATGGCGTACCCGGGCTGGAACTCGAAGCCGCCGGACAGGAAGATGAAGGCCTTCTTCCCGGCGAGCGGGGCGAGGGTCGCGAGCTCGGAGTCGAGGTCGGCGAGCAGATCCCGCACCTCGGCGCGCTCCTGCTCGGCATACTGGCGCGCGATGAATTCCCGGGACGAGCGCCTCGGGGTCGAGTCGATCTCGCGCAGGGTCTGCTGCTCCGTGAGGAGGCGCGACATTCCGACGCCGGCCTTCTCGACGCGCGACAGAGCCGCGAAGAGCTCTTCCTTGCTGGACGTCCACTCCGTCAGCTCCTTCGATCGGCGGTCGAACATCACGACCCGGCCGCGGTCGTCGGGTCCCATCCGGGTGACCAGGTCCCGCACGCTCTCGAGGGCGCGCTTCCGGCCCCCCGGCGCGAGATGTCCGAGGTCGACGTAAAGGAGGAAGTGGCGCGGAACGAAGGCGTCCCCGCCGCGCCGGTAGATCTCGAGGACCTGGTCGGGGGACGCCGTGGCGAGGTCGGGGGCATGGATGGTTCCCTCGTCCACGCGGGCGAAGTAGTCGATCGGCACCGGCTTGCCGTCGACCCGCACCGTGAAGTCTTCCCGCCGGAGGTCCGTCACCGGCCGTCCGCTCTTGTCCGTGACCGAGACGTCCAGGTCCATGACCCGAACCTGGACTTCCTCCGTGAAAGTGGGGGCCTGCTGGGCCGCCCCGACGAGGGGAAGGAGCAGCAGCAGGAGCGATCCGGCGACCCGGGCAAACACGTTTTTCATCTTCATCCGTCCTCGTTCCTCCCAACGCGCGAGGCGACCCGCCGATTCCGCCGGGGAGCTCCCGGAATGAAGGTTCGGTTAAGGACTCTTCGCCGGCGGCAGGCCGAGAAACTCGAAGAGGCGGTTGGCCTCCGCCGCAATCGCCCGCGCGGAATGCGGAGGCGCGGAGCGTTGGGGGAGAGCGCCGAGGGCGCAGTCGGGCAGAGCCGCGCGCGCCGCGCGCACGAGAGCCGGAGCCGCACGCGAATCGCTGCCATCGTCGGAGAGAACGGCCTCGAGGTCCGACGGGAGACTCCACCCCTCCGCGCGGCGTCGTCCGACGAGGGGCCGGTAGGCGTCGATCATCGCCGCGCGGAAAGGACCCGGATCGACCTTCATCTCCTCGACGACCGGGAGGAGATCCGCGTACGGAACGGTGTGGAGGAGCCCGAGCGC
>JBBQKV010000159.1:0-5800 GCA_038327245.1 Acidobacteriota bacterium
CATGTCGAGCGCGCCGCCGCCCACGACCATCGGCCACGCGTCGCGGCGCGGCACGAGCTTCTCCCGCGCGATCAGGCCGGCGATCGCGATGAACGAAACGGAGACGACGCGCGCAGGGACGAGAGGCCAGAGGCCCGCGGAGCGGCTCGTGCGCTGCAGGCAGACGAGGAAGATTCCGATGGCGATCCCGGACGCGATCGCGATTGGCACGCCGGTGCCGGGGCGCTTGCCCTCTCCGCTTTCGCCGCTCTGGCTGATCAGGACGATGGCCACGACCGCGAGCACGACGCCCGCAACCGCGATGCCCGCCGGCCGTTCGCCGAGAGCGAATCCGACGGCCACCGGAATGATCACCGCGCACACCGCGGTCACCGGAGCAACCACGCTCATCAGGCCGACGGCGAGTCCACGGTAGAGCAGCGCGAGGCCGATTCCACCGGCCAGACCGGTCGCGGCGCCCCACACGAGGTCGACGGCCGTGGGCGAAGCGGCGGGAAGGAGGGGGAGCGCGAGCAGCACGAGGACGAGACCCGTCGCCTGGGACCACACGACCGCGGAGAAGACCGTCGAGCCGCGCTTCGTTGCGAGGCCTCCCAGGAAATCCGCCGCGCCGTACGAGATCGACGACAGGACCGCGAGGGCGTTGGCGACCCACGTCATGGCGAGCGGGAGAGCGTCCAGCTCTCGATCTCGGCCGGTTGCGCGAGATCGCGCAGTCCGCGCATCAGCTCTTCGGCGGCCCGGGCGAGCGTCGGAAGAGTCACCAGCTCCAGGCGCTCCAGCACGAAATACGCGTCCGTGCTGGTCTCGGTCAGCCGCGTGCGTGCGCACTGCCGCCAGTTCCAGCGGCGACAGGTGACTCCGGCGTCGTCCATCCACACGACCTCGCCCGCGTCGGGGTGGTCGACGACCGGTTCGCCGGAGCGGAAGGTGTCGAACGTCTCCGCGCCGGTCGCGAGCGTCAGCCGCGAGGCGCCGGCCGTTCGCGTCAGATCTTCCCCGCCGACCGGCAGCGCGAACTCGACGCTGACCGCGTTGTAGAGGTCGACGAGGCGATTGATGGCGGGCAGGCCTTCCGCGCCGACCGCGCGCTTGAGCAACGCCTCGGCCGAGCAGGGCGTGCGTTGCGCCTTCGTTCCGAACGCGCGGTAGGCGTCCCGCCAGACCGAGATTTGCGGCAGCGCCGACGGCTCGGCGCCGTTCAGGGTCTCGCGCGCGGTCCGTTCCGCCCGGCGGAGGAGAGCCGTCGAGGCGTCATCGCTCGGCCCGTTCGTCAGACCACGAGCGCGAACCACCGTGACGACGAAGTCGGGGCGCAGCTCCCAGATGCGGGGATCGATCTCGACGGAATGCGGCATGGGCCGGCGGGCAGTTTAGTCCGCCGGCCCGTAGCTCGACGAAGCGCGATTTAGTGGTTCCGACTCTGAACGGAGAGGATGTTCCCGCCCGGATCCTTGAACCACGCGACCTTCATGGGGCCACCCACGTGGACGTCTCCCTTGCGGGTCAACCCCGGGAGGTCGTAGTGCTCGAAGGTCACGCCCTTCGACTTGAGCTCCGCGACGGTCCCGTCGACGTCGTCGACTTCCCACAGCGCGGCCGTGCCCTTGTTCGTTCCTCCGAACTCGGAGCGATAGACCACGAGAGTCGTGCCGCCGCTTCCATACGTGACGGCCTCGCCGCCCATCTCCCCGATTTTTTTGAGGCCGAGGGTCTGCTCGTAGAATTTCTGCGCGTTCCCGAGATCCTTGACCGGCAGCATTGGCTGCACTTTTGCGTTACTCAGCATCGAGACTCCTTTCGTCGCTTCCACGAGTAATTTCATGCAGGATCGCTGCCGGAATCGACGCTAGGTTCGTGCGGCCTCGATGTCCACCGCGATGTTCCGCCACCTGCCCTGGCGGAATCGGATGACGGAGAGCGCCGCGCGCGTCAGGTGCCCGAGCACGATCGCGAGCCAGATGTCGGAGGGATGGAGTCCGCGCATCGCCTGAAGGACCGTGCAGATTCCGATCGGCACGGCGATCTGGGAGACGATCGAAATGTACAGCGGGCCGCGCGTGTCGCCGGTGCCCTGCAGTCCGCCGGTGTAGGAGAGGGCCACGGTGATGAAGAAACCCGACAGGCTCAGGTAGCGCAGGAGCTGGGTGCCGATCGACGCGACGAGAGGCTCGGTCATGCCGAAGATGCCGAGCAGGCGCCCCGGGATCGTCAGGAAGAGCAGGCCGACGACGGCCGCCACGCCGAGGCCGAAGCGCGCAGCGACGGCCACGCCGAGCGCGGCGCGATCCGGGTTGCCGGCCCCCAGGTTCTGGCCGGCGATGGTCGCCGCCGCGCCCATCAGCCCCACCGACGTCCACGTGATGAGGGAGAACAGCTCCGTGTATCCCACGGCGTAGGCCGCCTGCGCCGCGGCGCTGTGCGCGAGCGATCCGATGAAGCGGAGCAGCAGCAGCCCCGCGATGTTCATCGCGATCCCCTGCACGCCGGTCGGCAGCCCGAACCGGAAGAGGGATCGGATGATCGCGAGGTCCGGTTTGGTGTCCATGCCACGGTGGAAATGGATCACGAAGCCGGGAGCGAACAGCTTCCAGACGCCCCACGCGGCCACGATCGTGCTGCTCGCGACGGTGCCGAGCGCGGCCCCGACTGTGCCGAACCTCGGGATCAGGATCAGGTTGAACACGACGGTCAGGACGGTCATCGTCACGCCCAGCCGCATCGGAGTCCGCGGGTCGCCGGCCGCGCGGAACGCGCCGCTCAGCATGAAGAACAGCATCAGTCCGCCGATGCCGAGGAACATCGTGCGCAGGAAGGGGAGCGCTTCGCGCTGCACCTCCGGCGCGGCCTTGACCACGTCGAGCAGCGCCGGCGCCGCGAAGTAGCCGACCACGGCCATCACTACGGCGAGCGCGATCGCCGTCAGGAACGCCTGGTACACGACGCGGTTGACCTTCTCGGGCTGATTCGCCCCGGCAAACCGGGCCACGAGGACGCCCATCCCCATGAACACCGAGCTGATGAACACGATGACGATGAGGATCACCTGCCAGCTCACGCCGACCGCCGCGTTGGCGGTGTAGCCGACGAAGTTGCCCACCAGCACGTGATCGATGATTCCCTGCAGACCCGCGATGACGTTCTGCAGCATCGTCGGCCAGGCGAGGCGCCAGACCGCCGGACCGATGGGTCCTTCGACGATCGAGCGGTCGAACCGCTGTGCGGGTTTCAGCGCGGGGGAGGACATTCCCGGGTTTTCCGAGTCTCGGCCGGAAGAGGGTTCAGGCGTCGACGAGGACCTTGAAGCCGCCGTACAGCATGCGCTTGGGGTCGAACGGCATCGACTTCATGTCCATGTCTGCCATGCGCGGGTCCTTCATCACCTTCGCGTTGACGCGGTCGCGGTGCGCGCGCGACTTGAACACGATGAACGAGAAAAAAACGGTCTCGCCGCGCTTTGCCTTCATCCCGCTGAGGAACGATTTTCCCATCTTGACGTTCAGGTCGTCGCCGACGCACTCCCGGAACTCGAGGGCGCCGTTGTCGCGCCAGATCTTCGCCCCTAGCTGCGCCATGCGGCGATATGCTGCGACGTTCTTTTTCGGCACCGGCAGGACGAAACCATCCACGTAAGCCATTCGAGTCCTCCTTGATTGGCGTTACTGAGTTACTTCCGCCGCATCGCGTCCAGGCTCCACGGTCCCGCCCCCGCGGCCGAGAAGTAGAGCCAGATGAAGCAGTAGAGCACCGCGGGTGTCCCCATGTTTACGACGGTCCAGAAGCTCTGCGGAAAGTGAAACTGAAAATAGGCCACCGCCATTTCGCCGGCCAGGACGAAGGCGACCGGCCGGGTGAAGAGGCCGAGTAGCATGAGGCTTCCTCCGACCACCTCGAGAACGCCGCCGATCCAGGCCTCGGACATCACCTTCGCGGTCCCGCCGTCCGGGGGCATTCCGACCGGAAAAGCGAAAAGCTTCATCGTGCCGAACGTGATGAACATCAACGCCGCCACGATGCGGAGGAGGCTCTTCAGGCGCGGGGCCCAGGAAGACCAGCCGGTGGCAATGGTGGGATCGGTCATGGTGCTCGCCGTCTCCTTCCGGTTTCTTCTGGACTGTTGCGGGTGCAGGCCCCATGGGGACCTGTCCCCGCGACCTCCCCCTCTTTTCGACGAACGGGGAGCTCCGAAATCGACACGTCGAGGGGAGGGCCGCCCGGCAGTCTAACCGCCGGGCGGCGTCTCGGGGCGTTGTTACTCGATCGGCGGGGTGGGCATGATCGGCCGCACCTCGATCGAGCCGGTGCGGACCGCGGGAATTCCTCCAACGAGCTTGATCGCTTCATCGAGGTCCTTCGCCTCCACCAGGTAGTACCCGCCAGCTGTTCCTTCGTTTCGGCGAACGGCCCGTCGGTCGTCAGCGTCTTGCCGTTCCTCTGCCGCACGGTCGTCGCGGCCGCGATGGGCTGCAGGGCCTCTCCGCCGACGTAGTTGCCGGCCTTCCGGATGCCCGTCGTATAGTCCATGTACTCCGCGAAAATCTTGTTCCCTTCCTCCTCCGTGACTTTCGCGAAGTTGCCCTCGTTCTCGTAGATCAACAGCAGGTATTTCACGGTCTTTCCTTTCGACGTTGGTTGGTCGTGTTTTCGTTCTTACGCGAAGAGAGTCAGCGCGGTTTCCGGACCAGGCGCGGCGGACGCGAAGGCGACGCCCAGGGCCGGGAGGGGGAACACCAGGGCCGTCCATTTCCTGGCATTTTCGAACATTTCGACTCCTTTCCATTCGAGGCGCTCCATGCGCTCTCGACCAGTAGTCGAAGGGCCGCCTCCGGAATCGACAGGTCCGGACGCTGATGGGAGACACTTCCCCCGATTGACGCTTCCCGTCCTCGCGGTCTTCGTTCTCTATGCGATCGCCCTGACCGTCGCGCTCGCGCAAGCCGGGTACCGGTCGCCCGCCGATCGCACCCCGTCGACCGGCCCGTCCCGCAGCCGGCCCACCCGTGTCCTGATCGTGGGGGCGACCGGAGGGACCGGCCGCCAGCTCGTCGCGCAGGCGCTGGAGCGCGGCCTGGCGGTCACCGCGCTGGTGCGAGACCCGTCGCGGCTGACGATCGTCCACCCCCGACTCACGGTCGTCCGCGGCGACGTTCTCGACCCGGGCTCGGTCGAGACGGCGATGGGCGGTCAGGAGGCCGTGCTCTCGGCACTCGGCCACAAGAGGTACTTCCCTCTGAACCGGATCCTGTCGGAGGGAACTCGAAACGTGCTGCGGGCGATGGAGGCTCACGGCGTCTCGAGGTTCATCTGTGAGACCTCGCTCGGGAGCGGCGACAGCGCCGGGCGACTCGGCGTCTATTACACGTTCTTCACGATCCCGGTGATCCTGCCGTTCTACTACTGGGACAAGACGCGGCAGGAACGAATCATTGCGTCGAGTCCCGTCGAGTGGGTCATTGTGCGACCCGGCCTGCTGACGAACGGCGCGAGGCGAGGCGGCTATCGCCACGGTCCCGGGGTCGGAAGCTTTTTCTGGACAGTTCGCATTTCGCGGGCGGACGTAGCGGACTTCATGCTGAATCAGCTGGAGTCGGACACATACCTTCGGACCGCGCCGGCTGTCTGCTGGTAGAGAGCACCGTTAGAGTACGGACCCCACCCTGAAAGGAGGACCCTTGAAACACCGTCGACTCATTGCAATCGGGTGCACTGCTTTGATCGCGTGGACCGCTCTTTCCCCGGCCGCGGTCGCTCAAACGAAGACGCCGACGCAGGCGTATCTCGAATACCAGGCCACTCTCGC
>JBBQKV010000160.1:0-5778 GCA_038327245.1 Acidobacteriota bacterium
TCCGCCCTCCAGGCCCCGCTCGAGGAGCAGGAGAACGGCGGCCAGGACGAGAACCGGCGCCGGTCGGTTCCGGAGGAAGACGAAGGCCGCGGCAAGCAGAGCGAGCGGGACGACCTGGAGAAGGAGCCGGCCGCGGAGGAAATCCGGCGGAATCTCCAGCCGGATCAGGGTCGGCCGGACCTCGCGGTACAGCAGGAGGATGACGGCCGCGCTGACGAGTATCGCGGCGAGGGGCAGGAAGTCGCGCCTCTCCTCGACTCGCTCGGCGCCGAAAGCCGCGAGGGCCGCGATGCCGAAGGCGCCGAAGAAGGCCATGCGCTCGTTCAGCCCGAGCTCGAAGATCGGCAGCGACGAAACGACGTCGGTCACGAGCGGCAGCCGCGCCCACATGGCCAGGCCGAGGAACGTCAGCGCCAGGACGGGCCACTTTTCGGGGCGGCGCGACAGGAGCCCGAGGAGCGCGAAGGGAAGAAGAACCGCTCCGACGTACGCCGCGGGCTCCCCGAAGCCGATCGCGCCGCGCCCCTCTCCGGAAACGCCGAAGGCGTACGGCACCACGTCCGGGATCGAGCGCCTCAGGCTTTCGGGAACGCTCACGGACTTGTCGACGTGCGCGTACCACCGCGAGCGGATGAGCTGCTCGGCCGTGTGCGGAAGAGCCTCGACCAGCGGAAGAAGGAGGACCGCGGAGAGCCCGAGGGCGAGCGCGCCGGCCACGAGCGAGAGGAGGACCGGGCGCAGCCGGCGACCCCGGCCCGCCCGGGCGAGCTCGAAGAGAAAGTACACGCCGCCGGCCGAAACGCTGTGAAGAAGCGTCTCCGGATGGCCCGCCGTGACGATCAGGACGAGAACGGCCCCGGTCAGAGCGACGGACCGGCGGCCCGGCTCCCGCGCCAGCCGTGTGAGAGCGAGGAGCAGCAACGGAAAGGGGGGCGCCGCCGCGGAGTGCTGCCACCCCGCGAAAAAGACGAGGTAGTCGCAGAGGCACCAGCCAATCCCGCCGAGGAGCGACGGGAGCTCGCGCAGGCCGAGCTCCCGGAGGAACAGGTACATGGCGAGGAGCGCGAGGAAGTGGCGCAGAGTCATCTCGAACGTCCACGCCTGGGCGAGGGGCAGCAGGAATCCGATCACCGTCCCGGGGTGGAGAACGGCCGGCTGTGTATTGGCGAGGAGCGGCTCGCCCGCCAGCACGTACCGGTTCCACAACGGCAGCCGCCCGTTCTTGACGGCGTCGCGCACGGCCTTACGGAACGGGATGAACTGCGAGACGACGTCGCCCAGGATCGGCGACCGCGTGCTCGTGATCCCCATTTCCGCGCGGAGGGCCGCCAGCGGGTGGGCCTGGTACGCGATGTCGAGGGGCGCATAGACCCCGGCGGTCAACATCGCTTTCCCGGTCAGCACGAAGGGTCCGAGCGCCAGGAGAACGGCCACGCCCGGCCGGATGCGAGAAACGAACCGATTCGCCAGGAAGAACGCGAGCGCGCACGTCACGAAGTAAACGGCGAGCAGCCGGACGACGAGCAGGAACAAGCGAGGCTAGGGTATCGCGCGCGGTCGGCGCCGAAGAACCGGGACGAAAGCGGCCAGGAGCGCGGCGGCGGCGAGCGCGCTTCCGAATCGGAACGAGTCGGGGCTGTAGTGGAGCCGCACGACGCGGCGGCCCGGCGGCAGCCAGAACCCGACGAAGGCGTGGTTCACGGTCGCGAGGTCGATCGCGCGGCCCTCGGACTGCGCGCGCCAGCCGGGCCAGTCCGGGACCGACGTCGCGACGAACGCGTTCTCCCGGACGTCCGCGTCGATCAGGAGGTCCGGCCCGATCTCCCGCACACGAACCGTCGCCGCGCCGTTCGGCGAGCTCCCGGAATGCCCCTCGCTCAACCAGGCGGTCTGCGAGAAGTCGGTCGCGGCGGACATCTCCGCGATCCGTTTTCCCCCATCCGGTTCGACGCGCACCGTTTGCGGGACGAAGGCGCGCGGAAGCGCGCGCGGGTTCTCGAACGTGGATCCCTCGCGAGTTCGGGCGACTACCGTCCAGCCGGGTGGAACCGCCTCATCGGGCCCGCCGATCGCGTACCGCGCGTTCAGGAACGAGAGGAAGGGCCGGGTCAGGTCGTCCACGCGGCTGTGGGACGCGAACTGGCGGCGGGCCCAGAGGGGATACGTCTCCTCGAAGCGGCGCAGGACGAGTGACTCGTATCCGCGGACGTCCTCGAGCCCGGAGAGCGCGGCGGCGTTGGGACGCAGGTTCTCGGCCCGCGCGACGACGCGGTAGGGCTCTCCGGCCGGCGGCAGAGAAGCGAGGACCGGCAGACGTGGCGCGAGCGACGGCGACGGAAGCGTCGGGTAGACGCCGCCCATCTCCAGAAACCGCTGCGCGATGAGGAGGGCCACGGCCGTCGCGACGATGAGGCTCTCCCGGTTCCGCGCGAGGAGCGCCATGACTCCGAGGAGAAGGACGGGCAGCACCTCTTCGGCGAAAGCCTCCGCCACGAAAGCGCTCGGAAGCTCGCGATCCCGGAACAATCCGCGGTGGAGGAGGAAGAAAATCGCGAGGAGCGCGACCGCGGCGGCGGCGGCGATCGCGAGGTCCCGTCCGGCCGAGCGGCGGGCGGCCAGGCGGTCGGCGCCGAGGGCGGCCAGCCCCGCGAGCCCGAGCGGAGCGAGAAAGACGAGGCGGTAGTTGAGCGCCAGGGAAAAGCCCGGCAGGCGCGAGGTCGCGTCGAGAAGGATGGGAGCGCTCGCGCCGTACGCGAGACCCGCGACGAAAAACCCGAGGAAGACGCCGCGCTCCCGCGGCTTCCGCCCGAAGGCCCCGACCGCGGCCAGCGGAAAGAGCACCGCCCCCGCGTATCCGAGCGGCATCCCGGACCCGTCCTGCCGCCGCTCCTGCACCGGGCTCCGCCCGTAGATCCCGTGCGAGAACGGCAGGATCGCGGGAGACAGTCTCCGCACGGCTTCTCCGGCGGGGACGGACTGTCGGGGTCGTCCCTTCGCGAGCGCCGCGCGCCGCGCCGCGTACTCCGCGGAGTGCGGCAGCGCTTCCAGGAGAGGAAGGAGGACGGGAGCCGCGAGGCCGAACGCCAGGAGTCCGGCGGCGAGGGCTCCCGCGACCGCGCGACGCGCGCTCCTCCGCTGGACTCGCGGAAAGAGCTCCCAGAGAAAGTAGACCGCGCCCGCCGCGAGGCAGTGGAAGAAGGTCTCCGGATGCCCGCCGTGAAACGAGAGGGCCAGAGCCACCGTGGTGATCCCGACTCCTCCCCCGCGCGGCGCCCGCACGAGTCGCCGGATCCCCAGGAGAAGGAGGGGGAGCGACGCGATCGAAGGGCCGACTGCCCAGCCGTCCCAGAAGAGGACGTACGTCGAGAATCCCCAGCCGACGGCGCCGGCCAGGGCGGCGAGCTCGGACGAGCACAGCTCCCGGAAGAAGAGGTGTCCGCACAAGAGCGCGAGGAAAATCGTGAACGCGCAGGAGAAGGTCCAGGACTGGGCGAGCGGCAGAAAAATCCCCAGCCACATGGCGGGATGGAAGACCGAGGCCTGCGCCGCGCCGAGAAGCGGGTTCCCGGCGACGACGAAGCGATTCCAGAGCGGAAGGCGCCCGTTGACGAGAGCTTCCCGGACGGCCGCCCGCCACGGCAGGTTCGCGAAGGCGAGGTCCGAGAGGATCGGGTTCGCGACTCCGCGGATTCCGTTCTCCGCGGCAACCTCCCGCCACGGGTCGTGGACATAATAGAGATCCGACGGCCCATACAGGTCGCCGCGAAAGAAGGCCTTTCCCGTGAAGACGAGCGGGAGCAGGGCCAGAAAGACGCCCGCCTTCCACGGCACGCGCGTCACGAACCGCCCCGCCAGCCAGAGGGCCGCCGCGGTCGCGGCCGCCCAGGTCAGCCACAGCGCGAGGATGTCGACTTTCAGCGGTGCGTTTTTCCCGGCCGAATTCTATTTCCGCGCCGGCAGCTTCACGATCCAGGGTTCCACGCCGCCCGGGTTCGTCGGGATCTCCACCGCCTCGCCGGCGCGGATGCGGGCCGCGTAGTCGCCCCAGCGCATGTCGGGCAGACCTGGTTCGCGGAGACGCGGCAGGTTGACCGCGAACATCCAGGCCAGGAGCGCGGCCGCGCTCCACGAGCGCCAGCGTCTTCCTTCGGCGGCGAGCGCGACGAGCAGCCAGAGGACCATCAACTGCGGAAAGTAGAAATACCGGTTGCCGTACACGGCGTGGCACATGTCGGGAAGAACGAGCCGGCAGCGATAGAGCGCGCTGGCCAGCACGAGCAGAAACGCGATCCCCAGCCACGCGCGCTCGGTTCGCGCTCGGCCCCTGCGGAGCGCGAGGTATCCGACGAACCCGAGGACGCCGATCCCGAGCGCCGTCTCGACGGGGAGCGGATAGTCCGCCGGCACGCGGGAGCCGACGAAGAGCGATCCCGCGACCCGCATCCCCGGCACGGCGAGCAGTCGGCGGGGCTCGATCTTGCCGTAACCCATCGCGACGGGACCCGCGTCCGCGAGCTTCCCCCTCTCGTGCAGCCCGATCAGCGTGCCCTGGATGAGGGAGCATCCGGTCACGAGCACTGCAAGCACGACGCTCTGGCGAGTCCGGCGCCGCAGCGCGCGCCAGACGAACAGCGGCGCGAAGAGAATGCAGTAGGGACCCGTCAGTCCGAACAACGCGGTCGCGATGACGTCGTGCGCGTGCTCCCACCATCGACGCACGTCCCGCGAAAGGAGGATGAGGATGAGACCGGCCGCCGTAATGCGGTCGATGTTGTTCAGGAAGAGCAGGACCTCGAAGGTGTCGGGGACCAGGACCACCGCGAGCGCGTAGCCGACGTGGGGCGGCAGGGGAAAGCGGGCGGACTGGGTCCGCGCCGCGAGGTAGATCGTCAGGAGAAAAGCGGCCGTCACGAAAATCGCGGGCACCCGCGCCGGATCCGCCCACTGAGAAATCGCGGCCACGACCCGCTGCGTGGTGTTGAGATATCCGCCGAAAGAGCGGAGGAGCGCGCGAGCGCCCATTGTGTGTGCCTCGGCGTACCAGATCGTCCCTTCCTCCGCCCACAGCTGGGGGTTGCGGAGTTGTGCGGGCCGCCGGGCCACGAGAATCGCGGCGCAGACGAGCACCGTCCCCCAGAGGGGAGGTCGGATCAGAAACGCGCGCAGGCCCGAAAGGCGGCGCGAGGACGTATCGGTCGGGAGAAGTGAGGAAACCGCAGGTGCCGGAGACTCGCCGGGCACCGCGGTCACTCGACGATCGGATTCCCTGCCGCCGCCTTCGTCCGTTCCTCGACGAGCAGGTCGATCTCGCGGATGAACTCATCCAGCATGTTCGGGCCGCCGATCCGGCGATAGGGCTCGCCGTTCTTGTAGATCATCCCCATGTCCTTGCCGGCCGCGAAACCGATGTCCGCTTCGCGCGCTTCGCCCGGCCCGTTCACGGAGCACCCCATGATCGCGACCTGGAGCGGCAGCTTCACCCCGGCGAGGTGCTTCTCCACGCGCTCGACCATCGGCAGCATGTCGACCTCGAGCCGGCCGCACGTCGGACACGCGATGACGTTGACGCCGTCGTCCCGGAGGTGGAGGCCCTTGAGGATCTCCCGGCCGACGCGCACTTCTTCGACCGGGTCGGCCGCGAGCGAGACGCGAATGGTGTCGCCGATCCCCTCCGCCAGCAGGATGCCGATGCCCATCGAGGACTTGATCGTCCCGGTGAACCGGGAGCCGGCCTCCGTGACGCCCAAGTGCAGCGGGTAGTCGCTCTGCTTCGAGAAG